>CAMCZP010000061.1 GCA_945887855.1 Leptospira interrogans serovar Manilae | reverse complement strand
ATAGGTGCATGGTCAGAAAATATTTTACTTGTATATACGTTGCATTCTTTTATATTATTTTTCAAATTTTCAGAAACAAAAAAGTAATCAATTCTCCAGCCTTTATTTTTTGATCTTGCAGAGAATCTATATGTCCACCATGTATAAGTATCTTTTAGAATTGGATTACAAAATCTAAATCCATCTACCCACCCCGAGTCCAAAAATAAATCTATCCACTCCCTCTCTGTAGGAAGAAATCCACTATTATTTTTATTGCCTTTAGGATCGTGAATATCCACTTCTCGATGTGCTATGTTGATGTCTCCCGTTAGAATGATATTGGATTGGGACTTTTTTAAGTTATCTAAATAGGATTTGATTTTATCGAGAAAAATCATTTTTTGGGATTGTCTTTCTTCCCCGGATGTTCCCGAGGGAAAGTAGGCATTTACAATACTAAAATTTTTAAAGTAAAGAGTTATAACTCTACCCTCTCCATCAAAAAGTGTATGGTTAATTCCTACTTTAGAGTCTACATATTTTGTTTTTGAAAACACTGCTGTACCACTGTACCCCTTTTTCTCAGCTGAAAAAATAATTTCATGGTATTTCATAGATTTATAAAAGCTAAGATCAATGTCTTTTGAATTAGCTTTGATTTCTTGAAAACATAAGATATCAAAATCTTCTTTTTGTAAAAATTCGTGGAGTCCTTTAGATGTCGCAGATCGAATACCATTGCAATTGAGTGATAGAATTTTCAAACAAGCCCCCAAAAATCATTTTTTCATTTTCATAGAAGAGTATAAAACAGATAAGGTTTTTATGGCAATAAAAATGTTAGAGACAACCATTTCCAATCCAAATTCATATTCGATGATCTTAAACCGTGCCAAAGAGGAATTAGGGGATGCATTTTCAATCATAACTCCAATTCTCAAAGACATACGAAAAAATGGAAATTCAGCAGTTAAGAAATACACTAAACAATTTGATCAAATTGATTTAGATGTGTTTGAAATAAAAGTTTCCAACCAAGATATAAACATACCGGAATCAATAAAAAATGCTTTTTTAATAGCCAAACAAAATATAGAGGAGTTTCATAAAAAACAGTTACAAAGGGATTTTGAATGCACTGTTCATGGCAATCGTTTGGGCATAAAGTATACACCTATTGATTCTGTGGCTGTCTATGCTCCAGGGGGAAAGGCATTTTATCCATCCTCAGTTTTAATGGGTGCAATACCTGCGAGACTGGCTGGTGTAAAACAAATAAATTTATTCACTCCTCCATCAAAAAATGGAAAGGTAGATGATATATTACTTTACGTATCTCAAATTGCTGGTATAGATTCAATTTTTACCATTGGGGGAGCACAGGGAATAGGAGCTGCAGCTTATGGTACAGAATCCATTCCTAAACATGATTTCATAGTAGGACCCGGTAACAAATATGTAGCTGCTGCAAAGTCTTATTTATCAGCCATTGGGCAAATTGGAATTGAAAGTATTGCAGGTCCATCTGAAGTATTCATTATTGCCGATGATTCAGCCAATCCAGAATGGGTGGCATGTGATATGCTTTCTCAAGCTGAGCATGGAGAGGATAGCGTTGCAATTCTTGCTACTAACTCAAAAGATTTTGCAAATAAAGTTTCCCTTGAAATTGAGAAAGCTCTGCAAATTAGAACTGGCAGAAAAGAAATGAAATCTAAAGCAATTTATGAAAATAGTTATATTCTAGTGTTTCCAAATATAGAGGAATGTATTTATTTTTCTAACCTTTATGCCCCCGAGCACTTAGAAATACAAACTAAATCCTATAATGAAGATTTTTTAAAAATTAAACATGCTGGATCCGTATTTTTAGGAAATTATTCACCTGTTGCAATGGGGGACTATATTAGTGGAACTAATCATGTACTACCAACAGCTGGTCTGAGTAGAATATATTCACCTCTTGGAGTAGAGACTTTTTTAAAAAGAGTGACATACCAGGAGATCACAAAAGAGTCCTTGCAGTCTCTCTATCCTCATGTAAAAATAATGGCTGAAATTGAAGGGTTTGATGAAGAACATGGTACATCTGTAAAGATCAGGACATAATATGGAAATACTTCGCACAGTAGTTGAATTAAGAGAATATGTATCTTCATTAAAAATATCTAAAAAAACAATTGGCTTTGTTCCCACAATGGGTTTTTTACATGATGGGCATTCTTCTTTAATTGAAAGGTCTAAAAAAGAAAATGATATTACTATTGTATCTATATATGTCAATCCAATACAGTTTAATAATCCATCTGATTATGAAAAGTATCCCAAAAATGAAGAATTAGATATACATCTTTTAATAAAATTAGAAGTAGATATTTTATTTCTTCCAATAACTTCAGATATTTTTGGTTCAATCCAGGATAGTAAGATTGAAATTAAAATTCCTAATTTAATGAAAAATTTATGTGCCCCATCCCGCCCGGGACATTTTGAAGGGGTTCTGCACATTGTATGTAAACTATTTAATTATACTTTACCCAATAGAGCCTATTTTGGCTTAAAAGATTACCAACAATATCTCATTATCAAAGAATTGGTAAATAATTTATCTTTTCCTATTGAAATAATAGGAATGGAAACAATCAGGGAAAAAAATGGACTGGCAATGAGTTCTAGAAATTCTAGATTGAGTCTAAAAGATATAGAGGATGCCACACTAATTTATAGATCAATGAGTATGGCAAAAGATTATGTTAAGAAAAAAAATATTAGTATTAATATAATAAAAGAATTTATAAAAGAAATTTTATTATCTTCAAAAAATATTAAAATTGATTATTTAGAAATTTTAGATCCATTTACTTTAGTAGAAAAAGAAGAACTTACAGGAAATATCCTTATTGCAATTGCGATATTTATAAAAGAAGTACGACTCATTGATAATATACGTTTTGAGGTTTAGGTAAAGTTTGTATAATATAATTAATAAATTTTCAAATGAAGAATATTTCAAAAAAATCTCTAAGAAAATTAATCCCTTAAAAAAAGAAAAAATTTTTAATGTTCCAAGATCTACTGCTTCTTTTGTATCATCTTGTCTATTTAATAAAATTGAAAACAATCATATTTTATGTATTACGTCTACTAATTCCGAAGCTGAGCTTATTTATCGAGAAGCCCTTAGTTTTTTACCAAAAGATAAAATTGTATATTTTCCAGGCATTGAGGCAATTCCTTATGAGTATGCTCATTATTCGCCAGAAATAAAGAGAGATAGAATTCGAGCCATTTCTGCAATACTCAATGATTCCTATTCATTGATAATTACATCTGTAACAGCAATGATCCAATTAGTTCCAGAGAAAATTAATTTTCATAATAAATCCATTGCCCTTAAAAGTGGGGAGTCAATCGATCCACTCAAATTAGTTCGAGAGTTGGTAAATCTCGGATATAAAAAAGATGAAATTTGTGAACAATATGGTCACTTTTCAATGAAAGGGGGAATTGTAGATGTTTTTACACCATTTATGGAAGACCCCATTCGTTTTGATTTCTTTGGAGATACAATTGAATCTATAAAATTATTCGATCCGAATACTCAAAAATCTATAAAAGAAATTTCTGAAGTTGTGATACTTCCTGCTGATGAATATATTCTTAACCAAAAAGAAAGAGAAGATTATATCTTAAAATTAGGGAGCTTTAATGAACATTTAAAAAAACCATATCATGACGTATCATCTCTAAATTTATTAGAAGAATTAAATGGTTTGGTGCATTCATTGGTTGGTTTTCTAAGCTATTTCACAAAACATCCATACATACTTTTTTCCAATCCTATAGAAGCTAAAGAAAAACTTCATTCCCTTGAAAGAGAGTATAAAATTCTTTTTGAAAGACGATCCAAAGAAATCATTTGTCTGGACCCTGAGAAATTATTGAGTTTTGGAACGGAATATGATATCATCTCAAATAGTTTAGGCATTCAATTGATCCCACTTCCTCCTCCAAGTGAAAATGAACTCTCACTTCCACTAAAAGAGGTAGATTCCTTTCGTGGAAAAATACGTGATGTCCGTGAGAAAATCAATGAATTAGTAGAATTAGAAAATTCTAATATATTAATTACATCTTCATTTTCAGCACAAACATCCAGGCTGTATGGACTATTTCAGGAAGAAAAAATAAAATTACTCTATCCCGATACAGAAGACATCAAACCATTTGACCAACCCCTATCCAATCCTTCTCTCTCACTCGTTCAATCGGAGCTTAGGAATGGTTTTATCATTCCTGATTACAATCTTCATATTTGGACGGATAACGATATCTTTGGAAGAGATTATAAGAAAAAAACCAGATTTAAAAAGAAATCTTCAAAAGCAATAGATAGTTTTATTGATCTAAAAGAAGGTGATTTTGTAGTACATGTAAACCATGGTGTAGGAAAATTTACAAGTATAGAAAAGGTTATGGCTGATGGAAAGACCAGAGATTTTATTAAACTCACTTACAGCAGTGGTGATACACTTTTTGTTCCTTTGGATCAAATTTCCCTTGTTCAGAGATATGTAGGTGGAAGCGAAAATCCACAATTAGATTCCCTCGGTAAGAGTTTATGGAAAAAAAAGCTTGATCGAGCAAAGGGAGCAGTAGGAAGGCTCGCCGAAGAATTATTAGTAATGTATGCAAATCGAATCAAACTCCAGGGGTATGCATTTCCACAGGATACAATTTGGCAAGAGGAATTTGAAGCGGAGTTTGAATATGAAGAAACTCCAGATCAATTGACTGCAATAGAAGCAGTGAAGTCGGATTTGGAATCAATTCGTCCGATGGATCGATTGGTTTGTGGTGATGTAGGTTATGGTAAAACTGAAGTTGCAATACGTGCAGCATTTAAAGTTATAATGGCCGGAAAACAAGTTTTACTCATAGCACCTACTACTATTTTAACCTTACAACATTTCAATAATTTAAGAGAGAGATACAAAAATTATCCCATCAAAGTGGATATGGTATCTAGGTTTAGAACAGCTAAAGAGGTTCGAGAAAGTATTTTAAAATTTTCTATGGGTGAGTTGGATATATTAGTTGGAACTCATGCTCTTTTGTCCTCTAAATTAAAACCTAAAAATTTAGGCTTACTTATTATAGATGAAGAACAAAGATTTGGTGTAAACCAAAAAGATACTATTAAAAAATATAAAAATCTTGTAGATGTTCTAACTTTGAGTGCTACACCAATTCCAAGAACTTTACATATGTCATTGACAGGCATAAGGGATCTCTCTATAATTGAAACCCCACCAAAAAATCGCCAGAGTGTTGAAACATATGTTCTAGAGGAAAATGATGAAATAATAATCTCGGCAGTTAAAAAAGAACTAGAGAGGGGAGGGCAGGTTTTTTATCTACATAATAGGGTTGAAACAATTGAATCAGAAGCCAACTATCTAGCTAAATTAATGCCTGAAATATCTATTGGAATTTTACATGGTCAACTATCAGAAGAAGATGTTGAAATTACTATTATGGATTTTAATAATAAAAAATATGATATTTTAGTAACCACCACAATTATTGAATCTGGAATTGATATGCCCAATGTAAATACAATGTTTGTAAAACGGGCTGATTCTTTTGGATTGTCACAATTGTACCAAATTAGGGGAAGAGTAGGACGAAGTGGTAGAAAAGCTTATGCCTATCTTTTTTATCCTGCGGATAGATCTCTGTCCGAAGCCGCAGAAAAAAGACTCAATACAATCTATGAATACCAGGAATTAGGATCGGGATTTAAAGTAGCAATGAGAGATCTTGAAATACGGGGAGCAGGAAATTTATTAGGAAAAGAGCAAAGTGGAAATATTATGGATATAGGCTTTGATCTCTATGTCCAATTGTTAAATGAAGCAGTCAGTAAACTTAAAAATGAAGAAGTAGAAATAGAGATCAGAACAATTTTAAATATCTCTGCTAATTTTTATATCCCAGAAACATACATCCCTGATTCAAAACAAAAAATTGAATTTTATAAACGATTTGAAGGGTCGTCAAGCCTTGAAGAAATTGATGATTTAGCAAAAGAAATGGAGGATCGTTTTGGACATTTTCCTCCTGAAGTTATATCTTTTATCCTATTAGAAAAGGTGAGAGCATTTGGAAGTAAAATGGGGTTTGACTCCATTCTAGAAGACAATGTAGAGATAAAATTGAAGGCTGGAACTTTTTTTAAAGGAGATTCTTCACGAATTATTTCTCTAATTTCCAAAAAAGAATCCAGGCTCTCCATCAATCCAAACGAACCAACTATTCTTCGTTTCAAACCCCCTACACCTTCTACCGAAGAAGAAAAGATAAAGAGTTTATTGGATATCCTGAAAAAAATTGCAGGAAAATAGGGAAATAAAAAGATAGACTAAAAAATATTTCCAGGTCGAATTATGAAAACAACAAAGCTCTCTTTTTTATTGATTCTATTTATATCACAATTGTTTCTTAACTGCAATGAAGACAATTCACAACACATTGAAACAATCGGTGGAGATAAAATAACTACAAATAAAATAAAAACAGCCTATGATACAGAGATTGAATATTTTAGCAGAATGCAAAATCTTGAAAAAAAGAATCTTATTGAAATTATCAACAAAGATATAGATGAATTAGATGAGCAATTAAAACCAATTCACCAAAAATTTCAAAAAAAGAATTTTTATGAAAACCATCGAAACTCTTTGATTTTCAGAAGTGCCGCTGATAAAAGTGGGTTCACATCCCGTCCTGAAATCAAAGAAATGATCAAGTACATTGAAAACCAAACTATTGCACAACTTTATTTACAAGAAGAAATTGAAAAGAAAATAAAGATCTCAGATGAAGATGCTCAAAATGAATGTACTCGCTTGAGAGGTACAGACAAAAGATTTGTATCACTCCCTTTGGATAAATGTATTCAAATTGCAAGGGGATATTTGAAGTCTAACCAGTCCCAAGCCGAATTCCAAAGAGTAATGGAAAGAATCAAAGAACGTGTAGAAATTAAACACAATGATAAATTTGATTTAGATGCATATTTAAAAAATGAATCAGATCTCAAAGAAACTGATTCCAAGCCAACTACTCCAGCTGCAGCACCTGCTAAACCATAATTGCATGAGCGACATAGTAAATATTGTACTTCGCAGTCTAATTGAATCAATTACAGAATTTTTACCTGTATCATCTACGGGCCATTTGTTTTTATTTGGAAAATTTTTTCCGTTCCAGAATATTTCAGGTGGTGCAGATTTTGATGACTTATTTGATATTTTTATCCAGAGTGGTGCCATTTTATCTGTCGTGATACTATATTTTTCTTTATTGAAAGAAAGACTATTGGGTGGTTTATTATATCTATTAAAAAAAGGTGAAGATAAAAAAAGCTATGATTTTCTTGAGAGCATCTTCATCGGATGTGTTCCAATTTTAATAGCAGGATTTATCTTTAAAAAATTCCTAGATACAATTAAATCAGGGGAAAATCTTCTTCTCATTCTAGCTTTTACATGGATGGTAGGAGGATTTGCAATTATAATTGTAGAAAGATTATTCAAAGAATCTGATCCAGATTCAACAGTAGATCTAGATAGAAAAAAGAGTTTCCTCATAGGTATTTTCCAATGTGTAGCATTAATTCCTGGAGTTTCAAGGAGTGCCGCTACTATTCTCAGCGGACGATTGTTGGGATTATCAAGAAGACAGGCAGCTGAATTTTCTTTTTTTCTTGCCATTCCTGTTTTATTTGCTGCTGGAGCATATAAGTTATTAAAATATAGATCTATTTTAAATATGGAAAATATTCCACTTCTAGCAATAGGCTTTTCTTTAAGCTTTATTTTTTGTATTTTAGTGATACGCTTATTTTTAGTTTTTATAAAAACACACACTTTTGAAATTTTTGGTATCTATAGAATTATTCTTGGTGCTGTTATTTTATTTGTATTTTATAAATAAAAAAAATTCGTAACCACTCAGCGAAATTTATTAAAGAGAATGGATCGATACATAGAAATTTTATTGAAATTCTTATTTAAATCTGATATTCCGTTTGATAATAATTTAGCGGAAAGAGATTTAAGAATGTTTAAAGTTAAGAATAAGATATCTAGATGTTTTAGGAATTCTTAGATTGGAGATATCTTTTGTAGATTACGTTCCATTATTGATACATGCAAGAAACAGAAGCATCCAATATTTCAATCAATTCTCTATGTATTTAACTTTAGTTCGTTTCAGTTTACAAAGTAAGTAATTTAGATAACTATAGAGTAGTACAATATCCCGGAGGTTTAGGGAGTGGAGCGACCGTCCGGGTTTCTCTTCTTTTTTGGTTACTTTCTTCTTCTCTTTTCATAAAGAGAAGAAAAAAGTAACAAAGAGATTTGAGATCAAAGAAAAATTGAAATTAAAAAAAATTGGTTTTTTGAATTTATTACGAACTCGCTGAGTAATTACATATAAAATTCAAAATTAATTAACTTTGTAATATTTGTATTAGTACTGCTTAAAAAATTTTTTAGTTTTCATTTTGAATTTGTTTTTTACTTTTCAAAAAATTTCACTCATAAATACTGATAAAATCTTATGCTTACAATTCCCGGTCATCCACCTGTATTTAAACTTTTAGGCTATGGTATTGATTCTGATGCCATTGAGATCACTTTAACAGGAGATGAGTTACAAGATTATCTACATTTAAATGATCTTTCTGATTCAGAATCTGATATGGTTAGGTTCTTACTCAATTGGTATATGTATTACAGAGATAAATACAATTATCTTGATAGTCAGATGGAATATAAGTTAAATTCAATTCTTCAATTAAACTAATAAACTAATCAAATAATTCTTTTCTAATTATAATTCATTCTTCATTTTGGAATATAATGACAGATAACATTCATTTTTCAAAAATCGGTATAGTAGATTTTGGTGGTCAGTATGCCCATCTTTTAGCATCAAGAATTCGAAAACTTGGGATTTATACAGAAATACTTTCTAACACTGAAGATATAGATACGTACAAACAATATTCAGGACTCATTTTCTCTGGAGGTCCTAACAGTGTTTATGCTGAAAATTCACCCTCTATTCAATTGGAGATCTTTGATTTATCCATCCCTATCTTAGGCATATGTTATGGGCATCAATTGATTATGAAGCTATTAAATGGAAATGTGCAGCCTTCTGCAAAAGCAGAGTATGGCAGGGCAGAATTAAAAATTATAGAATCAAATGAATTCTCATCCCAAATTAATAACGAAGAAATAGTATGGATGAGCCATGGTGATGAGGTAGTTTCTCTGCCTCCAAATTTTTCTGTCTTTGCATCCACAGAAAATTGCCAATTTGCTGGGGTATATTCTAGAGAGAAAAAAATCTTTGGAATCCAATTTCATCCTGAAGTCACACACACTGTAGAGGGTCAGCAATTTCTATTAAATTTTGTAAATATCACCGGAGCTAAAAAGCAATGGAACATGAATGAGTTTCTCACACAAAAAATAAATGAAATTCAAAAAGAAGTACCAAACGATAAAAATGTTTTCATGTTAGTTTCCGGTGGTGTTGATTCTACAGTTGCATATGCACTTTTAACCAAAGCATTGGGTAACCATCGTGTAAAAGGTCTCTTGGTGGATACTGGATTTATGCGTAAAAAAGAAGTTAATATATTAAAAAAGACATTAAGAAAAATTAAGATTAATTTAAAAATTGAAGATGCATCAGAGGATTTTTACAGAGCCCTGAAAAGTATCACAGAACCGGAAAGAAAGAGAAAAATTATAGGATCTCTATTTTTAGATATAAAAAATAGAGTTATGAATAAAATTATAGAAGATCCAGAAAATTGGATCTTAGGTCAGGGAACTATTTATCCGGATACTATAGAGAGTGGTGGGACTAAACATTCACAAAGTATAAAAACTCATCACAACCGAGTCGATGAAATTCTTGAATTGATGAAAGAGGGAAAGTTAATTGAACCTATTAAGGAACTTTACAAGGATGAAGTACGGGAATTAGGAAAAGTTTTAGGTTTTGATGATGTAGTTATTTCTAGGCATCCATTTCCTGGACCCGGACTTGCAGTTAGAATGATATCATCAGAAAAAGATTCATCATTTGCTTCTCAAAGTTCCATTGAAAATGTAGTTACTCATTATAACAATGCAAAGGCATTTGTACTACCTATAAAAAGTGTAGGAGTCCAGGGAGATGCTAGGTCTTATAAACATTGTGCTGTTTTAAATGATTTTACTCGTAAATGGGATAAATATAATATGATATCAACTGATATAACAAATAATATCAAAGATATTAATAGAGTTGTAGTTCAACCATTCACAAAAAAATTACCCAAGAAAATTGTTTATAATAAAATCAATTTAAATAAAAAGCACTCAGATATTCTTAGAAGTGTTGATTTTAAAGTTAATAAATTATTAAAAGAATTTAATATTTCTAAGGAAATTTGGCAAATGCCAGTTGCACTTTTACCCATTGGTCATAAAAAAAATAAATTTAGTGTAGTACTGCGACCAGTAGAATCACAAGAAGCAATGACAGCTAATTTTTATCCTATGAAAAGGAAGTTTTTAAAAGTAATTATTAGATCAATTTTAAAAATACCTAGCATTTCTTATGTTTTTTATGATATAACTAATAAACCCCCGGGTACCATAGAATGGGAGTAGGTTTATACTTGTCTTCCTGAGTAGATACAGGCACTATTGCATGTTTCTAAAACTGTTATTTTGTTTAAAAGTGGAAGATCAGGCTTAAGCTTTTTCCAAATCCAAATTGCTAAATTTTCACTGGTTGGATTTTCCAAACCCTGGATGTCATTAAGATAATAGTGATCTAAGTAATTTTCAATTAAAGGTTTTACAATTTTTTTTATCTCTCCAAAATCCATCAACCATCCTGTATGCGGGTCTACATTTCCTAAAAGATGAATTCTAAATCTAAAGGTATGACCATGAAGCCGCTTACATTTATGGCCGTCCGGGACGTTAGGTAAAAGATGAGCCGCATCAAAAACAAATTCTCTGACTAATTCTATTTCTTCCATCAGGTTTCCAGTTTAATAATACTTGCTTCATATGGTAGGAGAGCGATTATATTCAAATCAAAGTAAGATTCTTCTTTTCTATGGGTTGAAAACAAAACCTTTCCTCTTTCTACTTCTAAATTTTCATCTCCAGAAAAAAACCTAGTTTCTTCAGGAGTAAAGTTAAGTAAAATTAAAATTCTTTCTTTTTCGTACATCCTTATATAGGAAAGAATTTTGTCATTATTTAAAAATAATACCCTTAAAGATCCTCTGCGTAAAACAATTTCTTTTTTTCTAACTTGTATTAACTTTTTATATATAGAAAGTAAACTTGTCTTATTTTTTAATTCTTCATCTACATTGGTATAAGATCCATTTTTGGAAATTGGAAGCCAGGGTTCAGCTTTTGAAAAACCAAAATTTTGTTCATTGCTATTCCAACACATAGGTTGACGACAATTATCTCTACCGGAGTACAAAGGCCAGTATCGTTTTCCAAGAGGATCACATAATTTATTTCTGGGAATTTTATCCGATTCCATACCTATTTCTTCGCCATAGTACAAGAATGGAGTTCCTCTGAGAGTTAAAAGCATCACAGCCGCAATCTTTGCTCTAGGAAGGGTATGATTACCTTTTGAGTACTTTGTAATATGTCTTACCTGGTCATGGTTTGACAGAGTATAATTAGGCCAGTTTTGGTATCCTAAAGTTTTTTCCCATTCCAAAATTACTTTTTGAAATGAATTTGCAGTCCATTTACAATATAAAAATGAAAAATTAAATGCCATGTGTAGTTCGGGAGTTTCCTTCCCGTAGTACGATGCTGGAAGTTCTGCATTGCCTGGGGGATACATAAAAATTTCCCCAATACTCATTCTATTTCCATCGTATGAATCTAAGAGGTTTCTCAGTTCTTCTAAAAGAGTATGAGTTTCTGATTGATCTATATCATAAATATGATCTTGTTTTTCATATTCTCGCAATCCCTTAAAAAAGTGGCTGGGATTGTTTCTGAATTTATCATCTTTATAATAAAAATTCACTACATCTAGCCTAAAGCCATCCACACCTAAATCCAACCAAAACTGAATCATTTTAAAAATAGCATTTTTTACATCAGGATTTCTCAAATTGAGATCTGGTTGTTCGGGTGTAAAACTGTGGTAATAGTATTCTTCTGTAGATTCATCCCATTCCCATCCCTTGCCCCCAAACACACTCATCCAATTGTTGGGAACATTTTTTTTGTTTGGCTTTTTCCAAATGTACCAATCTCTCTTTGGACTATTGGCAGAACTCTTACTCTCTAGAAACCATGGATGAAGATTTGATGTGTGATTCATCACCAAATCCATCACTACCTTGATGTTTCTATTATGGCATTCCTTGAGGAGTAGTTTGAATGTGTACATATCACCAAAAATTGGATCTATATTTTCATAATCTGAAATATCATAACCAAAATCAACCATGGGGGAAGGGTAGATAGGGGAGAGCCAGATTGCATCTATTCCCAATGAGTTGGGGTCACCATTTAGGTAGTCCAAGCGATCCAATATACCTTGGAGATCGCCTATACCATCTCCATTGGAATCCTGAAAGCTTCTCGGATAGATCTGATAGATAACCGCATCTTTCCACCAGGGGTAGGATTCTTGGGGATTAGAACTGGATGAATTCGTAGCTTTGGGTTTTGTCTTTTTTTGCATTGGCTAAACTTTCCTTGATTGCATAAAGTTTATTTGAATCTGTAATTTTTTCTCCGGTGCTATCTTTTAAATAAAAAGAATCAAATGCAAAGTCAGCACTTGTAGATACTCTTACAAAATGCAATTGAATGTCAAAAGAAATAATAGTCTTGATCAATCTATATAACAATCCAATGGAATCGGGAAGTCGCACCTCTAAGATGGTATATTCATGTGATACAGAATTATCAAATTCAATTTTTTCTTCCACCATACCTTCTGGAATGTAATTATATGATATCCATTCCATAGGGGAAAGCAGCAATTCTTCCACACTTATTTTTTTATCATGGAGAAGCTGTAAGTTTTTGTATAGTAAATTTAATTTCTGATTGGAGATATTCTTACTTCCATCATTTTCGGTGACTTGTATGGCTTCAATTAAAAATCCATCCTTGGATTTAAAGGTTCTCAGTCCCAATACATTCAATGAAAGGGAAGATACACATCCTGTTAGCTCTGATAAAAATAATTTTCCATCCGTATGGTAAACGGTGATAGTTACAAAAGATGGCTCTTGTGATATCTCTATATATATTTCTTCTTTATTTTTTAGTAATTTAGAATAAACTGTAAAGTGATGATAGACTTTTCTGGGCGTAAAATATCGGATATATGTATCGGGTGCTATGGATTGGGTAAATTGTAAGATATTTGATACTTCATTTTCATTCAGCTGTTCTTTTTCTTTAAGAAAGCTTTCTAAATTTTGGAGTGTAGAATTATTAAATAGTTCATTTTTTACAACTTCTGTACGCTCTAGCAAAGTGAGTGTACTTTCATAAAGTGAATTTAAAATTGCACGTTTCCATTGAGTTAATACCGTCTTACCCACTGATTTTGTATCTATAATTGTAAGTATATATAGTAATTTTAGTCTATTTTTATCACCTACCACAGATGCAAAATTTTGTAATAAAATTGGATCTGATGTATCTCGCTTAGTGGAAAGTTCACTCATCATGATATGGGATTCTACTAAAAACTTAAATAGTGATATTTCATCTTCCGATAAGCCTAACCTTTCCCCCATAGCATTGGCTAGTTCGGCACCATACTGACAATGGTCCCCTTCTTTGACTTTTCCAGCATCATGAATCAAAATTGCAAGGGCTAAAATATCAGTATTTTGGCATTCCAAATAGATTAAGTGGATATCTTTGAATTCAAATATTCCTTCTCTAAGTTTATCTAATTCTCTGAGGATAAGAAGTGTATGTTCATCAATTGTATATTGGTGATGATAGCTAAATAAAGAATAATTAGTACAGGCTCCAAATTCAGGTATAAGCTTTCCAAGTAACCCACAATGGTGCATGGTAGTTAATAATTTACCTAGATTTTTTCCATTTTTTATAATCTTTCGGAATATTTTAACTGCAGGTTGTGAACTAGCAAAGTTATCCTCTAAAAAATTAGAAGCAAATTGTATTTCTCTCAATAAAAGTGGTGAAATCTCCATATCATTTTCTTGAGAGATTAAAAAAATATTTAATATATCTCTATATAAAGAATTAGGATCAATAAAAATTTGTCTATGTTTATCCGGATAGATTGTACTTTTTATCTTTCTAAAATTTATATCCTGAAATACAAATACTTCCATTTCAGAATTTAAAGATTTTTTATAATCTAGATATAATTTTATAAATTTATAAATTTCAACTTCATGCCCATAAAGAGTTCTCATCATGGTATCAATTGCATTAATATCATTTTTTTTCCCATAGCCCAAATATTCAGCCACTATAGGTTGCATAGGAATATTCAGAGTATCCACTTTTCTGCCATTGATATGATGTAGTGCATTTCTTATTTTTATATAGTAATCATAAGCATTCTCTAAAAGTTGAATTTCTCCATTTTGAAAAATAGGTAGTATTGCTAATCCTGATAAAGAAGTAATACCTCCTGATACTTTTTCTACCCAATAGATACTTTGGATATCCCTTAGTCCAAAAGGGCCATTTTTTAAATTAGGTTCTGAAATATGAAGTGGTGGATCACTATCTATTAATTTTTGTAATCTCTCTAATACAATATTTCTATATTCAGAAACTAGATTTTCAGGAAGTTTGTGTAGTACTAATTCAACATAAGAATCATATAAATTTTGGTTACCAAGTAAAAATCTGGAATCTAGTATAGCATTAAATGAATAAAGATTATTTAAATAATAATTACATTCTTCAATTGTTCTGCAGGCATACCCTATTTCTTTGCCCGAATTATAAAAAAAATTATTAAAATGATTTATGATTAAATTGAGTTCAAATTCTCCAATACCTGAATGTAGATAGAGTATATCTATATCAGAGTAGGGAGATAGCTCCCTCCGTCCATACCCACCTATTGCAAGAATACAAAAATTAGATTTTATAATGGGATCAAGTTTTAGATTTGAGAATAATTTATGAAATTCTGCATCAATTAAAAAACTCAGTTGGTTAGAAACAAGTCTTGCCGGAGTCTTCTTGTTGTTTTCTAGAATTTTATGAAATTTAGTTTTTAAGTCTATGGATATCATAGATAAAGGGAATGCCGGAGAAGGGACTCGAACCCCCATGGATCTCTCCGCTGGTACCTGAAACCAGTGCGTCTACCAATTCCGCCACTTCGGCATACCTTTACCTTTTCTTTTTTAATAATCTGAGAGTCATTCAAAAAATATTAGTAGTTTCTTTCCATTTATTTTTCAAGAACAGCTCTTGCAAAATTTCTTGTGTGAGACCCAAATGAACTAAACAAATCAATTAAAAACTCATTGGTAGCTTTTGTTTTTTCATTGGGTTCAACAGTTAAATCAGAACCTTTCGCTTCTTTGAATTTCATGATTTCAGGATTGTCATCTAGTAGATCATCTAATTCACTAGCCCGATCATTGGACTCATCTGTTAAAATAGATTGAATGTAAGAAGAAGTGTTGAATTTTTTATATTTACTGTCTTTGTCTAGATTCTTATAAGCTGTTAGCAACTCTGAGTTGATGTTAGTTCCCAAATCACGTCTCATAATAAAAAATTGATAATGCTCAATAGCAGTGTGACGTTCACTCACCCTGTCTCTGTATTCATTTATCTTTTTCTTATTAATGATCTGTGCAAAAATCTTTCTAGTAGTGCCAATTCCTGGTGTAAGTGTGGAGTGATAGGGTTGGGTTAAATCTCCTATATAATGAAGTGCCCATCCTAAAAAACGATACCCCCAGTAGTCATGACCCGTTTCAAAGGCAAATTTTGCCAAATGATAGAATTGAAAGATTCTCATATCAGGGTATGTATTTTTTATCCAACCAGCAGCAGCATAAGAAATGAAGGATTCATGATAAAATCCCATGTGAAATGGAGCTTGTGTCCCATAAAAATATTTAGGATCTCCAAATGCTTGGGCTCCAAAGTTGTATTCTTTGCCCCATTCAGAGAGTTTTTGGTCGGGCTCAATTCCTTTATCAAAGAGATCAATGTCAATTCCATAGTCAGGTTCGTCAGCAGCACTTGATGAAACATTCAATGCAGAAGTTGTAGAGTTTTCTTTGAGTTCTGTGAGAATATATTTCTTTAGCCCAACATCCTGGTCAAATATAGTTACATTAGTATAGGGTATACTTTTTTTTGCTAAATTTTCTTTAGTAGGTATTTCTTGGTAGTACAGAGCTAATTTAATAGTGGGATTGAC
>CAMCZP010000060.1 GCA_945887855.1 Leptospira interrogans serovar Manilae | reverse complement strand
TACACATAATCATTCCCTAAGCCTTCCATCTTTGTGAATTGAAGTTTTTTCATGCTTTACTTTGTTCCAGTTGCAGTTGCTAGATCTAAGGATAAATCAAATTTGAATTTATTTACATCTATCTTTGGTTCATGCCATACGCCATAGCTACCTGCCATGATTAATTTTTTGATATAACTTTGGGTAACTGCTTCAGTGGTCGCCTTATCGTAATGACGGATATCGATTTTAGCAGAGTCTTTTTTGAGAGCTCCAATCAAAGCGGCAACATATGTCTGACGATTTTCGGTGTCTGTGTTAATTTTAGAGAAACCTGCTCCGATTAAACCTTCAATTTGGTCCCAATCGGTTCCTACGAAATCTTTCCATTTTTGCTGAGAAGCATGACCTTCTAGATTGTTCACTGCGAATTGAACCACTTCAGGATACAAAGTAGATGCTCCATGTGCCACAAATAGGATTTCTGGATTGATAGAATCTGCCAGTTTTAATAATTCATGAGAAAGTTGAATGTTGAGTTTTACTTTTGTGCCTGGTTTTCCTTTGTTAGGCCCGTGCATTGTTCCAATGGTAGGAGCAAGCATAAGAACTCCAGTTTCGAGGAGAAATTGTTCGAGTTCCTCTGGGTTTGTATAGGTAGAATGATCAGATTTTGTATCTTCATCCTCTTCACCTGCCAAGACTCCCAATTCTCCCTCTACACTCAAACCCATTGGATGAGCCATATTTACAACTTCTCGGGTTAATTGGATATTGTCTTTGAGAGGCATAGCTCTTTCATTTTTATGGTCAGTAGAATTGTCCGCCATAAGAGAAGTGAATCGTAGTGCACAGGCTTGGACAACTTTTTTGCCTGATTCGGAGATATAATCTCCATGGTCTAAGTGAATGGCTACCTTAATTTTTAGTCTTTTTGCCCACTGCTCAATGTAATTGGTTACAAGATCCACCCCGAAGATAGGATCTCCCCCACCAAAGGACTTTAGAGCACTGTTGGAGAAGGCTAAAATACCACTCGATCCCAACATATCAAACGCAGAAAGGGCAGAATTGATAGCTTGGAAAGTGGTCACATTGAATGCAGGAATAGCATATCTTGTTCCCTTTTGGTTGCCTTTTACACCATTTTTTGCATTTAGCAAAAGGGAGTGAGCGGATGCTAAACCATCGGGAAATTTGCGAGTAGTATTGATTTTGGGAGCAGTTGACTTAGACATAAAGACCTCGAATTTTATTATTTTTGCAGGAATTTTCTATTTAGACAGGAACTTATAGTTTTTTCAAACCATAAAACCTTTGTCATTTCTACTATTGATCGCATAAGAGTTTAATGCCAACAAATTTTTGTTTTTTCGTTCAATCGGGTTCGATTATAAACCGAATCGGATTTCCTTTTCTCTGGTCCAAGTTTTCCAAACAATCGTTTACTTCTTCTAATTTATGTGTGGATGTAATGGACTTGGAAAGGTCTAATTTTTTTGATTGGATGAGAGAAATAAGTTCGGGTATGGCTCTAGTATCACAACCTATAGAACCAATTACACTTATCATTCTATCTATCATCATCAAAGGGAATCCAATTTTTAAAGCATTCATCCCAATTCCCACTAGAACCATTCTTCCGCCCGTATTCATCGCTCGAACACTGTCAGAAATATTTTTATAATAGCCTGAAAAATCACAAAGTAAGTCTACTCCATTCGTAATTTCTTTGAGTGTCTTACCAATATTTTTAATTTTCTTAGCATTGATAAGATCAGTCGCTCCATAAAGAGAAGCATTTTGCAAAGCTCCCTCGTCCAAATCAACTGCGATAATCCTTCCCGCTCCTAAAGCCTTTGCTATACCCACACCATGAATACCCAATCCACCGCACCCAACAATCACAACTGTTTCACCTTGATTGATTCTTCCCTCATACTTAATAGCATGATAAGGAGTTGATACAGCATCCGCTAAAATAGCACCCTGATCAAAAGGAATATCATCGGGAAGATGAAAAAGAAATCTTTCATGTATGACAACTTCTTCTGCAAATGCTCCATCATGTTCAGAACCGAGTACTCCTTTTTTAGCACAGAGGTTTAATCTTCCTTCTAAACAATGATTGCATGTACCACAACTAATTCCGGAAGAAATGACAACCCTGTCACCATTTTTAAATTTAGTTACCCCTTCCCCGATTTCATTCACTACTCCAGAAGATTCATGTCCAAGTATCACAGGATAATGGGGCAGGGAAAGTTTGGCATGGAGTGTCATGTGAAGATCAGATCCACAAACTCCACAACATTTGATTTTTATTCTAACCATTCCCGGGGATATGGTTTTGTTGGAAACTTCTTCTACTTTGAGGTATCTCTCGTTTTTATAGAGTACTGCCGCTTTCATACTAAAGTCCTTTCATTTTTATTTAAGTGTGGTACATTGTTTATAGATGAAAAAAATGTTCTCTCACCCCGAACATGCAAGGAAGACAAAGATGTATTCCATAAATAAGGGAGCCAGTTCAATTCAATTTCAGGAGAAATTTGAGTATAATGACTTAGTAAGATACTGATGGGAGTTCCAGAAGAAAAAACAATTCCAGTTTTACTTTTATTATTTATATTCAATAAAAATTCTGGAAAGGATAATACTCTTTTTCTAAATTCACTGTATGACTCTTCTCCTACAGGAGTTCTTCCCCTCTTCCATTCTATTAAAATCCACTCTGCTAATTTAAAAAATAAGCGATTTCTATGAGTTTTACTTTGTAGTACTTTTTGTGCAAGGCTTGCAAATTCCTGATTTTCAGATGATATTTCCTGTGCGAGTTTTCTCCATAGGCTTTCAGAAAATTCATTTAAGAGTGGTGTTTCCAAAACTTGCGTTCTTGATCCTGTCAAATTAGAGATAGAATTTTGCATAGTTTGCCTATGTCGCAACATAGTTCCCGTGATACAATAGTCAAATTTTATCTCTTCTTTTTGGAAATATTCTCCCAACTTTTTAGACTGCAAAACACCCAGATCCGAAAGTTCATCGTAATTTTCTTTTCCAAAACTAGCCTGTCCGTGTCTTACAAAAAATATTTCTTTCACTCAGTCCCCTTTTTGAAAACGGGGGTTGGAAATTTCAATTTTTTCCTCGAGAGACTTTTTTGCCAAGTTCCATGCTTCTGTATTTCGTAAGGATAATTTCTGTTCTTTTATTTGATTTGAAAACTGTTGATTTAGTTCTCTAAATATCTCCATCTTTTGTGGATAGTTTGTATGACTATTTATAGATGTGTTTGTTTTTAAATAAGCAGAAAGTCTATTGATTTCCTCATTTAATTTTTGCTCACCGTATTTAAATTCCCTCGATACAACGCCTAACATATTCCAACTCACCAAAGTTTTATAGGATAGAGCATCGTTTTCTTTTACAAATGGCATGACTTCCTTTATCAAAAAATCTTGTATCGCGTCCAAAAGTATGCCTGCATCCGGTCTATCCTGCATTTTCTATTAACCTCATCGCTTCTAACTCCATCTCACTTGTTCTTCTTCCAATGCTAGCAAGCTCAATCCCCTTGTCAGCCCCTGAAATATGACGTTCCGCCTGAGCAGAAGATCCACAGGCCCACCGAAGATTTCCAATTACTTCCCAAAATGTAACCTTTGCAGGATCCACTTTTATTCCTGAAGAAGTTTCATAGTCAGCATAAAACTCTTCCCGGGTAGCAAAACCACCCACTTCCTTGTTTAGTTTTCCAAATCTCCAATCCCGCATACAGAGCCAGGCAATATCTTCGTGTCGATCCCCAAAATGGGCAAACTCCCAGTCTACAATCCCCGTAACTTCCTCTGGTGTGACCATAAAATTACCCGTCCTAAAATCTCCGTGAACCAATACGGGAAAATCAGTAGATTTAACATTTTCCTCCAACCAATTGATCATCAAATCAATGGCTGGATGGGGTTCTTTTAAGGAATTGACTTGGGTTTTTAATTCTTCAATTGCTAGTTTAGCTACACTAAATGGTTCTCCATCTGTAAAACGGGAAAGCTTCTTTCTGAGCTCAGAATCTGAGCATTTTTCTGGTGTAACTGTATGAATTTTAGAAAGGTTTTCAGCTAAAAATGTAGAAAACTTTTTTCGTACTGCGTTTAGTTTGGGATCCTTAACGATATACCTGCCATTTGCCCTTCCAGAAATTCGTTCCATAAAATAAAAAGGACTGCCTATAGCCTCCCTTCCATCCTCGAGCCAAATTGGTTTAGGAGTTTTTACACCAGCAGAATAAGCTAATTGTATGACATAATATTCTTCAACTCGAGAAAGACTGGAAAAGAGAGATGCTCCTTTATCTGTACGAAATACAAGAGAATGAAGTCCCGAACTTTCTCCTTGTAAAACATTTATATCCGTCAAATAATTATCCTGACAGGCTCCTCCCGTGAGAGGAATCATTTTCAAAACTTGGACTTCTGATTGAAGCCTATTGGAGAGGTAGGATTCTAATTTCTCTTTTAGGGGATTATTTTCAGAACTCATGCTTACCACTAAAAAGACCACGAAATACAACCATCTTATGCACTTCCGATGGACCATCTGCAATACGTGCTGCTCTTCCATCCCTGTAAAACAATTCTAATTTTAAATCTTGGCTGTATCCAAGAGAGCCACAAATCTGAATAGCTCTATCCACACACTTATTCAATGTTTCACTCACCTGCCATTTTGCGAGAGAAATTGCATGCCTTGCATCCTTCTCACTTCTGAGTAAATGTGCCGCTTTTAGTGTTAGCATATATCCTGACTCTATTTCTAATGCAGACTCTGAAAACATCCATTGGATGCCTTGGTGTTCTGCCAATTTCGATCCAAAGACTTCTCTATTTTTTGCATAATTCATTGCAATTTCCATAGAACGTCTAGCAAGTCCCAACCATCTCATGCAATGCGTAAGACGGGCAGGGCCCAATCGAACTTGACTCAAACTAAAACCTTCTCCAATTCTACCCAACATATTTTCTTCGGGAACTTCAACATCTGTAAAAGTCAACTCACAATGACCACCCGGGCCATGAGAGCCCATTACACCAATCTCTCGAACCATTTTGTAACCAGGAGAATCTGTTGGCACTAAAAATATGGATGTCTTACGAAAACTATCATTTACCTTTGCCATTACAATCAAAAACTTAGCACCATTGGCTCCCGTGCAGTACCATTTGTGACCATTGAGTATAAATTTATTTCCCTGTTTTACAGCGTTTGTTTTCAAAGATGAAGGGTCTGCTCCCGCTCCGGGAGGAGGCTCGGTCATCGCAAATCCAGATCTTATTTTTCCATCGATGAGTGGTTTATAAAATATTTCCTTTTGCTTCTCGTTGGCGGCGACATGCAATAAGTGCATATTTCCTTCGTCTGGTGCATCACAATTAAATAAGTAAGGTGCTATAAAAGACCGTCCTAACTCACTGAATATAATTGCGGTTCCTACCATGTCTAATCCCAGTCCCCCTTCTGAAACAGGAAGATGGGGAGTCCAAAAACCTGCATCCTTAACTTTTTTTCGAGCATCTTGGACTATTTTGTCTGGCAAACGACCTGTAGTGTATTCATACTGGGATTCTAATGGGATTATATTTTCTTGTATAAAATCCTTAATTTGATGCTTTAATTCTAAAACATTTTGTGGTATATCAAGATTCAAATGAATCCTCCTGAGGAAACTGTTCTGTTTTCTTTACGATTTTTTATCCATAGAAGAAAAATTCCTAGTCCAAAAATAATTACTTCGGGAGAATATATGGCGCTCCTGCAAAAGCCAGCTTTTGTAATTTTATTCGCAACAATCCTTGGCTTTTTTCCGCCTGCCGGCGGAAAAAGATAGTTATTCCAGTTGTGCCATATATAAAAATTTTTTTGCAAGGATAGAAAGTTTGAATCCTTATTTATATTTCCATCCTCTGCATAAACTAAATTGAAAACTATATCTATTTATTCTGATTATAAATTCTTATCTAGATATAGATCTATTATGCAACTTGAATTTCTATTTCTTTTGCTATAATATTCTTTTTAAATTTCATAATTGTTGTGATAACTTTGTATCTACTAACACCCAAAATTTCCATTGTTTCCATAATTGAATAGTACTCTCTTCTGACCCATAGCTTTTTATAATGCTCTTTTTTTCGAACGTATAAGTTAAATTTATACACTCTAGTATCTTGGTTGTATATTTTTTTATTAATTGTGCTTATTTTATCTATAATTTTATTTTCAATTCTTCTTACTTCCGCTCTACGAAACTGCATTGATTGCATAATCTCTTCAAAAGAATGGTTCGTACTTTTGAGAATTCTTTTGAAAAAAATTTCGTCTATTTCACAAATATCTATATCAAACCTTAAAAATAAAATTAATCTTTCTATTGAGCCTAATTCTCTAAAAAATAAATCTTTTATGAACTCATGATCTAAATTACTATTTCTATGCATTTGTTCTTTTTTAATTTCTAAATTATAAATCTTCATAAGCTTAAAAGATTCTTTTCTTCTATGCTCTTTAAATAAATTTAAATAAATATTTTTTAAATAAATATGTAAAAAACCGTGAATATTATCATGACCCGAACAGTAGTACGCACTTAAAAATCTATTAAAGTTTAATGAGAATTTTAAAAATACTTCGGATGTATACTCGGCGTACAATCCTTCTTTATGATCTCTAGAAAAATCTAGAATTTTTAGTGATACTTGATCCATAAATTCAGTTTTATCACCACTTTTTTCGAACTTTCTAAAAGTCCTATGGAAATTACATGATTCATTCAGCATATTTTTTATCCTTTTTAGAATTATTGTTCGGATAATTTAGAATAATTTATTTGGGTGTCTAGTAATAAGTTTATTTATGAGTTACACTTTAGTATATATAATATATGCTAAAGTGTAATTTTTTATTTTTTTTTCATTATTTCAATTTAAGTCAAAATTATATTAAGAGATTTCACCAAAGTACTCTATCTCTCTTTCTAGATGTATACTAAATTTTGAATATACTTGTTCTTGAATTTGATTAATTAAATATACTACATCGTTAGCACTCGCCTGGCCAATATTGACGATAAAGTTACAATGTTCAGGAGAAATTTGTGCATTCCCCTGCATTTTTCCTCTTAGACCAACCTGATCAATTAACCACCATGATTTTAATGGATTTCCTTTCTCGTCTTTCATGGCTGGATTTTTAAAAACAGATCCCGCACTTTTCTTATTTTCTGGCTGGGATGAATTCCTTTTATCCCTTTTATCTTTGAGAGATTGTTCTATTTCTTCAGGATTTCCTTCTTTTACTTTGATCTTTATTTTAGTGATAATGGAATCTTTATTTTTTAAAAACTGCGTAGTTCGATATCCATATTGGATATCTTCTTTTCGATGAGAGCATACCTTTCCATCCTTTATAAACTCTACTTCCTCTATAAAGTTAAAAATTTCTCCTCCATAACATCCAGCATTTTGTATTACAGCTCCCCCTACCCAACCTGGAATTGTACTTAAGAATTCTACACCTGTAAATCCCATTTGAGAAATTTTTCTAAAAATAGGAGTAGTATTTGCACTTGATCCTATCATAAAGATTCCCCCTTCCATACCCCGCATTTCCTTAAAATCCCCAGCTAACCGTAGAGTTACAAACGAATCAGGAGTATCAGATATCAATAAGTTAGTGCCTCCACCTAATACTTTGTATGCTATCCCTTCTTTTTGGAAAATATGAAGAGCTTCTGAAAGCTGATCATTATCAATAGGCTCTATAATCATTGGAGATATTCCTCCAATTTTAAATGAACAAAGTGTAGCAAGTTTAATATCTCTCTTAAATGGAATTTCTTTTTTATTGCAAAATGAAATTAATTTTTCTATCAAATTCTCTGAAAGATTATTTTTCATATTTTTAATAAATAGTTATATTATATGTCTCTGCAATTGGTTTTAATATTTTTATTTCTTCTAAAGAGAGCCTAGGTAGTACATTTTCTATCTTTTCTCTAGTTTTCACTTTTGTATAAGAGAAAGATTCTAGTAGTCCTTCCATCTTATTCAATTGGATCGATATTTTAATAAGGTTTAAAATTCGATTTTCATCATATGCTCCTAAGAGTTCAACTAGGCGATCCCTTTTCATTATAAAATCCATGATATGTATCATTTCTAGATCTGTGGTTTCCATAGAAATTTTGTAAACAATATTCATGGGAGTAACATCGATTAAAGAGCCAATCAAAAGATAATTATTTCGTTTTCTGAGTTCTTGTATTACTTTTTTCATAAGATCAAAAGGTGATTCCCGAATGATATGCTCAATTTTTTCGGGAATGATATGTTCTAATACGTCACAAAAAAATTTAGTAGAAAAATGAGATGCAATTCCCAGAGCATCTTTGGGTAGCATATGATAAGTAATATTTGCAGCTATTTGAGGTCCAAGAATATCTTCAGAAACTTTTGCATTTAAAAAATTAGGCATAAACTTACTTACTCTTGCCAAAGGCTCCCATATTCCAGATTGCTCTTCTAGAATTGCATTTGTTATTTTTAATCTTAGAAAAGAAAGTTGATCCAATTTTAAGGGTGAGAGAAATTCTAAGTCAGACTCTTGTAGACCGAGAAGGCCTCTTATCTTTTGAATTTCAGAATATTTATGTGATTCATCTTGAGATAACAAATGCATACCACCAGTTCTTTAGTACACCTATCATTTCCCTTTTACAAACATCTGTAAACTAATTTCTCTTTAAATATTCTTAGAATTGTTCCATTCTATTTGGAAATGGCTTTCAATTGTGATTCGGCTCTTATGAATTCAATGACAATTTTAGATTTAGTTTTATTCTTTACTCCTCACTTAACTCTATAATTCTTGAGAGCAAATACACAAACTTAACTTAGATATGAAAAGTACAGTCCCTAACAAAGAATTCAGACCTAAAACATTCCTAGTAAGTCTATACTCTCATCTTGCAAAACAATTAAAAGTAATCTATTCTATTCTCCAGGATCATCAAACCAGACTTCGTATGAAAGGCAAGGCTCACTTTACTTTGATGCTAATTCCACATAGTGAGCGTAAAACATATAAAATCAGTATTCCTTATAAAACAATAGCTCTTTTTGTTTTTTTTCTGGTCACACTTACAGTCATAAGTTCATTTGTAGTTCTTAATTATAGTGGAAAAGATCATGAGATCTATGATTTGCAAATTTCAAATGAAGATTTTCTTATTCAATCTAAGAAGTTAAAAAATGAACTTAAAACACTACATGAGCTTAGCAATCTTTACTATGATAAAATTTCAAATTTATATATCAAATTGGGGGGTGATCCATCCAAAGTTTACTTCTTAAAAGACCGAGATATAATAGGATACCTTGAACCAAATTCAGATATCTTTATGGAAACTTATAGGCTACAAACAGATATCTATAATGTTCGACTTGCCAATGAGCTCACAAAAGAAATCATTAAGATTATAAAAGATAAAAAAACAATCTTACAAAATACTCCTTCCCTCTGGCCTACAAAAGGCTATATCTTATTTCCCTATGGTAAATATTTCTCACCCATTGTTGGAGGCGAAGTTATCAACCATGGTGTAGATATTGGATCTTTTCCCGGAACAGAAGTTGTAAGCACAGCTCCGGGTGAAGTCTATGAGATAGGATATTCAGAAATCACAGGGTACTATATAAAGATTGCCCATAGATATGGTTGGAAAACTATCTACTCAAATCTAGAGCGAATCCAGATAAAGAAAGGTCAATTCGTCAGCAAAGGTCAGATTATTGGATACGTTGGAAAAACGCCCATGAATCCTGTTTACTTTTTGCACTACGAAGTTCATGTGGGCACCACCCCATCTAATCCTCATTCGTTTCTAAATCAGGTTCAAAATTAGGTACTACTAACATGCAAAATGATCAAAAATATTTAGAAGATTTTATCGTAAACAGTATCATTGGAGAGGGATCCGAATTTATCGGAGAATTCAAAGTAGATGGCCTGATTCGAATAGATGGTAAATTCAAGGGACTCATCAATACAAATGGAAAGGTCCTCATAGGCAAAACAGGAAGTGTGGATACCGATATCCGTGCAAAAATAGTTGTATCTGGTGGATCAATCACTGGAAATATCTATGCTTCCGAACGTGTAATCCTTTTAGCTACTTCTAAAATCTATGGAGATATTGTAACACCAAATTTAGTTCTAGAAGATGGGGCATTGTTTCATGGGAAGTGTACGGTGACACCCTCATGAAAATTTTTGGAACCAACGATTCTATAAAAAATACGAATGAAAAAAAATCCAAAACTCTCAAATCAGAAAGCTCTTCACAAGTCTCCCCAAAAGATTCTACCTTCTTGGAAATTTTAGAACAGATTGTTCCTTCTACCAGGGAAGAAACAAGAGAAATCAATGTGCTTTGGCAAAAACTTCCAGATGTAGAAAGAAATTTTCTAAAAGAGCCCAATCGTAAAAATCTGGAGACCTATAAAGAGTTGGTAAAAGATATAACCAATGCAATCATTAAATCCAACACATCTTTAGTGCAAGCGCGGCAAAGGGGAAGAATGGATAAAAAAGTTTTGATGACCGTAAAGGTAATTGATGAAAATATCCAACTCTTAGCGATGACTATGTTGAATCCAGCAAACTCTGCTTTTGGTTTGCTTAAGCAAATTGAGAAGATCAGAGGTCTGCTTCTGGATTTGAATAAGTAATACTTCTAATTTTTTAAAAGTTTTTTTCTCTCTTTCTCGGGATGTAGCTCTATCGCATAACGTAGCATTGTTCTGGGCATAATTGAAGCATAAGATTCAAGGAAAAGAGATACAGCCCTTGGATCTCTTTTGTATATTTCTCGAAGCATCCATCCCGTAGCTTTGTGAATTAAATCTTCAGAATCAGAAACTAGGATCTCTGCAATACGGAGAGTATCTAAGTAGTCACCCTTTCGAATGAATGCAAATGTGGACATGATGGCAATTCTTCTCTCCCAAAGACTCTTAGATTTTACCCAACTGTAGAGAATAAAACGATCCTTATCCAGAAGATAACTGCCAGGAATCTTGGGTGCAGATTCATCCACCAAATCCCAATTGTTTATGAATTTTATATTTTTGCAGTACAACTCAAATATTTTCTTTTGTTTTATACCATCGCCTTTTTTACATTGATCTGCAAGAATAATCAGGGCAATAAGCCTCATTTCATGATAAGGAGAATGAAGAAGAGAACTCAATTCTGAGAGCTCGATATCTTTGTACTTTTTTGAAATTTTTCTAGAGACAGGAACACGAATTCCTAAAAATCTATCTCCTTCTGCATATTCACCTTTGCCAGTTTTAAAAAAACGAGAGAGAAACTCCGCTTGTTCAGAATTTTTATGAGAAAGAATCTCTTCTTGGATAGAGCGAATCTTATCTGTTTTCATAAGGGAAACTTTTTTTTCTTCTTTCTTTTTTGCGAGAGAATTCTATTGATTAGAGACTCTCACTACCATTCCAGAAAAAACCTTATCGTATTCCCATTTTTTCTAAAATTCTATCTAGTTCATTCATATTAGCATAGGAGAGAACGATCTTACCTTTTCCCGATTTTTCATTGTGTGAGACAGAAACTTTTGCAGAGAACTTAGTCCGTATGCGGGACTCCATCATAACAATAGAAGGATCTCTTGAGGATTTAGATTTCTCCGACCTCTTCCCATCAGTTACTTTTGCTATTAGCTCTTCAACTTCCCGAACAGTAAGGGATTGTTCATAGATCTTCTTTGCAACTTCTTCTAACTTTTTTTTATCACCAATGGATAACAGCGGCCTAGCCTGACCCTCTGAAAGTTTTTTTGAAGCTACCATTTCTCGAACTGCTTCTGGCAGTTGGAGAAGTCGAATTAAGTTAGCAATTGTAGATCTATTTTTTCCAATTCGAGCCGCTATCTCTGTGACCTTAAGTCCCATTCGCTCGGAAAGAGCTTGGTATGCCAGAGCTTCTTCAATTGGATTTAAATCTTCTCTCTGGATATTTTCAAGAAGGGATACTTCCATAGAATCACGAACTGTATAGTTTTTTACTATAGCTTGTATTTTTACAAATCCAGCTTCTTTGCAAGCGCGCAACCTTCGTTCCCCTGCAACCAGTTCAAACCCACTCTCAGTTTTTTTTACAATGATTGGCTGGATGAGTCCGTGTACTTTTATTGTTTCTGCAAGTTCTGAAATTGTCTCGGCTGAAAATGTTTTTCGAGGTTGGTTGGGATTGAGCTGTACTTCTGAAATCTTGATTTCTTTTACTATTACATTTGAATCTTCTGCAGAAGATCCCTGTTGTGATAAATTTTTATTTCCTGATCCAGGAATTAAGTTTCCTAGACCTCTTCCTAAAACACTTGATTTAGACATATTGTTCTCCTAATTTGCCCCTAAAAATTCTTGTGCAAAACCTTTGTAACTCACAGCACCTATGCCTTCTGGATCATAGAGATTGATAGGCTTTCCAAAGGATGGTGCCTCTCCAAGTTTTATATTGCGGGGAATCATAGTGGCGTACACCTTTTCTTTAAAATGAGATTTTACATCGTTGGCGACTTGGTTGGATAGGTTAGTTCGCTTATCATACATAGTGAGGAGCACTCCCTCTAGCTCAAGAGATGGATTCAAGTTCTCCTGTACGAGAGCGATAATTCTCATGAGCTGAGTAAGTCCTTCCAAAGCAAAGTACTCAGTTTGCAAAGTTATGATCACTCCATCCGAAGCAGACAGTGCATTCAATGTAAGCAATCCTAAAGATGGCGGACAATCTATAATGATGAAATCATACTCGGATCTAAGAGGTGTGATAGCTCTTTTCAAAGAAAACTCTTTTCCTTCTTGGGTAATTAAATCTATATCCACACCACTCAGATTGATATTTGCAGGGATTATATTGAGCCCAGAGATTTCTGTTTGGACAATTGCTTCTCTAGCAGAAATTTCTCCGAGAAGAACTTCATAGGTTGTATGGGAAAGCGAATTGACATCTAACCCCAGTCCTGAGCCTGCATTGCCTTGGGGATCTACATCCACCAACAATATTTTTTTTCCCATCACAGCAAGATTTGAGGAGAGGTTGATAGATGTAGTGGTTTTACCAACACCTCCTTTTTGATTGCTTATTGAAATAATCTTACCCATTGATTTTTCGAATCTCCTTCTGAATCACTGACCATTGTCTTGGAAAACTATCCTTTCTAGATTCTACCTTTTTCAAGAACTTAACACTCCGCTCACCTAAAAATTGCAAAGCAGGTAAATCAATTTCTTTCTCTAATCGAAAACCAAATTCATAAAGAATCTCTTCTTCAATTTCTTTATGTATATTCTTCTTTCCTAAAAATGGGATAAAGATCCCACCTGTTTTCACTAGCATCGAGCACATTTCTACAGACCAAGGATAGGGAATTGCGGATCTCATCACAACGATATCAAATGTCTTTTTGATATCTTCCATTCTAGCATAGAGGAAGGACAAAGATTTAGGTGATTTTATTTCTTTTGAAAAATTCTCTACATGCTGAAGTTTTCTTTTTTGGGAATCTAAGAGAGTCACTTTTAAATGACTCTTCAGGCAATGAAATATAAATCCAGGTAACCCGGGACCCGTTCCTGCATCGCAAAGATTTGTTTCACGTGAAACACTTTTGAATTTTTGAATTTGATACACATGGTAGATGGACTCCATGATATGACGATCTAAAACCAAAGGAGTATCATTCTTAGAGAAGAATCCTCCTTCCTCATTTTTATCTAGCAGAAAGGCATAAAATTTTTCTATACGATCCCAGTAGAAAAGATCTAGGATTTCATTTTTTTCATCGGGAAAGAGTTCAGTAATTCTTGATTCTAACATTACAGTCAGTTTCTAGAGGGAGGAATGTTCTGAATATTCAAAAAGGGAAGAAGAGATTCCTCAAATTTTTATGATTCTATATGGCTCCCCAAAAGATGCTGTTACCTGGGATTGGGATTTGATAGATTCGTTTTAGGAGATAGAATTGATACTTTCTAATATGGATTCTAAAACTGGAAAGGTTAAATCCTCTTTGGACTTGGTAACTAAATAATGTTTATCAAGTCTATCCTGATGAAGATAGTATAACCTTTCCGCCCATTCACAATCAGAAGTTGATTTCCAATGAACACAGGCTCTAAGTCTATCTAAGATAATATCTTCAATTCCAATTACTAAAACTTTTAGATCGTTGGGCAAAATTATCTCAACAACTCGGGAAGGATCTGCATCCTCTAAAACAAAATTAGGAATCTCAACACTGACTAGTAGTTCTGGATGAAACCAATGCCTCCCTTGTTTTTTAAAACCAAGAGATTTAAAAATCTCTCCAGCCTTATCATAGTTTAAGAGAATTAAATCAATGTCTACTGTAGTATATTCACTTCGGGTATAGATTTCTACAGCCAATCCCCCCACAATCACAGGACGCATTTTTTCCTCTAAGAGAACAGTCAGTATTCCGACGGTTCCCAACATTTTTTCAAAATTGGTTTTCCCTTCAAGAGATTGAAACTTGGATTGGAGTTCATCAGGAAGGATCATAGTACCACTTGGTCGGGGAAAGGTATTTTATCTTTCCTTCTCTTTCTGCTTTTTTCCAGCGAAGAGCACAGATCTCATGAAGGATTCTTTTTTCTTCCGTGTCGCGTTCGCGTCTTCTGTAGGTACGAGTTCTGCCTTTCTGTAGCATCAATTCCTCGACGGAAGATTTACGGGATTCAATGTAAGACGAAAGCTCTTCTAGAGAAAATGATTGCAATCTTATTTCCTAAAGAGTTTCCCCAAATCGAGGGAGAATCCATTCATATAGGAAGGTTCATAAGTTCCCTCCTGGAAAATCTTGGCTGTTTTGTCGGGCTGATAAACTTGCAGAAGTTTTTCTTCGGGAAAGAGAACCCATACTTCTTTGGCACCGTATTCAAGATACCGCATACACTTGTGAATTAGATGCTCGGCTGAGTTTGCATCACTGGCAATCTCTACCATAAGATCAAGAGGAGTTTGTAAGATTTCATCTCCCTTCAAAGGAAGAGCCGACCATCCAAGATCAAAGGAATATCTTTCCTTTTCATTCAAACGAATTCCAGTTTCTCCTCCCGTGACTTCGCCTGTTCCACCGTTTTCGATGATCCATTTGTTGATATAAAATCCAAGGCGAAGTAATAGTATTCCATGCTCGGGTTTTGCGTATGTCATTTGGATGGGGACTCCTTCATACAATTCAAATTCTTTCCAAAGGGCAGGATTCTTTTCCATTTCAGTAGCTGTGATGGTTTTAGGAATTTCGAGAGTGGCTGTTGTCATGGTTGGCGTTCCTCAAGTTTCATTCTACAATGGGATGTTTATAAAAAGCAAACTTTTTTAACAATTGTTATTTATAGAGAAATTTATTGGCAATCCAACTAGACTAAGTATTTTTAGAATTATGAAATTATCTCATAAGTCCAGCTTGAATCGCTTCAGGTTTGAAATCCCCATTTTTCTTTTTTTTCTCATACCTTCCTGCAGTTTGCTCCTCGGTCCCGGAAAATCTGTAAAACAAAGTTCTAACCTTTCGAATCCAGAGTACTCAAATCTCAATCACTGGGCTGTGCATCCCCAAAAAAAAACCAATGCTTCTAATATCCCTGAAAATAGCGGATTGAAGGATGAACAACAATCAGCTCCCGTAGATGTATTTTTCATCCATCCCACATCGTATCTAAAAGGATCCTATTGGAATGCGGATATCAATGATGCAGCCCTCAACAACCGAACAGATGAAAGAATCGTTAAAAACCAAATCAGTGTGTACAACGGTTGTTGCAGAATCTATGCACCCAGATACAGGCAAGCTATAATCTACAGCTTCTTTAATGAAAATGACAAAAACGGAGAAGAGGCTCTGGAATTTGCGTATGCGGATGTTTTAAATTCTTTTCATTACTATATGAAAACCTGGAATCAGGGAAGACCCTGGATTCTTGCATCCCACAGTCAGGGTACGAGACATGCAGTGAAATTACTTCAGTATATTAAAAATTCTGAATATTCGAAAAATCTAATAGTATCATATATAATCGGATTTCCATTTTCTACGGAGAATACGGGATTTCCAACCTGTGTATCTCCTACAGATACCAAATGTGTTATAAACTGGAATACGTTTCTAAAGGGTCATACACCATTCCGGATGAGAGAAAAATATGCGAAATCTGTCTGTGTTAATCCCTTAAACTGGAAAAGTGATAATTCCCATGCAGAAGAAAATCTTCATCTCGGAGGACTGAATTCAAAGTTTTCCATATCCGCTCCCCGTCTTACCGATGCAAAGTGTGAAAATGGAATTCTTTTAATAAGCGAACCTAAAGAAAAAAATTTCCCGTCTCTACCCAATGGAAACTATCATATTCTGGACTATAGTCTGTTCTATATGAATATAAGGAAGAATTTAGAGGAAAGAATTCTGGCATATAAGAAAGGAAATTAGATTACTGTTAATATTTTTCGCTAAAAAATAATCATTCCATAAAAAGGCATTGATTAGATACCAAATGCCTATGAACCTAAAGAACGAGGAAAAGAAATGTCACTATTAGCACTTATCAAACCAAAAGGATCCAATGGATTTGGATATGGTACCACAGCCGAAGAAGTTACAGAAGGAATTGATTTAACAGGAAAAACTATACTGATTACTGGTTGTAATTCAGGACTAGG
>CAMCZP010000059.1 GCA_945887855.1 Leptospira interrogans serovar Manilae | reverse complement strand
TTAGGCTTTCAATTGTAGAGTCAGGGAGTTCCTGAAAACCATCCTGTTTTAAGAAAGGTTTAAGAATTTCAAAAATCTGAACTGTCTCTTTTTTTTTGGGATTCATTTTTGCAAGGAACTGAATATCAGAAATGGATAGTTGGTATTTAATGGATTCTTGGGTAGTAGACATAATTATCTTCCGTTATAGTTTATAGGGCGTTAGGAAAAATCAAAAGATAATTTTGATATGGAATACGCCCAAGTCCTTGGTTTCATAAAATATTTATATAAGATTTGTTTTTTGTCAAAATCATTTTATAAAAAAGTTATAAGAGCTTTCAATTTTTCTGCCTTTACCTTTTTAATCCTCTATCTAAAATGATCACTTACCATACTAATTTTATAACTTTTCCTAAGAATATAAAATATTATTTTATTTGATCTATTTAGATTGTATTTTATAATGATGACATGCCTGTTTTAGAGAACAATTATATTCAACTCCCACGTGGTGGATACCTTGTAGATACAAGCGAGGGCTATATTCAAATTGGGTCTCCCCCTGAGACAATCAAAGATACAATGTTTTTTGAAAAAAAAACCCCCCAAGTATTTGTTCTGCCCAAGAGATGTTTTCATATAGATAAAGGAATCTCAGTTGCAGAACTAGAATTTCCCATTTATTATAATTTTTTCTTCCGAGGGGGCACTAAAACTATTGTAGTTTGCACACCCGAGCAGCGTGATCAGTTAAAAATTGTTTTGAGTGAATCTTTGATGGGTCCAGCAGAATTAGATTTAGCATCTGAGTTTGTGGATGGAGAAAAGTCATATGGTTTTCCTGATATCAAACGGGAAATGGCACACTTTCGTAGCTATAAATCCATGGATGATGTGGTGGAGTTCAAAACATTTGATGAAAATAATTCTTTACTATATGGAAAAGTGGAAATCCAAATCCTTCCCTCTGATGAATTTAAAATCATAGATGGAGAAAATGAAACTATCACTCCGGGATATGTTCGATTTAATTTTAAATATGATATTGGAAAACGGTTAGAGGAACCCTTTCATCCTCCGATATTGGGAATCACTTGTCTGGGTCCTTCCCATGGATTTGATCCCAATGACAACACTTCAGGTTTTATCATCTGGTTGAACGGAAATGGAATCATGGTAGATCCACCTGTAAACTCTACTGAATGGCTTCGTGAATCCAATGTAAATCCAAAATTAATAAACTCAATCATTCTTACCCATTGTCATGCTGACCATGATGCGGGAACTTTTCAGAAAATTCTAGAAGAAGGAAAGGTTAAAATATATTCAACCGTAACTGTTATGGAATCTTTTCTTAGAAAGTATTGCTCTCTGACTAAAATCCCCAGAAAAGATATCAATGATCTCTTTGAATTCATCCCGGTGGTCGTGGGGAGCCCTACTATCATCAATGGTGGTGAGTTTTTCTTTCATTATGCACTCCATTCCATTCCCTCCATGGGATTTGAATTTTTTTACCAGGACCAGTCCTTCTACTACACTTCAGATCATCTAAATGATCCGGATGCCCATAAAAAGATGTTTGATTTAGGTGTGCTCTCCCAAACCAGATACGATTTTTTAACAAATTTTCCATGGGATAGAAAAATCATCTACCATGAGGCGGGAGTCCCACCACTCCATACAAAAATAAGCTACTTATCAGCTTTGTCTCCTGAAATCCAAAAAAATATCACCGTATACCACATTTCAAAAAAGGATATGCCGGAAGGAACTCATCTCCGTTTGGCTAAATTTGGGATTGAAAATACCCTTTATCCGGAAGTAACCACTCCAAAACATCTGGAGGCCTACCACTTATTAGAACTTCTCTCGAGAATTGATATATTTTCAGGATTTCCAATTGAAAAAGCCAAAGAGTTCTTACAGATCACAAGAGAAGAATTTTACAAACGTGGTGATAAGATTTTTGAAAAAGGAAGCATTGGAGATCGATTTTATATCATAGCCTCTGGAAATGTACGTTTTGATGGTTTGGAACATGACCCTACACTCATCAAGCGATATGGTAGATATGAATATTTCGGAGAGGCTTCCTTGATGGAAAATCTTCCCCGAAAAGCAGACGTTTATGCAGATACAGAATTGACCTTGATAACCATTGAAAAAACACGTTTTTTACAATTCATTCGGGGTTCCAAGCTACATGAAAATTTAACCAAACTCAACCAAATCAGGGATACAAATACCTGGAATCTTCTCACACAGTCCAAGATTTTCCGAGGCTTATCCAGCCACCAGATTACCCAATTAGAGTTGGTTTTAAAACTAGAGACTATCCATGCCTCTACTCTCCTAATCGAAGAGAATAAAAAATTTTTTAAAGGGTATATCATTCGAACAGGAAAAGTTAAAGTATATCAGCATGGAAAATTTATAAAAGAGCTTTTACCGGGAGAGTTTGTAGGAGAAATTTATATGCTCACTAAGCATTTACCTTCTAACTATACATTTATTTCAGAGGGAGTGACAGAAGCTTATTATATTTCAGATGAGGAAGCTATTGAGTACATCAAGAAAAATCCTGGGGTGTATATGAAACTCAACTCCGTGTATGAATAAAAAATAAATAGGGGAAAATTTACCTTCCCCATACCTCTTTTAATCTCTGGTCTCTCCCACAATTGTAGCGGTAGACTTTATACCTAACTGGATTTTTTATATAATAATCCTGGTGGTAATCTTCTGCGGGGTAAAATTCAGATGCTGTTACTATTTCAGTAAAAATTTGTGGAAACTTATTTTTTAAAGATGCCTTAAAGTCCATAGCCTCTTTCTTTTGATCCTCGGAATGATAAAAGATTGCTGATCGATACTGGGTACCTGTGTCACAAAATTGTTTGTCTTTTGCCAGTGGATCAATGTTTTTCCAAAAAACTTCTAAAAGCTTTTTATAGGTAATTTTTTTAGGGTCATACACGATGCGAACAACTTCAGCATGACCTGTACTGCCGAAACTTACTTCTTCGTATGTTGGATTTTTTGTTTTGCCTCCAGAATACCCAGATGTTGTGGAGATCACACCATTTAATTCATCAAATGGTGGCTCCATGCACCAAAAACAGCCACCTGCAAAGGTGGCAATTTCTTGAGGATGCAACTGGAAGAAAAGAAGTAGAAAAAGAAAGATTCCTTTTTTCAATTTTTGTTATCTGGAAGGAAAGTTTCCATAATCTGCTAATTTGGTAAAATGTACTGGATCACGCTTGTAACCTAATAGAGCATCCAAAGTTTGGAAACGGTTCATACCCATACTCACTTCTATGTCTTGGCCATTGAACTGCAGAGGATGTTCATACCCACAGGAATGTGCAAGGGATACTAATTCTTTACGAAACCCCTGGATAAATTTCATGGTTCTCTTTGCTTTGTCAGCAGGGTCTAAACCAGCTTCCAGCCAGGAATTTTGTGTAGCTACACCGGCGGGACATTCATCTGTATGACACTTTTGAGCCTGGATACATCCTATAGCAAGCATTGCCTCTCTGGCTATGTGGATTAAATCACATCCCATTGCAATGGCTACCACTGCCCTATCAGGAAAACCTAATTTTCCAGAACCAATCCACACCACTCTATCGGAAACTCCCATGCTCTGGAAAAGTGTATAAACTCTCTGGAAACCAATTTTAAATGGTAGAGAAACGTGATCTGCGTATGTAAGTGGTGCAGCACCAGTTCCGCCTTCAGCTCCATCAATGGTTATAAAATCGGGACCCTTTCCTTGTGTTTTCATTTCATGGGCAAGTTCTTCCCAGAAGTCAATATGCCCGATTGCACTCTTGATTCCCACAGGAAGGCCTGTTCCTTCTGCAACCTTTTCTATGAAAGCTACCAATTCTTTTGCATTTGAAAATTCATTGTGGGCATTTGGCGAAATACAATCTACTCCCTCAGGAACTCCTCGAATGGCTGCAATCTCTGCATTTACTTTTTTACCAGGTAGGATACCCCCTTTTCCGGGTTTGGCACCTTGGGAAAGCTTTATTTCAATCAGTCTGATGTATTTGTGTTTTTCAACTTTTTCTTTGACCATATTTAGATCAAATCTACCATTTACATCCCTAGCACCAAAATATCCTGTTCCAATTTGCCACATTACGTCTGCACCACTCTGGTGGTATGGACTAAAACCACCCTCACCGGTGTTGTGGTATGATCCAGCTAACCTTGCTCCATTGTTGAGGGCAGTAACGGCGTTTTTACCCAAAGATCCGAAGGACATAGCAGAAATGTTTATGATAGAGTATGGCCTGTATGGATACTTTCTTTTATTGAAATCACCTATCACTTTTATAGAAGGAATGCAAGAGGGGTCATTGTTAATAATATGTGCTTTAGATTCGGGATATGGAAATGCTTTGTGTTTGATAATTGGGTAACCAGCATCGTAAAGCAACTCAACTGTCCCAAAACCAAAGTTACTATTGTCTCCCTTGGCTGTTGAATAAATCCATCTTCTTTCTGATCTGTCAAATGGACGTTCCTCTTTGTCATTTGCAACCCAATACTGACGTAGCTCAGGTCCAATCAACTCAAGAAAATAGCGAAGATGCCCTACTACAGGGAAGTTGTGGAGAATCGTTCGTTTTTTTTGTGAGACATCACGAACGAAAACGATAACAAAAAAACCTAATACACTTATGAGTATTAAATTTCCCTGAACCCAGTTCAAAATATTTTCCATGTTTTTTATCCAATATATAAAATTGTTAGTTTAATGATCTGTACAGTCAGTACAAAACAATAGTGTTTATTTATAAATGAATTTAAAATACACCAAAAAAGTAGCAACAAAAAAGATTGATTTTAAATAGGAATTTATAAAAACATTAAAAAAATTCATGTCCAAATTTAAGATTGTCTAAGGATACTATTTAAAAATAAAGTATCTAACTATTTTAAATATTAATTCCCTGGGAGGGATAAATGGAAGAAAAATCTATTGTTATACCATTAAATAAATCCACCTTCCAAAATATCTATATATCTCCCAAAGTTCTTCGTAATGCTTTGGAAACAGATTACTCTTTTGCAAGTTCTCCTGGAATTGGGGAAGCAAAGAGTGGTACCGAAAAGATTAAAGCTAAAATCTTTACCAAAGAGCTTGAAGACCTAATAAAAAAAGTAGCTACCAAAAAAAAAGAAATCCAGAGCAAGGGAATTCCCATCCGATTGATCCCTGCATCAAAAGAATTGGAATACGATATGCTTTTAAAAGTATATGAAAATCCAGAGAATAAAGTTTTACTCACAGATACTCTCACAAATCTTTTGAATACCATTGGATTCCCCACATATCTTTTTTGTGTGCTCGATCCCCTCTCCGGAATTTTTGAGCCATTTTCTTCACATGGTGTTACAGAGAGAACGGAGAAAAGTTTTTATATACACCAATCTAACCAATTAGTTAAAAATAACCAAAATGGTACTACATATAAATCAAGAAAAGATATAGAGGATGATATATTTTTATATAAATATTTTTCTTCAGAAAACTTTGAATTAATTTCTGGAATTTTAATAAAAAAATTGAATATTCTCAAGCATAATTTTTTAATCTGTATTGTTTTAAACCAAGAGATGAGTAAGGAAAAGGCAATCTCTAAGTCGGAACATTTGTATCCAACTCTTGAACCACTTTTTCCTATATTTAATAAAAAAATTGGTTTTTTAAATAAGATAAATTCTGAAAATTCAGATTTAACTCAAAGTATAGATGCATACTTCAAAAAGAAATTAAGTGAGTCTTCCTCAAAAACAATATTTATTCATAAAGTAACAATACATAAATATTTTTCAAACTACGATCGCAATAAAAGAAAATCTGATATAACGGGGATACTTCTACATTGTATCAAAGAAACAGACCTTTTAGTTGAATCCGGATTTAATAAATATCTTTTATTTTGCGACAATAACTATAAGAATCAGTTGCATGATGATTTACAACAAAAACTTGGTTCTGAGAAGGAGTTTCAGCTTGAAATACAAAAATATCCTGAAGATATTACTAATATTTATCTTTGTTTTTAGCACAAACTCAATTCTCTCTCAATCCAAACAGCATAGAAATGAGCTAAAAGAAAAAATATCACAAGTATTAGATAAAAAAAAATACTCTGACTCCATTCCCTTATTAGAGGAGTATACTTCTAAATATCCTGAAGATTTATTTTATTCATTGTATTTAGCCAAATCTTATCTTTTTAGAGAAGACCTAGAATTATCCAATCCTAATTTTTCTGAAATACAAAATATCAGAACAAATTATAATAAATCATTAAATATTTTTACAGAAAAAATAACTCTTTTAGAACAAAAAACTCCAGATGATAAAATTTTAGGAGAGTACTATTTTTACTTAGGAATAGTAGAGATGATTTTAGGATATGAGGAGAGATCAATTTCAAAGTTTCAAAAATCTATTCACTATGAATATGAAAAAAATAAATCATATTATAATATAGCTTTGATCTATGAAAAAATGGGGAATAAAAAAGATAGCGATAGATTTTTTAAATTGTACAACAGTTCCATTAGTAAAGAAAAAGCTGAGGGTGAAAATGAAAGAAAAAATTGAAAAACGTTTCCAGCTTCTTTTAACAGAACAGGAAATGAATGATTTAAAAAGTGAGTCAGAAAAAAGAGAGATCCCTGCCTCTGAAATACTTAGAATGGGACTTAGAAATGAAATCTCCAAAAGAACAAATTTAGATAGAATAAATGCAGTACACAAAATAGCTGAATTTACAATGGGTCTTAAACCAAATAAAGTATGAAGGTATTGATCACATATGATTTCTTATACAAATTTATATTTTCTGAAAATAAGGATAAAAAAAATTTAGAGAGTATACTTACTGAACTTATAAAAAAAAATTATAAAATATACATATCCGCTTATTCACTAGATGAATTATATAGATTTTGTGATATAGAAGTTATAGAAACACTATCCGTTCAATTTGAAATATTAGCGGAAGAAATTTTACCTTTTACAAATACAGTATTAAAATTGTTTAAAAAATTTGAAATGAGTGAAGTAGAGTTTCATGTAGAGAGAGCAACAGCTGTTGTGTATGGATTAGATAAACTTCTCACAGAAAAAGGATTGACATCACTCATTAGTTTCCAAACGAAACGTAACCATGACAGGGCTTGAAGGTAAACTCTTTTGGTCCTGTCCTACTGATTTTTGATCTTTCATGAAGGGAAATTTATTATTAAATGCAGTTACTTTAAAATAGTATGTAATACCAGCTTTAAAGTAGAGAAGGTTTTTATCTTTTGTTGATTCTGCATTGATTCTAATGAGATCATTGTTAAAACAAAATCCCAATTTACGATAATTTTTTTTGACTTTGAGTTTTTGGGTATCGTTAGATTCATCTGTTTCAGGTGTCCCTGTGATAATTCTCCCTCCCTCTCCAGTTTGGATGGTACTTGCCATTCTATCTGGTGATACTCCGTAGTGGATTATATAACCTCCCCCATCTATCACATCCGATTCATGGTTTGAGATCCACTGAAAACAAACTTTTTTGTTATCATGATCAACACTTATGACCTTTAGTCCGAAGGGGGGATTTGGTGGAATTGAATCTTTATACTTCAAGCTAAAGGAAGTGAGTGCGGGTGAGGATTCACCGGAATGATTTGACCTCATAACTACTTTCCACTGGAAGTAATTGAAGTAAGTATCCTTTTCTTTTTTTTGAAAGGTATCAGAGTCGTACGAATTCCATTCCGGATATGAGCTCTCCTCTTCAAATGGCTCATCAGATAATCTATAATGAATTTCCAAATGAGTTCCTTGAGGTTGGTATGATTTGTATTCAATTTTTAGGGGTTGAGAATGGGAATATTTAGTTCTCATCACTTTAGAAATTGCAGAACCCCTGGATTGGTTGGCTACCTTCACATCTTCATCAAAGAGTACATCGTGATAGGGGATGTTCATTTTTGCAATGTCAGGAATAGAACCTTTTCCAATCATGAAGTTGTCTAATTTTCCATAAAAATCTTTACCTATCACCAATGGATTTGTATCATTTACATGAAAACCGGAGAGAAGTGGTGTGGTGTCTATTGAACTTCTCAATGCTTTGAAAGAAGTTGTAAGCTTAGCATTTTCATACAACTTCGCAGTGCCCTCTGTGGGCTCTAGGGTAATCATAATATGACTCCATACCTTTGAGGTAATTTTGTCAGGACTCTGTAAGTAATACGTCTTAGTTTCACTTTCGCTGTAAGAAAAGAAATTATGAAAAGCTACTTCTATTTTATTGTTTATAATTTTGCATTCAATTCCATACTTCTTTCCTCCGGTGAGATAACTCTTGGAAAATACATTGGAACTCTGTTCCAAGTCACCTGGCATAATATAAAATGATATATACATGGGCACCGAGATAACAGATTCATTTAAAATCTTTCCGGCTCCGGAATAGATCCTGAGCTGGCTCTCTTTGGTTGTGAAGGATGCGTATCTTTTTCCAAAGGGACTCTCTCCCTCTATGGGGGTATAAACGGATTCTCTTACATCGTAGTTGTTATTTTTATCTCTGAGGTCTGATGATTTTTTATTTTCAAAGTCAAGTAACAGTTCAGTGGATTTAAATTTAGCTTTAGAAAGTTCTAAACGTTCTTCCTTTGCCCCAACTTTGGAAACACTGAGCTTAGATTTTTTAAGATCGTAGAGGGAGTAAGTGGAGTCCGCACCATAGGATATTTCTCCTCCCATGATTCCAAACAAAGGGAAAAAAAAGACAAGTATCCACAGGTACTTTTTAGAATTGCTACTTAGTTTTGGAAGGAAAGCCATGTTCATTGATCCAAGAGCTCGATTCGTGTTTTGTGTCTTCCGGCTTCAAACTCTGAATCCATCCACTTATTTACAATTCTAACAGCAAGGTCAGTTGCCAAAACCCTACCGCCTAAAACCAAAACATTTGCATTGTTATGACGCTTTGCCATCTCTGCTGTAAATTCATCATGGCAGAGCGCGGCTCTGATTCCTTTCATTCGATTGGCGGCAATGGATGCACCAATCCCCGTTCCGCAGATGGCAATTAAACTGGAAAATTCAGCATCCAGGAGCCTTTTGCATGCTGCTCCTATGACAGTGGGATAGTCTACTGATTTGTCTTCAAATACACCTAAATCCTTGATGGCAAGGGTAGATTCTAAGGTGTCTCTAAGGGCATTCTTCAGTTGTAAGCCCCCATGATCGGATACGATAGCTATGAGTTGTTTCATGATTTGCCGGTTTACTCTTCTTTGGAGTTTCCAACCCACCTGGAATCAAATGGAAATGTAGAAATACTGACCATCCATCCCAAATTGGTAAAAACCCCGGGTTTTATCCTGTAGAACTATATCGGTAAAACAAAAAACCCGCATAAGAAGTTTCCTGAGAAAAGAGCTAAGAACTGTAATTTTATGTTGGAAGTGGATTTTTTTAGGGTATCGGTGAACCCAATTCCATTTCTCCAAACTCAAATGTAGGCTTTATTCCAGGAAATGCCCAATAATCAGTAAATTCGGAGGATGGTGACACCCCAAAAAAGTCATGGTTTTCTAGATATTCACCTGCAACTTCTTTTTCAATGACCATAGAGATGTATTGCTCAACGGATGATTCCTGGGTGTTTCCATTTAAAATTACTTCGGAGCCCGTCTGTTTGGCATAGTCACTTATGCTTTTTGTTTTGGATCTTAAAGGAGAATAACTGTCAGAACTGATTCCATTTTCAGAGGAGACCAAAATACCTTTGGGGGTGTTGACAACCAGGGAATGATTTCCCATAGTATGACCCGGAGTTTTCAGGAGAGCTACCCCATCCCCCAGCAAGACCGAGTCCTGGAGAAGAATGATTTTGTCATTAGGTATATTTTTTACACCGTCGGGGCAGTACCAATCAGCCTGGGTGGGGAGCAATCCCTTCACCGATGTCCACTCTTCCTCCATAACCAGTAGTTTTGCATTTGGAAAAAACCCTGGATCATGTCCATTTCCAAGCCACTTTCTGAGGTCTTGGGTGTGGAGGTGGTCAAAAGAAATATAGTCCACCTCGGAAGGCAAAATTCCTGTGAGCTCTAAAGCCCTTTCCACTGTTCGTATGACAGGAGCAATCATCATTTTTCCCAGGTCTTCAAACATCCCGAAAGACTTACCCAATCGATTGAAAAAGGGAGTTTCGGAATTTGATTCGAGATCGGAGGGTGAAAACAAAAGGGTTTGCTTCTTCCCATTTTTAAAATATTGTATTACAAACATACGATTTAAGATATGCAGATATGGTGTGGGAATTGTTACGATGTTATTAAACCCATACTTAATTGGATAGGGAACTCTGACTAGATTAAAACTTCTGTAGTACGGAACCGTACCACTCTCCAGTACTGCCTCCCTAAATTTCTTAGCGATTACTCTAGACCCACTCAAACGTGTGGATGGAGGGGAATTTTTTGCTATGTTATTAAATAGCGAAAAATTAGAAAACTCAAACTTCTCTTTTCTTGCAACTGTCATAGGATGTACCTCGATAGATCTCTGTCTTCTACAATATCTTTTAGACGTGTGTGGACGAAGGATCTGTCTATTGAAATTATTTTTTCTTCCGGGGAGAGATCGGGGGCATGAAAACTAATCTCTTCCAATACTTTTTCTAAAATTGTATTGAGACGCCGTGCTCCAATGTTTTCATTTTTTTCATTCACTTCATAAGCAATTTTTGCAATTTCATCGAGCCCATCTTCTGTGAATTCTAATTGGACACCCTCCACACCGAGGAGTGCCTGGTACTGCTTCATAAGGGAGGAACGGGGAGCGGAGAGAATTTTTTTGAAATCTTCCATACCCAACTTTTCCAATTCCACACGAATGGGAAATCTTCCCTGGAGTTCGGGGATGAGATCTGAAGGCTTGGACATATGAAAGGCACCTGCGGCGATAAAGAGAATATGGTCTGTTCTGATGGCACCTATTTTAGTAGTCACCGTAGCCCCTTCCACTATGGGAAGAAGATCTCTCTGGACGCCTTCACGTGATACGTCTGCTCCTCCCCTATTTTCTTTACCCGCAATCTTATCTATTTCATCAATGAAGATAATTCCCATTTCTTCTGCACGACGAATTGCTTCCCGATTGACTTTATCCTGGTCGAGCAATTTTTCTGCTTCTTGGTCTGCTAGTATCACTAAAGCTTCGGATATTGCAACTTTCTTCTTTTTTCCTTCTTTTTTGTTCATGAGGTTTCCGAACATGTTCTGGAGTTGGCTATCAATATCTTCCATATTTCCCGCACCAAAAACCTGCATCATGGGAAGTGAACCAGTTGGTGAGTGTATGTCAACTTCCACCATCTGTTCATTCATCTTCCCACTTTTCATTTTCTTTCTCATGAGCTCTCTGGTGTTTATATAGCTCTCCCTTCTCTCCATTTCTTCTTTCTCGGTCTCGGTTGGATTGAATCCAAATGCTGTTTTGGAAGTGGGCGGTTCTGGAATTAAGATATCGAGAATTGCTTCTTCTGCCCGTTTGGATGCTTCTTCTTTTACACGGTTTCTGTATTCTTTTTTTACAAGTTGCAAGGAAATACTGGAGAGGTCCCGTATCATAGATTCTACATCTCGACCTACATACCCAACCTCTGTGTATTTGGTTGCTTCCACTTTTAGGAAGGGTGCTTTGTACAATTTAGCAAGGCGTCTTGCAATTTCTGTCTTACCAACTCCTGTGGGTCCAATCATAATTATATTTTTGGGATAGATTTCTTCTCTGAGAATTGGATCGAGTTTTTTACGCCGAATTCGATTGCGTATGGCAATTGCCACTGCTTTTTTAGCATTTTTTTGGCCTATGATGTGAGCATCTAACTCCTCTACAATTTGCATGGGAGTCATGTCTATGTCTTGTGAAGGATCATCTAATAAAAATTGGGGTTCTGAGTTATTTGTCATACTAATTCTTCTATGATAATATTATGATTTGTATAAATACAGATATCAGCTGTGATACTCATTGATTCTTTGACAATGTCAAGGGGAGATAATTCGGTATTTTTGTAAAGCGCTCTGGCTGCTGAGAGAGCATAGTTTCCACCCGATCCTATTGCAATTACACCATCATCTGGAGAGATGACATCCCCTGTACCACTTACCAGATAGGATTCATCTTTATCTGCTACAATTAGGAGTGCTTCCAGCTTTCTGAGCATACGATCAGTTCGCCATTCTCTGGCAAGCTCCACCACACTTCGGGAAAGAGAACCATTGTATGAGATAATTTTTTTTTCAAAGAGTTCAAACAATGTAAAAGCATCTGCTGCTGATCCTGCAAAACCGGAGACAATTTTATCCTGGTAGAGCTTGCGAACTTTTCTAGCGGAGTGTTTCATGACTGTCTGACCCATAGAAACCTGACCGTCTCCCCCAATGGCAACCTTACCATTTTTTCGAACGCAGAGGATAGTGGTGGAACGAAATATTTTTTCTTTACTCATCTTGTTTCAATTTTGCGTGTGGATGAGCTTTTCTGTAAACCTCTTTTAATTTTTCTTTGGAAACTGTGAGATAAATTTGGGTGGTGGAAAGGGATGTATGTCCTAGGAGTTCCTGGACATACCGAATGTCTGCTCCACTGTCCAACAAATCCGTAGCAAAGGAGTGTCTAAACTTATGGGGTGTGATTGTTCTATCAAATCCTATTTCTTTTTGAAATCTCTCCAATATAAACCGCACTCCCCTTGTTGTAAGACCTTCTCCTCTAAAATTTCGAAAAATAGTACCTTTTTTTTCATAGGGATAAATGGATTCATACTCCCCTAGAGCCTGTATTGCATATTGTCCAAAATATACATACCGTTCCTTTTTTCCTTTGCCTAAAATTTTCATCTGGGTTTTATCATTTGATAGATATTCCCATTTACAATCTACTATTTCACTTACTCTCATCCCTGTAGAATAAAATACCTCTAAAAGTGCTCTATTTCTAGCCTGTATAACAGGAGACTTTTTTTCATTTTCCGGATCTTCATGCTCTAAGATTGCTGTCATCTCGAGAGGTGAAAAATTTTTAGGAATTCGTTTTTTTATTTTTGGAAATTTAATAAAAGTTACAGGATTTTCTTTTACCTTTTCTTCCCGGAAGAGTAATTTATAAAAAGTACGGAGAGAAGAAAGCTTACGGGACTGGGTTTTTTTTTCAATTTTTTTTTCTAAATTTAGTTCAGCAAAGTAAGATCGTAGTACTAAATGATCTATATTGAAAATATCTATACTTTCTTTTAAACAAAAAGCAAAAAAAAAGTATAGATCACTCATATAATTATAGATGGTATGCTCTGAATAATTTTTTTCAATCTGAAGGTATTCAAAAAATCCTGTGGCTACTGTATTCCATTCCTCTGGAAGGGGAAAGTCTGGTTTGGAATTTTTAAATACCGTATCAAAAATTGATTTCATCTACTAACGCTCTATCTTTCTTCCAGAAGATTCCTCTCTAGAGAGAGATCTTGAACTTTCTAGTCCTTCAAATCTAAAGATTCTTCCCTGTTCATTGAAAAGTTTTTCATATTCATGAAGATTTTCATTTACAGTATTGTCTATAAGCCTTAGATCCTTTAGATCAAGAGATATATTTACATCTTTTGCTTGTTTTTCCAATTCAATTTTTAGAAATAAATAATTAATAAAAATTAATAGACCTTTAAAGTGATACTTAATTTCCACTACTTTTCCATTGTTCACAATCTCTTCCTTTCTATAATCAGGCCTAAAGAAATCATTCAACGTAACACCATCCGGGAGGAGAGTGTTGATTATATGTACTACAAAGTTAATGATAACTCCAACTGCAACACCCACCAAAAGGTCATCTAAAAGTGTAAACAAAATAGTGGAAAAAAATATGGTGAATTGATCAAATCCACTTTTAAATATTTTCTTAATTTCAGGTGCAGCAAGTCTATATCCCACAACAACCAACATGCCTGAAAGGGCAGCTAGAGGAATCATTTGGATTATAGGCTGTAAAAATATAACAGCTAAGAGTAAAAATAATCCATGAAAAAAGTTAGACCATCTAGTTTGAGCACCGTTGTTTATATTGGCTGAACTACGAACAACTTCAGCTATGATGGGAATTCCACCAATCATTCCAAGAATGGTATTTCCAATCCCTTTCCCAATCAATTCTCGGTTCATATTGCTTCTACGCTTGTATGGATCCAATTTATCAATAGCACTTGCTGTGAGCAGAGACTCAACACTTGCCACCATGCTAATAGAAAAGACCTGAAGTAAAAATATAGGGGAGTACATGATAGAAAAGTCGGGGCGAATTGAAGTATCTATAATTTTATCCGGAATAGAAACCATATATTTGGAAGTGATAAAAAATTGTTTTCCTAAAAAATCATAGTAATGCTCCTGGTTGAGACCAAAAAAGACAGCTAACATTGAACCAACCACAACCAAAACTAGAGGACCCGGAATTATTTTAGTGATTTTAGATTTTATCAATGGATAGATTGCTAATATCAAAATACTCAATACACCGATCAAGGCAATCTTAGGATTTAGATTTGTAATACTTTCTGGAATTTCTTTGATAAGTCCAAATACAGACTTGGCACCCGGTGCCACCCCTAATGCACTATGTACTTGCTTGGAGATAATGATCACACCAATCGATGCCAGCATACCATGTATGACTGCACTGGGAAATACAGAGGCTATAATGCCCAAGCCCAAAATACCCATTAGGATCTGAATTAAACCGGAAATAAAAATAGCAGCAAGTGTAAATTTAAAGCCCTGAAGTTTATCTCCATGTCCCAAAACTTCTATAGAGCCAAGTACTATAACTATCAAGCCCGCTGCGGGACCATTGATAGTGACAAAGGAACCACTCAAAAGAGATGCTAAAATTCCACCCACAATTCCTGCTAAAATTCCTGCAAGTGGGGGTGCACCAGATGCTATTGCAATCCCAATGCACAATGGCATAGCAATTAGAAAAATAGAAAATCCGGAGAGTATATCTTTTTTCCAATTTTCTTTAAGACCGATTAGATAATCACCAGGTGTTGTTTGGTTCATATTATTTTTCCTTTTGACCTAAAGCTTTTAGCTCTTGGATTCTTTTTAAAACTTCTTTTTGAAATGAAAACTTCCATTTCCCCATGAGATACCTAAATCCATTTATCATCACATCAGGGCGGGGCGGGTCTCCTCCAATGTAAAGATCCGGGATAGAAGGAAGCTTACCGAGTGGATAGAGACCTCCACAGATTGCTTCCGTTCCCGTTGCTATCAAAGCCTTTGGTTCTGGCATACAGTCCCATGCGGTTTGCAAAGGACCTTCCATATTTTTACTGACAGGTCCCGAATAAACAATTGCATCTGCATGTTTGGGTGAAGCTACACTCGTTGCTTGGTTTCCTTCACTATCAAAGAAATTGTTAAAACTTGCATTTAATTCACATTCTACTGAGTTGTTTCCTGCTGCTGCAACCTCTCTATACTTCATCCCTTTGACAGAAGTTAGTTTTTGAAATTTTAAAATATTTTCAGTGGGTGAGTCTTCCACGGGAGTAAATTGACCATCTGTGTATTTAATTTTTAAGGTATCTCGATTATAAGAAAAAACATAATTGAGTCCGGTGTCTTTAATTATATTGTCGGGACATACATCTTCACACATGCCACATTGCAAACAAGCTCCATAATCAAATTGAATCTCTTTGGATGAGAGTACTTGTATAGCAGAGGTAGGGCATAATGTACTACATTTTTTACATGCATCACATTTTGTCTTTTCTGAAAGATTGATAGGAGCAGGTATGCCTCTCGCATTGGCATTTACAAAGGAAGCCTTTTCAAAATCTAGAGATTGGTGCGGTGAAAAAAGTTTTTTAAGTTCTACAAATCCCATTATAAGTCAAACCCCACATAGCTTAAGTTAAATGATTTATTGTTCAGAGGAAAATCTCCTATGAGTTCTCCCCGAACAGCCAATTCCAGTGCGTGCCAATTTAAAACAGAAGGATCCCGGATATAGGAATTTTGGATGGTTCCATCTTTATTAATTTGTAAGACAGCAAGTACGGGTCCTCTCCATCCTTCTACAAGTTGGTAGTAAATACCGGGTGTAAATTTAGAAACGGACTGAATTAAATGAGATCCGCTAGCAGATTTTTCAATATTGATTTCAGGGATCATTTTACACAGCCATTCTACCGATGCTTTTAATTCTAAGTACCGAAGGTAAAATCTAGACCAAGCATCCCCTGTGAGATTTTCATCCGTGTGGTGAAGAGAGATGGGGAAGTACTTCAGATATAAAGTTTCAAACTTACGCATGTCCATTTCAATTCCAATGCATCTAGCAGGCATACCCACAAATCCATTTTGTCTTACCATTTTTCGTGTGATTTTACCACATTCCTGCAATCGTTCCCGAATGGTTGAATTGTGGACTGCACGTAAAAATTCATACTCAACTCTTTGAAAACCTTTGTAGAGATTATCAGCAATTGATTTTAATGCTTCTTTTTTTAATCGTTTGTTCAGTCTCACATCACCAGGAAAAATACCCCCCTTCCCAAAACGATTTCCCACCAATGCTTCCATGACTCCAAGAGGTACGCCTCTATCTGTAGCACAGACGCCATGCAAAGGGTAATATCCTATATCACCAGCCATTGCTCCAATATCACCTATATGAATTGCACATCTCTCCACTTCCAGTAGTATGAGGCGAATTATTTCTAGATCATCTTCTACTTTTATTTTGGCTGCATTTTCAAAAATCTTTGAAAATGCCATTGAATATGCAACTGAAGTGTCACCACTTATTGTCTCGGAAATTGGTATTGCAGAGATTGCTGATTTACCAAGTAGCTTACTTAGAATACCCCTATGCTGAAATCCCAACCGAATGGTTAAGTGTTGGATGAGTTCCCCTTTTACAAAAAATCTAAAATGTCCCGGTTCAATGATTCCGGCATGTATGGGACCTACAGCATGAGAATAACCACCAGCATCCAGATTTATTTTTAAACCATTGTACTCTAAATTACGAATAGATGTATTACTGAGTAAAGATAATTCTAACTCTTTTGCTCTCTCATCTAAATAGTTATACTCTTTTTTATTAGTTCGAATGAAGCTGGAAGTGTCCTCTTCTCCTCCTCCGATACCTAGTGAATGGCGTATGAGCCAAAGAGGAATGGTTGTATCATTCAATAGATCCGAAAAGGATTTTTTCTCTTCTAAAGTAAATTCTCCTAAGTGGTCATGAGAAAGTTTATAAAAAGATTTATGATTATTAAAACTAAAAACTCCATCCACATGTAAGTGTTCATGTTCATATTGATCAAACATTTGAAAATCCTCCTGTAAGCAATAGAAAGATACCATAAAATCCCAAAACAGAAGTTAGAAGAATCATCACAAGTGTGATTTTATATCTGGTAG
>CAMCZP010000058.1 GCA_945887855.1 Leptospira interrogans serovar Manilae | reverse complement strand
CCATCTACTCCCTCTAGATCACGTGGGCGCAGGATATTTAACTTTCTTTCTATTTCTTTTAATCCACCACGTATACCTTCATGGTAACATACCCACCGAAGGTCAACATGTGGAACAGGAAAACGTGGAATTCTAAAATTTTGTAACACAACTGGGATATCAAAAGAACCCCCATTAAAAGAAACCATCAATTCTACATCATCCAAAATATCTAAAAAATCATCCAAATTTTTATATTTAGTAAAATTATAAATTTTACCTTTATGATACAAAGAAATAGTAGTGATACGATTATAAAATCCATCTGTCTCAATATCAAAATAAGAAGCTTTTTCAAAGTATCGAAGAAGAATTCTCCATTTATCCAAAGGATGTAATTTTTCTGCAAAAAATCCTATTCTTTCTTCTTTTAGCGCCTGTAAATTAAAATGCAATTCTTCTATAAATTTATTTTTTTTCTCGCCTTTAAACGGAATCTTTTCAGCATTCTTTATACCCGATTCCCAATCTATAATCCCATTTTGGAATAACTTATCTCTAGATTTTTTTCCTATTCCAGAAAAATGTAAAAAGGCAGAATCCAACATCAGTGCTTTTTCTCTCGCTTATTTCTAAGAATTTCAGCTGAACGCTTGAGTCTCTCTTGTAGTTTTTTTAGTTCGGGGTCGGGCTCCTGTTTTTTAACCATTTCAGCCTGGAAAGAAAATGTTTTCACTTCCATATCCTTAAATATTCCATCTATATAATAGGTAAGCAAACTCTTAGCCGATTCAACAGCACCATTCGATTCAAATAAAAGTTCTTCCATATCCGAACTTGTAATTCCGGGCGGTATAGGAGGCACACAGGATGGACAGCCTGCCATACATTCACATTCTAAAATAATTCTATATGCTAAAGTCAAAGCATCTGTTAACTTTTGGAATATCTTTTCCGAATATCCAATTCCCCCTTCATGTGCATCAAATAAATATAGCACACTTTTCCACTTTTCTACAGAATCATTGATAGCTACATCGGTATGTATGTCATTTGTATCACCCATAAAAATGGATGGTGAGGTTGTTTTCAAAATATAACTTAGGGAGTATAGTGCTATGTCTATATAACGTTTGTCTAATTTTTCAATTTCTATTGCCCAATTTTTTGGGATAGACAGTGATAATCCAGTAGTGTCATACGTAAATGGAGGAAGGGTAATTGGTCCGTATCCAATATTTTCATAAGATCTCTCTTTTATTTTTTTATATAACTTGGGTTGGCGTGTTACTTTTATGTACCCAAATTTAGATTCCGCATCCTGGACAGATTTACTTTCTTCCTCACTCACCATATCCACCATGGACTCCCAAGATGCTTCCGTGTAATAATCTGCGTCTATTTTTTCAACTCTACAGTACTTTTTATCTAAATCTAATTCCAGGGAGATAAAACGATTCCCTAAATGTTGGTAGATGGCATCCTTATACAAAGTCCCCATTGCTCCTATTGGATCAATTTCACCAATGACTATACCTTCACAAATAATTTGTATATTATAATCTGTCATACCCCGTAAATTTACTCCCTTGGCTGGATATTCATCTAGGGAATAACGATAAAATTCTTTATATTCTTTTAGAGTTTTGTCATCTAATAAAGTTTGTATTGCATACTTGTAAATATCTGCACCAAATAAATTTTCTTTTTGCAAAAGTGGAACTTCATAAGCTGCACAAGGAATATGCTGGAGTAAAATATAGGGATTATCTGCTGAAAGCCAAGCTTGCTCTGAAGGTGTATCTGTGATAAACTCGTTATGATGTATGATGTATTGGTCAATCGGTAAATCTTTGGCAACAAATACAATGACCGAATCGCGACCCTTTCTACCTACTCTACCCGCCTGTTGCCAAAAACTGGATACTGAACCTGGATGACCACTCAATATACAGAGGTTCATATCACCAATGTCTATACCTAGCTCTAAGGCATTTGTTGTGATAATTGTATTGATATTACCAGAAAAGAGATCTTTTTCAAGCTGACGTCTTTCCTTTGGCAAAAGCCCTCCCCTATAGAGTTTCACTTTTTTTTGTAATTCATAATTTCCATCGGTAACCGCATGATACAACCTCTCAACTTCCTGCCTTGCTTTGCAAAAACAAATTGTTCGGATATTTTTATAAGCCGCAAAACGAATCAGAGGTATTGTAATACTAGAAGTACCTTTTCTATAGCTTGATCCATTTTCATTTGCAACTATCTTTGGATTCATAAAATAAATACTTTTTTTAGCGGAGGGAGATCCATCTATGTTTATAATAGTAAAATCCCTATGAAACAAAGCCTTCACATGTTCTTCAGGATTTCCAATTGTTGCCGAGGAACATATAAAAATTGGAGAGCTTCCATGAAAATTACAGATGCGAACCAACCTGCGAAATACGTTGGAAACATGGGACCCAAATGCACCTCTATATGTGTGTACTTCATCTACAACAATATACTTAAGTCTTGTTAGTATATTTTTCCATTTTCTGTTGTGATTTGGTAGGATTCCCGAGTGTAACATATCGGGATTAGTTATAATAAAATCCCCATTTTTTAGTAAATTTTCACGCTCCTCTCTGGGAGTATCTCCATCGAATGTTCCAAATTTTGTATAGATTGATTTTTCTAATAGTTTTCCTAGAGTAGATTCTTGGTCTCTTGAGAGTGCTTTGGTTGGGTAAAGTAAGAGTGTTGAAAACTTTTGTGTGGATTTTTTATAATCATTTAAAATGGGAAGCAAAAAGGAAAGAGTTTTTCCACTGGCTGTGCGAGATACTAACAAAGTATCCTTACCATTTGTAATACTCTCAAAGGAAACTCGTTGATGAGAGTATAATTTTTTGATTCCATCCTTACTGAGAATTTCTTTAATTTCAGGATTTAAATCATTTGGAAACTCAGAATACTGACCTTCCATTTTTTCAATCGGTAAGATTCCCCTTAAAGAATCTCTATACTCCGAACGTAAATGAGTATGTAAAATTTCTAATTCATTCATGATTTCTTTTCTGGATAAATTTTTTCCTATAATTCAATTTTTGTATAGTAAAATTAATATTGTAATTCCAAGTATTTTTTTACCAGAAATACTACTTTACCAAAAAATAAGATTTTGTATTCATTGGATAGAGATTACTTTTACCTCATGAAGAAAACCTTCTTTTTTGTTCTAATTCAAATCATTCTTACACTTCCTCTATATGCACAGGGTCGGAGTGATTTTTATGATAATTATGACTATTCCCTTCGTAATTACAACGGAGGAGAAACAATAGGCTCAGAAGGATTCCAGGATTACAAGCTTCCACGTCCCCGAAAAAAGCCGGGTCTTCTTGACCCTAAGAGTGTACAACTGCCAGCAGATCCCACGCTCCTAGTTCCCCCTGCCACAGGGCTCAGGAGGGCTGCTACAACCAATACACAACAGCAACAGCAAGCAAGTACAAACAATCTCCCTATCAACCCCATCACGGGAGAATTGAATGTGGATGCCATCCTGAGAAACCAAGAAAGCTCCAAGCAAAAAAAAGATATGGTTAAAAAATTGAGAGATGAAAAATCCAAAGAAATTTATAAAGAATCCCAACTCAGAAGATCGGAAATTATATTTTTTACCACTTTTCCATTTGCTGTAGGAGGGTCGGTTGCCATTAGTCTTTTCATAAATAATTTTAGCAATGGATTTTATAAATCAAACGCTGGTGCAGCATTTGTGGCTGTCAGTGCCATTGGATTTTCATTTGCAAATGTGTATCTAGATCGACTTACTGTGAGCGAGTTTGAAAAGGAAAAAAATACTAGCCTCTACCAGGGTGGGCAAATGGGAACTATTATAAACAAAATAGAAGTATCAATACCATTTTGGGAAATAAAGTTTTAAGACAAATGAAAGTTTCAAGAGAGAACAAACAAAAATTCCTGCAAAGCATAAAATCTCTACAGGATTTGTTCGATGAAGTGAAAGAACTCTACCATGAGTACATTTATGCAATAGCCAAGTTTGTTTTTAAAGTTTGCGGTGTTATATCCCTTTTTTCCCTAACACTAGAAATTGGATTCAATTACCCCTCTTCTTGGTCAACCTACATACGCATATTGAACCAAACGCTAATAAATTATTTGCTTGTTTATGAGCTAATATCTTTACTTTTCACAAAATCCACTTACAAAGAATTCATTGTAACACATAAGCCAGAAGTTATAATAGTTTTTATTATATTAGTACAGAAGATATTTGAAAAGAAAATACTTTCCTACTTTCAGTATCTCAATTATGGGGCAGACCAAGCAGCATTGAGCTTTTTAGCCATTGCTCAAATTTTTTTGATATTTTCAAATTTAATTAGTTTTTTGAGATCTAGAAGAATCTATACATCTAAGAGATTAAATCCTTCTCTGATGTTTTTTCTGAGCTTTACAGGTATTATATTATTGGGATTCTTACTTCTTTCCTTACCCAAAGCCCATAGAGTTGACTTACCCGCAGTTGATATTCTATTTACTGTAATAAGTGCAACCTGTGTTACAGGACTCTCCACTGTTGATGTTGGGACTTCTTTTACATTTACAGGGCACATCATCATACTTGTTCTAATCCAAGTGGGTGGATTAGGACTGATTACCCTAACCACTTTTTTTGCTATTTTTTTAGCAGGACAGGCATCAGTAAATGATCGATTGATGATGAAAGATTTACTCAGTGAAGATGCATTGGGAAGAGTTAAGCAATTGATAGGAGAAATAACCTACCAAACATTTATAATTGAGTTACTGGGATCTATTTTTCTGTTTCTATCATTTCCTGAAAATTCAGGGCTACGGGTGGAACAGAAAGTTTTTTACTCCATATTTCATTCTATTTCAGCTTTTTGTAATGCAGGGTTTTCACTTTTTTCTAAAAATTTAGGGGAAGATTTTTTAAGAAATGATAAATTTTTTATAAGTACAATTATGTTTTTGGTACTATTTGGTGGAATTGGTTTTAATGTGATATCACAAATTCAATCCAAGCTATTAAGATGGGGTAATACAACTATTAAACTTACAGTTTCCACAAAACTTTCCCTTATCACATCCTCTACCCTTTTAGTAGTTGGAACTTTAGGATATTTAATTTTAGAACAAAAATTCACTCTATCTAATTTTAGTTTTTTAGATCAGGTATTCCAGAGTTTATTTTATTCCATCACCACAAGAACAGCAGGTTTTAATATATTAGATTTGAGTAAAATGGGAAACCCTGTGGTATTCTTTAGTCTTTTTCTAATGTGGGTAGGGGCATCTCCAAATTCAACTGGAGGTGGTGTAAAAACAACAACATTTGCACTTGCATTCTTACAGATATTAAATTTCGTTAGGGGAAAAAGTAGATTGGAGGTCTTTCATAGAACTATAGCAGAAGTTTCTGTATACCGGGCTTCAGCTACTATTGTTCTATCTCTCTTTGTTATTTTTGGATCTATTTTTTCACTTTTACTTGTAGAGACATTACCATTTTTAGATATTTGTTTTGAGGTTGTATCTGCTTATGGAACAGTCGGGCTCTCTAGAGGTATTACAGGGTATCTAGCTCCAAGCAGTAAAATTACAATTTGTATTACAATGTTTATGGGAAGAGTTGGAGTTTTGACTACACTCATAGCATTGATTCCAAAAAAATCCAGCATAGGTATAAGGTATCCCAATGAATATGTAATAGTTGGGTAAAAAGAAAACTTCTATGAAAAAAATAAAAGGTGTATTTACAAATCAACAAACACATTGGGTTGGAAATGGATTTCCAGTTCGCTCTCTATTTGCCTATTCCCATTTTGGCAGAGAACTTAGCCCTTTTTTACTTTTAGATTATGCAGGTCCAGCTGAATTTCCCCCCTCATCCGAACTACGAGGAGTTGGCTCTCATCCTCACCGTGGTTTTGAGACAGTTACCATCGTTTACAGTGGAGAAGTATCACATAAAGATTCTACGGGAGAGGGAGGAACCATCTATCCGGGAGATGTCCAATGGATGACAGCGGGTTCTGGTATTGTCCATGAAGAATTTCACTCAACCAATTTTACTCAAAATGGTGGAACACTAGAAATATTCCAACTATGGGTCAATCTACCCGCAGTACATAAAATGACTCCACCCAAGTACCAATCCATTCGCAACACCGATATTCCAAAAATAGATCTACCTTCCAATGCTGGGTATGCAAGAATCATAGCAGGTAATTATGGGGAATCTAAGGGACCGGCTTCTACATATAGTCCTCTCTATGTTTGGGATTTGTTTTTAAACTCTGGAAGCGAAGTGGAACTACCTATCCCCGATGGATGGACTTCAAGTGTTGTACTACGAAAAGGATCCATCACTGCAAATCAGACCACTCCTGTCAATAGCTCACAATTTGTTATTTTTGATAAAGAAGGGCAAAATCTTCATATAAAATCATCCCAGGATAGCTCAATGCTACTTTTAGCTGGAGAACCATTAGAAGAGCCCATTGTTGGATACGGACCCTTTGTGATGAATACAGAGAAGGAAATTCATGAAGCCATACATGATTTCAATTCAGGTAGGTTTGGTGTTATAAAATAATGATTGAGATATTTTGGATGGAAAGGTTTGAATCTGATTTTGTGATACGATTAGAATGTTAATTTTAAAATTTATTTTGTTTCTGCGAAAGGGCTGTTTTGATAGAAAATAATATTATTTATTTTTGATTACTTTGTTATATTTTTTTTAATTTCATAATTCTCTGGGTTTAGTTAAATTGAGTTTCTCTTTAATTTCATATCTCTCTTGTTACTTTTTTTCTTTTCTTTATGTAAAGAAAAGAAAAAAAGTAACCAAAAAAAGAAAAGAAACCCGGACGGTCGCCCTGCTCCCTAATCCTCCATGGTTTTGTAATACTTTATTGTTTTATAGGGATATTGGTTTTTATTGATATACTTTTTATGAATATTGTAATACTATTAAGTAAGATTTTTTTGTATCCTTTAGTTTATTATCGATTTTCTCCTTGCTTCTCTGCCAGAGATCATTTCACGTTTATTGGTTCTAGAAAAATTAGAGTTCATTCAGGAATCCTTTATCGGTAACAAGCAGGAAGAAAGCAGAACCGATCTTTTATTCAAAATCCCCCTGAAAGATAGCGATTCTTCAGTCTACATCTATCTTCTTTTTGAACACAAGAGCTACTATGACAGAAAAATCTATGTTCAGCTTTTGGATTACTTAGCCAAAATTTACTCCAGACAATTGGAAAATGAAAACAGTCTCAATGTTGTATTCCCTTTTGTATTTTATCACGGGGAAAAAGGATGGGATCTCGGGACAGAACTTCTAGATACTTTCGATAAAGGTTCCATTCCAAAAGTATTCCTGAAATTCATCCCCAACTTTGCCATTCATCTAGAAATCCTGAGTGCCAAGGGAAAAGCTTTCCAAACCAAGAATTTGGCTCTGCAACTATCCCTGAGAGTACTTCAAACCATAAGAAACGACCCAGAAGAATTTGTGAATAATTTACAGGAAGTTTACAGGGCTCTCATAAAAGAAAAAGAAGAATCAAAAAGAATTGAAATTTTAAAAAATCTCACATACTATATATTTAGAGTAAGAAATGACGCAGACATAGTTTCTAAAAGTGCCATTATCAAAGAAATTGAGGGTGATTACATGAATATGCTGGAAAAAATTAAGTTTGAAGGTAAACTGGAAAATGCTATTGAAACAGCCCGGAAGATGCGGGAGGAAGGATTGAATCTAGAGCAGATTATAAGAATCACCGGTCTTACAGAATCCCAGCTTAATGAGAATGGGATAGTGTAGGGTTGGGGTTCGTCTCCCCTTAATGCTGTCAACTTAAGAAAGAGCTTGCAAAATATCTTAAAAAAAATTGATATAGAGACATGAAAACCAAATAGGCGGTATAAGACATAAGTGCGGACGATTTTTTAGTTCTGATTTACTATTTGAATATTCCAGAAAGATACCAACAGCCTTCACAAGAAATAGAGATATGCCACTTCGAGAACTATTACTCTTTATGATAAATCGGGTCAGTAAGACAACTTCCGTCGAGTTGTTTAATTTCTTTAATCATCGAAGTCCTAATAAATTAATTACTAAGCAGGCATTGTCAAAAGCGAGAGAACATTTAAGCCCTGATGTATTTATCAAACTGAATGAAATATATGTTAATACTTTTTATGAATATGAGAATGAATGTGAAGTACATAAGGGTTATATAGTTTTAGCAATGGATGGGACAGGATTGAATATTCCCAATACAAAAGAAATTCAGGAATATTTCGGTTTCTCTACAAATCAAATGGGTAGATCCCGAAACCCAGTAGCGAATTGTTCAATTATGTATGACATAATGAATGGTATAATAGTAAATGGTGTAATCAGTCCATACCGGGTCAGCGAGAAAGCAATGGCTGAAGAGCAAATCCGATTCATCAAAAGCCTTTCAGAGCTAAAAAAGAAAAAGATAATCATTCTCTTTGATAGGATTTATTCCTCCGTAAAACTGATGTCGCTTCTACGTGAGAACAACATTGATTTTATTATGCGAAGTAGAGTTTCCTACAACAATGAAACAAAAAAAGCGGCAATATCCACTACTTACGATAAGACCCGAGTCATTAAGCTAGAGAGATATGTATATAATAAAAATCCTTGGCTAGATAAGATATTAAAGAAGTGGAATTACCATATAGATATGAGAATTTGCACAGGAAAATTTTCAGATAATGAAACAGGAGTATTCATAACAAGTTTAAATCGAAATCAATTCAAAAGAGAGGAGATAGTAGAACTATATAGGAATAGATGGAAGATAGAAACCCAGTTTCGATATATGAAGGAGACGGGTGAATTTGAGAACTTTGCATGCAAGCGAGTAAATTTAGTCTTACAAGAGTTTTTCTGTAGGATATATACTCTGAACATGTGTACACTTATGGTAGCAGATGCTCAAAATAAATTAGATGAAGATATTAAATCTGGAAAAGTAAAAACAAAGCATAAGCTGAGAATCAATGAAAATGTCGCATACGGACTTATGAAAGATCATTTGATTGAATGCTTACATGATAATGACGAATATTATAAAAGATTAGTAAATGAAATATATAAACATAGGATAGCTGTAATACCAGGAAGAAAATTTGAAAGACCTGAACGTTACAGAAGAGCTAAACATAATGTTATCAATAGAAGGGCTGGTTAAGTTGACAGCATTAAGCGAAGCCGAACCACAGAACTTTTATTGGAGTCCTTTTATAAATACTCTAGACTGCATTCCTAGAAAGAAATAAAGAATTAAATCGAGTGATCAATCATCCAATATTTAAAATATTTTTATTCTTGAAAACATAAGAGATTATCGAAAAAAAAATTAAATACCTATGACCTTTACAAAAGAAACAGACTTTGAAAATGCACTAATGGAAATCCTTTCTAGATTTTTAAATGTTTTTTTATAAGAACTCTTTCAATCTCTCTGAGTAGTTACGATTGATTTATGGATTAAGTGAGGACCTTTTTAGATAACAAAATAATGTAACTGTACTATTTGAGTTGACTCTTTGATTTTTTTAGAGTCCACTTAGGTAATCAGAGTCATAAGAGATATCGACTAGATCTAAACTCTTAGAAGATAAATAGAAGATATGAGGTATGAACTTGAATTTTTATGAAAACATAAAACTATACAAAGCAGACTTGCTAGATGTTGGTCTGACTAAGTGGGCAGTTTTTTCAGCAACTTTATTGCTTGCCAAATTCTGGGAACCAATTCTTAGCCTAGATTGGTATTGGTATCTCTTGGTCTTTTTGTTTACTGTGATTAGACCTATTTCAAATTTTATAAAACAAATGAAAATCTAGAATATTATAAGTGGGAACATCTATTAAGTAAGTTCCCTTTCTTTGATTCTCTTATCTAATTCTTTAAGCAAATCTGTCTTTTCTTTTGAGTCAGACAAGTAAGGTTCTACAAAGCTTATCTATGAAAGAAAGTTTAAGATCAAAGCAATATTTTTACTAGATCTTTCGATTGTTTCGGATGTTTGTTGTCTTTCTAGGAATGTAGTCTAAAGTATTCATAAAAGGACTCCTATAAAAGTTCCGAATTTCGTCTCTGTCCCTATCTCAGAACCTCAATCAATCCCAAAATAGCGAAGCTGAGAGGTAAATTTTTTCTTAGTAATCCTATTACTTAATTAACCAGAATATACATCCACATATTAAAAACACTCCAAAGCTTATCAAAAGCAAGTCGACTTTTTTTTGGTAAGAAAGTGCTTGGGAATAACTCATATCTTGTCGTTTTGCATTGGTCATTGGATCCCGATGAAAAATTTTATGTAGCACAACAATCCAAAATGTTTTGAGTTTTCCATATAAAGGAGGATGAAAACTTTTGAGATTAAGTCCACGAAAACTAATCGTTCGAATTGCTTCCGCTTCAGGTTTCCATTTCATTGTAAAATTTTTTATTGCAATTGAGACGATCTCTTCAAATTTCAAAGAATCTATTTTTGATAACTCTTCACCGATGCAATCATCTAGAATAATCGCCATTTCCATAGCCGCATTCACACCTTGACCAACGGGCGGGAAAGGAGCGGCAGCATCACCGAGTAATACTAATTTGCCTACATGAAAAGAAGAGCAAATTTTTGCACGACCTGTAGAAATATTTTCTTGCTTAGAAAATTCCTCAATTGCCTTATCAGTTGCATAATTCGTTATCGCATTTTTTCCAGTGCTAAGGTAATTTTTTACAAGAAAAGATTTAGCTTCTTCAAATGAATTAAATTTTTTTGATCCTGAAAATCCAATCTGGCAAAACCATAAAGGATCAGAGGGTCCATTTTTTCCATTGATAGCGCCGGCAACTGCAAGATAAGGTGGTAATCCAAAAATATAAAGATAACTTGGATTTAGCTCATTTGTATTTTTATCAAACGGCAGCATCATCGAATAATTATCATTATCCAAACTTATAACTTCAAAGTCTTTATAAGTAGACTTCATATAATTACGAACAGTAGATCCAGCTCCGTCACATCCAACAATTAAATCAAAGGTCTCTGTTTTAGTATCATTCTGGTATGATATAACTCCTTTCTCTGCATCTTTAACATTAGCCTCGGTTTCAAAATGAATTATGACATTTCCACGAGAAGAAGTATGTTTTATTATTTCTTCTAAGATTGCCTTGGCAATATCTCCACGCGAACCAGTCCAACCATCTCCATGATAAGTTTCTTCCAATTTGGGGTTAATAACAGGTAGCCGAATACCTTTAAATGGAATTAAGTCTTTGTCAAACCGAGATTTCATGTTTAGGTATTCTACTGCACGAGCACCATGTCCTGTGATATCAATCGTGTAAGATCGTAGTGGATTAAAAGAAGGAGTATTTCTATGATCAGGTGCTTTTTCAAAAATAGTAACCTGAACGTTTTCTCTTATGGATAGTGAAAGCGCTAATGTTAAACCAGAAGGTCCTGCGCCGATAATCCCAACTTGAAGTGTTGTATTATTTTTTTCCATTAGTATATCTTTCCTTATAGCAAATTTTTTTTTCCACAATTAGTTATAGTATCAATGAATTTTATACTAAATAGATTATGCTTTATGTCTATTCTAAATTAGCCACATTCAAACAATAAATAAGTAACTCACCTTACATTATCATTTCTTCACAAAAGAAATGATTGAGTTGGGTGAGTGTCAGCGTTCCCAGCGCTGAAGGTGGGTTCACACCCGAACTCAATGTTGCTTCCATTAGGGCGCAACATAATGGTGGGTTTGCTGCCGCAGGCTATTTATTTTATTGATTCATTAGATTTTTCTAATATATTCAATTTCTTTAAAGAGTTCATAGTTTTATTCCTTTGCGTAAGGTGAGTAAGTAAAAGAAATTTTTTAGTATTTTATGCTTTACAAGTATAACCATTACGTATTAAATCCCTTAATCTTTGCAGTAGACTTTTTGCCAAAATGGAGAATATTTATGAAAATCAAATTGATTCAAAAGAAGAACTTTTTTTTTCTAGTTCTTCTTTTATCCACTCTTATGGATGTCATATATGCGCAGAATGTAGTCGTTTGGACAAATGATACAAATCATATTTTACTCGGAAAGCATATCTCTATTTTTGAAGACAAGACCAAATCACTCAAACTTTCGGATGTAATTTCTGGTGATCTATCCGATCAATTCGTGGTTTGCGAAAAAGAAGTTCCTAGTTATGGAGTAACAGAATCAGCCTTCTGGGTTCTCTTTCTAGGAATGTAGTCTAAAGTATTCATAAAAGGACTCCTATAAAAGTTCCGAATTTCGTCTCTGTCCCTATCTCAGAACCTCAATCAATCCCAAAATAGCGAAGCTGAGAAGTAAATTTTTTATCCTGACTCTCTCACCAATTGAAGTGTTATATCCACCAATTCCTGTGGATTTTTATCGAATTGTATCTGCATTATCTTGGTAGAGTTCAGTAATCTTGTATAATGATCGTGAATTCTAAAAATAAATATATTATCCTGATCTTTGTTATAGTATCCCCTAATTCCACCGAATACAGCAGTTCCATATTGTAAAGCATGGGTTTGGATGCTGACTTTAGCGGACTCGGCGGGAACTATTTTTCCTTCAAAGTAGGAGTATTTTTTGACTTCCATTTCTAATTCCTATATTGGCAATTTTGAAAATGGGAGAAGTATTTTCAATTCTAGTTTTTTTTAACGACATAAAAAACGTTAAATGAAGATTTTATGGGAATTTAGAAGAATAGAAGATTTATTGGAGATTTTTTAAAGGCGGAAGCACAAACAGCATAAGTTACCGCAAAACTGCTTGAAAATCGAGTTTCTTTTTTGGTGGGATCTGAAATATCAGAAAGACAGGGATCGTTTTGCATTACAAGAGTACAGAGAAGAACCTGCTTTCTGCTTAGATAATTTTGATCTCCACAACCTTTGATAGGGTCATAGGAGTTTACACAATCATTTACTAAAACTTCTGCAAAATAACCACTGATCCAATTGTATTTTGAGGAGAGAAAAGCAGGACAACGGGTCGATAAACCTAGCATACTTTCTTTAACTATTTTTACAGCATCATTAAAAGAAATTTTATCACTCTTATTATTATTCATTTCTTCTTTCAGTGGATCAAATAAAATTCCACAAGATAGATTGAATACTATTAGACTAATTATAAGGATTTTATATTTCATATGTTATTAAATACTATTTTTGAAAGTCAAAAAAATATTATAATCTTTTAAACATTGCCCACATTCATAACTCAATTAAAAAATAAGTTGGTAAGGATATTTTTTGAAAAGCTGAATTCTAAAAAGTTCTTTTAAAGAAATCGTCCTATTCTATTATTAGACGATAATAATCCATAAAAATCTAAGTAAAAACATAGAAAAATAAGAAAAATAGTTTAAAAATATCGATTTGAATCTAGGTTTTTTAGAAAAAATAATTTTTTTTTCGTGTTACAACTTGATTAGTCAAAAACTACTCTGTTGGTATCACAACACTAAATCTAGTATTACCCGGTACGGAATCTAAAAACAAGGCTCCTTGGTGTTTCTCCAAAATTTTTCCTATTATGTGCAAACCTAAACCGGATCCTTCCCCAGCAGGTTTGGTTGTGAAAAATGCCTGAAAAATCTTATGTTTAATTTCCGGTGGTATTCCGGGGCCATTATCCTGGATTGAGATAGAAACATACTCACCTTTATATTCAGGGTTTCTTTTGTCTATATCGGGACTTGATGGTAAATTGATTATTCTTTCAATATCAATTTGTAATTTGCCTGTATCTCCCATTGCCTGTATTGCGTTATGCACTAAGTTTGTCCAAACTTGATTTAGTTCGTCAGGATAACAATAAATCTTTGGAATATCGTTGTAATTTTTAATAACCTCAATACCATACTTGATTTTATTGTGTAAAATGATAAGCACAGTTTCCATACCTTCTGTGATATCAGAAAGAACTTTCTCTTCTTTTTCTTCAAAGTGCATAAATGATTTTAAGGACTTAACAATTTTGGAAACTCTCTCGGCTGATAATTTTATGATTGATGACTTTTTTTGTATTCCTTTGAGAGCGACTGCAATCTCTAAATATTTTTCAATATCAGAATCATTTAAAATAGAGTCCTCTTTTAATAGAGTTTCATATAAATTCAAATCAATAATATAATCGGATATAATTTCTATATTTTTATAATTCCGCTCTTCTAAAATTGATATTATTTTTTTTCGAAGAGCCCTTGTCTCCTTGCTTGATAGGGCAGAAATAGATTCAATGGAGTGCTCCAGTATATTTAGAGATTTCTCTATATCAGTAATTGTAATTTGATTATACTTGGGATTCAATTTTGTAATCAAAACACGCATAGATTCCAAAATATTTTCAGAGTTAGCAATAATCGCACCTAACGGTGTATTGATTTCATGGGCTACACCCGCAACCATGCTACCCAATGTGATCATCTTATCCGATTGAACCAATTGCTTTTGGGATGCCTCCAAATCGAGATACGCCTTAGTTGCTCTCTCTTTAGTAGATTCTAACTCTATGTTTAGTTTACTGATTTCTGCAACTTGATTCTCTAGACTTTTTTTACCTGCCTCTTCGAGTAATTTAACCCTATAGGCCATCGTCAGTGACAATAGAATAAATTCCAGTACTGATCCGATTTGCTGAGAATAAATAGTTATAAAATTTCGAGGAACATACCCAAGGGTTAGAAATAAATTAATCAATGAACCTATTATAAAAACAATCCATGATAATAAATAAATTTGAGCTATTTTAAACTTTTTGAAACTAAGGTAAATAGAAACTGAGATTAAATAAATAGACCAAAATCCTGCAGATATAAACAACCAAATAGTTCCTACTTTATGTGGTACAAACCATAGTATCACAATATGAGGAGAGTGAATAATTACGAGCCGAACTCCCCATTTATAAAAAGAAGGTGCATTCTTTTTTAATTCCAAAAGCGAGAATGCAAATAAATATGTAAAAATACCTGCAACTGAAAGGAAAATAGTTAAAGACTCATCCATCCATAAATGCGGTGCATCAGGCCACAAAAGCATTGCCCCATATCCATACACAGATGCTTGAAACATTCCATAACAAAACAAAAAGAATACATAAAATCTATAAAATAATAGCCTTGTAATTATTGCTAAAAATAGATTATATACAAAAAGGGCAAGCAATGCTCCGTAGTACATACTCTGCTCAACGGAGTCCACAAGTACGGATTGATTATATTTTTCCATATTATATACTATTATAGGTAATTGCAAAGTACTAGCTGTTTTTACTCTAATGAGTAAATAACTTTCTTCACCAGATAAAAGAAATACGGGTTTTCTATAATAAAATAATTTTTTGGATAAATCGATATGATCTCCAGTGATCTGGGTATCTATCAATTGAGAGTCATTGTATCTAAATAGTTCTACTTCATCTAATGGTGGATAATCTAAGACAAGATAGTATTTTTCATTACTATTTTTTGGAAACTTGAGTTTGAGTAAAAACCAAAAATACTGATCTCTAAATTTATAATTCGGTATTTCATTTTCTTTGTAGATTTCTTCCTTAAGTGATTTGCTCTCTACTAGTAAATTAAAATCTTTCGATGGGTTTTCAGTGGAATAAACCTTAAATCCACTCTTGATAAAACTACCATAATCATTCTCTGTAATTATCACTTCTTGTAGTTCGTTTATCTTGAGATCAATATGTGATTCTTCCCCAAAAATTGGCAGTAGAAATATAAATAATAAAAATATATACATGTTAAAGAATCCTATGGAGAGTTATAATCTAAAGAGTATAGTGTTAAATATTGATATCAAAATAGCTATTCAATATAATATCAATTAATTTTGGATTTCCATTTTATTAATAATTATACAAAATACCTATTCAGAGAAGTTTTTTTGAGTATTTTTCATTCTAAATTTTAACTTAATCCAGTATTCCTTACACAAAAATTAATTTTTCCCAAATATCAAACAGGAAGAGCTACAATAAATTCTGTTCTGCCTTCCTTGCTATTAAAATAGATGGTTCCATCGTGTTCATTGATGATCTTCTTCGAAACATAAAGACCGAGACCGATTCCTTCGCCGAGAGACTTTGTTGTATAAAAGGGAGTGAAGATATTGTCTACTTTTTCATTTGGAATCCCAACTCCAGAATCTATAAAGGAAATTGCAATGTACTTTTCTGTTTCCATTCTTTCTAAGGATCTTCTTTCTAAACGGCTGGATTTCATATTTAGTATCTCCTCAGGGATTCCGTTTAAGATTTCTATTTTTATTTCCAATTTCTTGGAATCAATTGTATACATTGCCTGTACTGCATTGAAAATAATATTTTTCCAGACTTGGGATAAGGTTTCTGAAATACAGATATACTTTACTTCTTGTGGGTATTCCTTTAGTACACTGATTTTTCCGATGATGTAATTGTCGTACAAATGCAATGCTTTTTCGATTTCTAAAACGAGATCGACATCTTTTTTCTCCAAAAACATTTCTGTATTCAAATAAGTTCTGAGGGCAAAAATAACACGGGTTGCTTTTTCTACTGCTATATCGATATTGATTAAAGAATTCGATTGGTCCACAAATACCTGGGCATTCTCCAGAAATAATTTGAATTTCTCTATTCCTAAGGATTGTATATAAACGTCATACGGTGATTGTAGTTTTAAAGCTAGGATGGAAGTGGAAAGAGTAAGCAATTCACCCTCATCTTCAGTGAAGGGTATCAATTCTGATTGTATCACTTTTTTACGGGCTCTTTCTTCTTTGGTAGTGAGAAATTCTCTATTTTTAACTGATTTATCTACAATTTCATAAAAAATTTGCTTTTCCTCGAAAGTAAGTGATTCCAAGAAACGTGGAACATTTCTTAGAATTAATTTTAAATTGTTTCCAATCAATTCCGAATTGGACTTGATAACCCCCATTGGATTGTTGATTTCATGAGCTACACCACCAACCAATTGACCTAGACTTGCCATACGCTCTGCCTCAATGAGTTGGGATTGGGTTTCTTGGAGGTCTTTCAGGGCTTTTTCGGCTCTTTGTCTTTGATTCTCTGCTTCTTGTTTTTCAAAATTTGCTTTGTTAATTTTTCTAGTTAGTGCAAAGGAGAATAAGATGTTTTCAAGAAAGGAACCTATAAGTAGTACTTTTTCTGTAAAAAAGTTTGAATCTAAGAAACCAAAAATTTTTAAAATCATAACTATTGCTCCGACCAAGAAGGGAGTAAAACTTAAAACAAAAATCATTGAATTTTTTGTTGGATCATAAAATGAAAGGTATATGCCTTTTGTAAGTAAGTAAATGATTAAAAAAAAAGCCATAATAAAGTAAAGAATAAATGGTATTGAGTAAAACTGAAAAAAACCAATAATTCCAAGTAGAAACAGAATTATAGATATTTTGGTTATAATTTTATTTTCAGATTCACGTAATGGAAGTATAGAAGATGAAAATCGAAGGAAAAAACCCATACCAATTCCTTGGGTTATTAGCAATAGATTATTAGAATAAAATATTTGATTATCTTGATTGATACTAGAATAGTATCCATAATATCCAAGAGCCCAATTTATAATAAAGAATAAGAACCCTACATAGTATCCATAAGATCTATCTCTAACTCCAATATATACTAATAAGTTGTATATTAAAATAGATAGTAAACTACCTAAATACATAAAAAATGAAATAGTTTCTAATTTACTATTTTTAGTTTTAGTATTTTCATTCCATAAATTCAAAGTTACTGCTTCAAATAAACCGTCATACGTATCTAATCTAAAGAAAATTTCATCTATTTCAGCATCCACTTTTACTATATACGGATATGTATTTTCTACTCTACTTGGATTGGTTTCTCTATCTCCTAAGTTATAGATTTTAGATTGACCATTTTTAAAATGAATTGAAATTTCAATATAATCCTGAATAGAAGGAGAAATTTCTAATAATTTATTATTTTTTTGCTCTAGTTTCGAAATATTCGTATGACAAAAATATTGAGAGTGAGAATATCCAAAATTGATTGAGTCCATATTTTTAAACTCATGAATTTTATTTTTATACTCTTTACTGTAGTCTGATAGACTCCATTTTCTTTCTTTGTCCTCTGTACATTCAACTGAATTAGTAAGATTGATTGTTTTTAATTCTTCTGTATCTTTCTTTCTAGGAATGTAGTCTAAAGTATTCATAAAAGGACTCCTATAAAAGTTCCGAATTTCGTCTCTGTCCCTATCTCAGAACCTCAATCAATCCCAAAATAGCGAAGCTGAGAGGTAAATTTTTTCTTTCTAGGAATGTAGTCTAAAGTATTCATAAAAGGACTCCTATAAAAGTTCCGAATTTCGTCTCTGTCCCTATCTCAGAACCTCAATCAATCCCAAAATAGCGAAGCTGAGAGGTAAATTTT
>CAMCZP010000057.1 GCA_945887855.1 Leptospira interrogans serovar Manilae | reverse complement strand
AGGTATGAATTGGTTTTTCCGTGTGATCCGCTTTAGTGTCATACTCTAATGCCCCCATTTGAAAGTCACCTGATGGAAGAAGTATAAATTCCATACCTATAGAATTTACAACATGTTTAAAATTTTGAGTCTGCAGTGGTTTTGAAACTGAAGTCTCTGATATAGTTTGCTTATCTGTATCATTAAGCTTGACTCTATAAAATAATTCTAAGCTTGATGATATATTTTCTAATTTGATAGTCCCTTTGGCTAGAGAAATTAAATGTTTTACGTATGACTCATATCCATTATTGGCTTTGCTTCCCATGAGCATTTTAGAAGCATCTTCAATTAATTTATGCTTTGTAAACTTCTTCCATTCTAAATATAAGATATATGCTTCTATTGAACGAAGCAAACCAGATTCATTTGGAAATTTATTGTTCATATCCTCTAATTCGTCGTATGCATCATTAAACCTACTCATTTCAGCTAATATATCTATTAAAATTCTATGTTCAATACTGCTTTTTTCTGTAATTGATTCTAAATTCTTCAGTGTTTCTGACGGATCTTTTTCTTTAAGTACAACGTAGTACGTTTCAGATATTTTTTTTGAATTGGGATACTTTTTTAAAAGCAATTCAATATCCTCTAACACTTCTAAAGGTTTATTTTTATTATAGATTGTATCAAGTGCTTCTTCAATGATTCGAGTTTCTCTTCTATTGAGAGATGATTCCTTTGCATGATCTAGTGTATCCGGTGTTACAGAATTTAGATTTTTTCGTCCATGGATCATCAGTTCTTTTTCTATTCTCTGTGCCTGTTGAAATGTTAGATTTAGTTCTTGAGATTTTTCATCGAGTAGTCTCCTATCTTCCATGCTGATGATTCCATCCGAGAGAGCCATTTTTACAAAATCTCTATATTGTTTTTCAAATGCAGTGCTTCCAATTCTTCCCGTTACATCTCTATTCTTGTCCTCTAAATACCATACCAAAACATGCAAGAGGGCATTTTGGATGGAATCCAGGCTGGTGTTAGTTTTTAAAGGCTCTATACCATCCCCCTGTACTTTCTGAAGATAGTTCATATTTCTAATTAGATTTCCAGAACTTGACAACTCTCCATTTTCGAGAAGTTGCTTCAATTCATCCGTAGAGACCGGTCTGTCTGATTTTGATTCCCCTCTATTTTCAAGGACTTTGTTATGAATAAGATCTAAAATAAAACCCAATGGATTGGTTTGTGCAAACCTAGGTTGATAGGAATTTCCTGGTTGGGAGTTTCTAGAAAGAAAATCTTCCAGTAGTTTTTCAATGGTAACTAGTCTTTCTGATATGTTTTCTAGCTTTGTTTCATCAATCATACGCCATCCTAATCCATTTTCATTTAGAATGGAACTTTAAATTAAGAAAGAAAAAAATCTATCTTTTATAAAATTCGGTTTTTAAAGAAGAGTTCTTCAAAAATTTATTACCAGCCATTGGAAACTACCAAAAAATCAATCTTTATGTTTATCTAAAAGGCTATATACTCTTTAAACCAAAATATCTAGAGAAATGTTTTTTTTTGAAGTTTTATAAAAAATTACTTATCCCCTAGATCCAAAAAAGTCTGAATTCATTTGAGTCCCAATAGAAATTAAGTCATTAATAAAATTAGTCAGATATTCATGTAACCCAAAAAAGAATACTTCTTCAATATTTGCATAGGTTAACTGGTAGTACAGCTTCCCTATTTTTTGCTCGGATGCTGTAGAGGCGAAAACTTCTTTTTGGTGGGTGATCTCCTTCAAAGACTTGAGTGCCTCATCCATACAAAAAATAAGCGATCGGGGTAAATGCCTGTTAAATATTAGTATGTCCGCTACCTTTATGGAGGTAATCTTAGTGGTAAAGTATTTCACATAGGCTTCATAAGAACCTGTTGAATCTAAAAGTGTTCTCCATTGGTATATATCTACAGGGTTCCCCACATCACTAACGGATTTCAATGGTATGTGATACTTAACATCGAGAATCCTGGCTATTTGGTCAGCACGTTCAATATACTTGCCCACCTGCATAAAATGATAACCAGTACCTCTAAATAGAGTAATTTCAGAAACTCCATCAAAGGAATATCCCTTGTTCCGAATAAAATGAAAAAACTCATCCGGACCTTCTTTCATCACCAAATCCATATTGTAGTTATTAAATTCATGATAAAAAACATTTATGATCTCCCAAGTTTCTCTAGATATCATATCCCTTACTCCCCGAGCATTTTCCCTTGCTTTTGAAATACAAGATTTAATGGAGTTGGGATTAGAAATGTCAAAAATCAAATAATCCATAACACTATCCGGATTTGCTTTTGGATGTGTTATATAAAAAGAACTCAATTGTCCTACAGCATTTAAGATGGGTTCCCAATTGCTATTGTCAAAATACTCACTAGCTTCCAGAGATGCTGAGTGTTGAACCTGTAAACTTATGGAAATCCCCTGTGCACGTTCCATAAGTCTACCTAACCAAAAAAGTGATTCAGCAATACGACTTAACATACCCATATTAGTTTACCACCCATGTATCTTTACTTCCACCACCCTGGGAAGAATTTACCACTAGGGAGCCTTTTTTCAATGCCACCCTTGTAAGACCTCCTGGAATCAGTTTAATACCGTCTGGACTATAAATTGCAAAAGGTCTAAAATCTATATGGCGTGGTTCTATGCTTCCATTTATAAAACATGGTGCGGTAGATAGCTCTATAGTGGGCTGGGCAATGTAATTTCTAGGATTGAGCATGATCTTTTTTTTGTAATCCTCAATCATTTCCTTTGTAGAATCCCTTCCTATTAAGATACCATACCCTCCGGATTGATTCGTTGCCTTAACAACCAATTGATCCATTTTTTTAAATGCCTCTTCCCTTTCCTCGGTATTACCCATTCTATATGTTTTTATATTTTTTAGAATAGGTTCTTCGTTTAAATAATATTTAATCATATCAGGAACGTATGAATAGACTGCTTTATCATCTGCTATACCATTTCCAATTGCATTTACTAAAGTTACATTTCCACTTTTATAGGCATCGAATAATCCAGGAACTCCTAGCATAGAATCAGGATTAAATACCAAAGGATCTAGAAATAAATCATCTACTCTCTTGTAGATCACATCCACTTGTTTTAGTCCTTCTATGGTTCTCATGTAGACCTTTTTATCCATCACCGTTAAGTCATACCCTTCTACCAACTGTATTCCCATCTGAGATGCTAAGAATACATGCTCGTAATATGCAGAATTGTATACTCCTGGTGTCAATAAAACTACATTAGGATTTTCTTTCTTATCCATTGCAACCGTTTGGAGCATCTCATATAGAATACCAGGGTAAGAATCCACCCGTAGTACAGAGCTTTCTTTGAAAATTTCAGGAAATACTCGTTTCATGATAAATCGATTTTCAAGTACGTATGATACTCCTGATGGAGTTCTCAAATTATCTTCTAAAACATAATATTCTCCATCAATATTTCGTATAATATCAATTCCAGAAATATGGGTATAAATACCATGTGGTACATCTAAACCGATCATCTCTTTACAAAATTCTTCAGATTCCTCAATAAGAGATCTAGGTACAATTTTTTCATGTAAAATAGTTTGCTTGTGATATATATCATTTAAAAATAAATTCAATGCTTTTATTCTTTGTGTTACACCAGATTCTATAATTGACCACTCAGCTTTTTGAACAATTCGAGGGATTAAATCAAATGGGAAAATTCTTTCTATGCCTTTTCCATCGCTGTAAACTGTAAATGTAATTCCTTGGTTTATAGAAGCCAGCCTAGAGAGTGCTTCTTTTTCTTTGAATTGAGACATACCTAGAGATTTTAGTATTTCAAAAACTTCCTGGTAATGCTCCCGAGGATTGTCAGTAGATAAAAACATTTCATCAAAGGTTGTAAGACTTTTTGGATAATTAAATTGCATGCTCATTGGTTCACCCTTTTGTATAAACTTTAACCAAAATTTTTAGCTCACACCTAATATTTCCTTTTTATACTTTGATTCCACTTATAGGAATTACAAGTAAATCCTCAGAAATATTATATATGAGCTCTGTCTCAATTTTTCATTTATCTATCATGCAAAATCTATACCAATAAAAAAGCATGAATTATTTTTTTTAATTTTCTCTTCTGACAACTATTTTTCATAATTTTTCTTAGATTCAATAGACCCAAGAGTCGACACAAGGATAAAAACTGAGGATCTCGATATTTGTAAGTCAATAAAAAGGTTTTTCTTAAATCTATAATACGAATCAAAGTTAAAAGATCGCTTTTAAAAGCTCCATTTAGTTTAGTGAAGAAGTCTTTTATATAGAAATACATCCCATTAGTAAAACTATCGGATAAAATAGTATATATCGACTGAAAAATCATTAAGAAAGAAAAATATAAACCGACAATTTCCAAAAATAAATAGAAATCGAAAATTAATTTTTAATAATTAAACTAAATAATGAGATTAATAAAATTTATTATTACTTTAAAACTTCCAATTCTAACCCTCTTACTCTTTATTTTATTTAGCTGCAATCAAATTTTTGAACCATATATCCAAGAAGGGATGATAAAGATATCTAATCCCAAAATTATTTACAAACTAAGTGGACTATGGAAATTCACTGATCAGGATTCTCCAGAAAATACAGATTTCCTAGATAAAGATTGGGGGGAAATAAATGTTCCGGGGTATTGGATCACAAAAGGATATTCCAATAGAAATATTGGATGGTATAAACTTTATTTTACTATCTCGGAAAATTTCAAAAATAAAGAATTAGCAATTATTATAAAAAATGCGATTAATTCTCATGAAATTTATATAAATGGAATGAAAATAGGTGGTGCTGGAGAAATAATTAGTGAAAATGAAGTCATTAAAAATGCCAGACCGGTTGTTCATTATATTCCTAGTAATCTTATAAAATATAAATCTTTAAATGTTCTTTCTATACGATTAGCGGATGATGTAGGCGGAGGAGGATTGGCTATGGCACCCCTTTTTTGTGAAAGGGAGCTATGTGAAAAAGAATTCCAATTACAAACCATGGTTTTAGGTGGGATTATATTTTTCTTTCTATTTATAGGTCTTTATAATATTTTAATATTCTTTGCTAATAAGAATGATTTCTCATACCTTTACTTTGGTATATCAGTCATAGCATTTTCATTTGTGACATTAGGCAGTGAAAGATATACTTATAATTTATCAGAAAATTATAAGGTTCATTTTTATATTTTTCACCCTTCAGTTTATCTATGTAGTATTTTTGTACTGTTAACTATAAACAGTTTTTTTGAATCTAAACTAAGTATTTTTTCAATAGTACTAATTATTATTTTTTCATTTTTATTCTCTATTTCACTTTTTGCTGGAGTAATACCTGAATTCCGAAAAGTATATTATTCATTAATATATTTTTATCAAATATCAATCTTAAATTTTCTATTAGGAATTGAAATGATAAGAATAATTCTTTTAGCTCGAAAACAAAATAAAGCCGGAAATTTATTTATTTTTTTAGGAGCGATGTCCTTAATACTTTCAATTTTCTTATTAACGTTGTACTTACTTGGATTCATAAATAAAATTTTTATGAATGAGGGATTCACAATTATGATTTGTTCTTTTACAATAGCATTTGCATTACGCTATAAATCTATTAAGGATAAATTATATCAGATTGAACAAAAAAATAATACTGAACTGGAAACAAAAGTAAAAGAAAAAACTAAAGAGTTAATAGAAATCAATCAAAAACTTTCAGATAGTAATAATATAAAAGATAAACTATTTTCTATTATATCCCATGATCTTAAAACTCCCCTATATGCATTAGAAGAAACATTAAATTTATTTAACAATAAACAAATGAGTAAACCTTCTCTTTTAAAATATATCCAAACTGTAAATATGACAATAGAAACAAATAAATTTTTATTAGAAAATTTACTCCATTGGTCCCTTTCACACATGAAAGACTCCGAGTTAGCTATAGAAGTTATTGATCCCCGACCATTGATTATGGAGGTATACGCACTTCATGAATCATTTGCAGTCTCAAAAAAAGTTCAAATTAAAATAAATCCAATGGCAAACGTTAGTTGTATAGGAGATCGTAATGCGCTTAGGTTGATCCTAAGGAATTTATTATCAAATGCTATTAAATTTACTCCTAGAAATGGTATAATCATTATAGATATTGAAAACTCTGATAATAGTTGTAAAATTATATTTCAAGATTCAGGAATTGGAATGAATAGTGATACAATTAAATATCTATTTCAATACCAAAGGGATAGAATTTCAATAGGTACTAACCAAGAGGGTGGCAGCGGTTTAGGATTGTACATCTGTAAAGAATTTTTGGAGAAGATGAAAGGTAAAATTTTAGTTGAAAGCCAACCAGGCAAAGGAAGTAGATTTATAGTGGAATTAGTAAAATCTAACTAAATATTTCATATACCCTATTTACAAAATTCTGGTATCCCCCTGCAAAGTACCCACCCAGCAGAAAACCCATCAATGCTCCTCCCAAATGTGCTTCATGACTCACACCACCTCCTTCATTCATATAAAAGAGAGAATACCCAAGATATAGAATTGCAAAAATAGGTCCTGGAATAGGGATTGGAATAAAAAACATATAAAGGCTCATTTGAGGATAAATGATAATAGAAGCAAAAAGTAATCCAGAAATACAACCACTTGCACCCAACGCAGAGTACGATGGATCGTCTTTTCTTTGCGAATATGTAAGTAAAATAGCTGCCAGTCCACTCATTGCATAGATTATCAAAAATGGTAAAATACCCACTGTTCTCTCTACCACTGGTCCAAAGAAATACAAAGTGAGCATATTAAATAATAAATGATAAAATTCTACATGGGAGAATTGGGACAAAAATGCCCCTAAATAATTTTTTCCAATAGAAAGTTGGTATGGTCTCAGAAGAAAATTATCCCTATCTAATCCACCACTTTCAAATGCCTTATAAGCTCTATAAGAAATAAGTAAATTTAATAAAATTATAGAGATTGTTACAAAATTACTTTTTCCCAAGTAAACCCAACTCTTTTGCAAACTTTATCATACTTGATAGTGCTGCTTTTCTGGGAAAACGATGTTCTAAGTTAGGTGAACCGAATCTCATATTTTTAGGAAATGGCCCATAGGATAAATCCCAATGATGACCATGTAACATGGCTAGATCAGTTGCAATTGGAGAATTTACCTTGGCATGTTTTTGAGTTACTTGCATGTCATTGTTAGCATCATATTTATTTAATTCCAACACTCCCTGAATTTGAAAATAAGGTACTTCAAAAGGTGTTGTAGAACCAGTTAAATTAAATATTGGAATATTCAATGCATCTATATTTTTTAGATTAGATTCCAGAAATTCTTCTCTCTTGGTAGTGGTTAAATCATGCATTGCACCACGTATATCATATTCTGAAAGTCTTTTGATTTGATCTGGGAATTGTATCACTGGAGATATTAATTTTAATAAGCCTTCCACCTCAATTGGTAAATCCAAATGGATATGAATATCTTTAATTGATTCATACAAAGAATTTGCAAGGTATGACCCACCGGGTGCACCTGCCCAATTAAATATACATTTAATTCTATTTTTTAAATCTGGCCTTTTCGATAAAAGTACTAGAGTATCAGCCATCCCTTTGCTATAGGCTATAATGAATATATCTTTAGGAGGAGCTGCATTCTCGTCTGGTATAGGCTGTGTATTACTCTGTAGTCCTTTACCTTCGTCTATTGCCTTCAAGAGATCAGCCATATTTGCTTCACAAGTGCGCATTGGATGAGAATCAGATTGTACAACTTTAATAGGAAACTCTTTCTCAATGACTGGAAATTCTTCTTTAAAAGCCATAACTGGTAAGAGCCCTGAGAGTAGTCCAGGACAAAAGATCAAAGTTTCATCAATTGGACCGCCAAGTGCATCTGGCATTTCAATCTTAAATTCATCAGGGCCTTCGCCCTTTAAAAACTTTGACGCCACTTTTTCCCTAGAGCTTCTTGAATCAGTTCCTCCAAATAATTTTTTAGATGTGGCGGTATACACAGCATCCTCATCTTTTGCGGCTTCGGAAATAAATATATTCCTCCACCTTTTACCTAACCATGACTTAATATAAGAATTTTCTAAAGCTCTTTTATCCGAACCAATCAAACCTGAAACAGTAGAAATCAACTCATCATATTTTCCAGATTTTTCTAAATTTTTAAGGTCTTCCATATTTATCTCCTTACTTTACCATTTGTTAATTTCATCCATCTCGTTATAATAAGTTGTTTCGAGTGTTATAGGTGTTATAGATATATATCCAGAATCGTACGCTGAAAAATCTGAATCAGGTGAAGGTTTTTGACCTAACTCAGATCCTCCTAAAAAATAATCAGAAATTGATTCATAAACATTCGTAACATGGTATGTATCAAAATAAGTTCTAATACCTAATTTTGTTGCTTTTATTGACTTAGGGTATTCTTGAAATTTTATAGGGAAGTTAATATTATATACAATACCAGGTTTTAATTTATTAAAAAAATCATCTATAAATTTTAATATTATTTCAGCTTCTGGTTCATAGCTATCTTCAGGATTTCTCTTGCCTGAGCTTACAGCTAAAGAAAAGTAATTATGTATTGCAGCATGACGGGCAGCACCTACGGTACCGGAGTAGTGAACATCATGACCCATGTTTACACCTCTATTTATACCTGAAATTACTAGATCAATTTTTGGAAAAATATTTCCATGTAATCCTATATTGACACAATCTACTGGATATCCATCTACTATATAATGATTAGTGTTTACCTTTTCAACTTTCATTTTATCAAAAATAGTAAGTGCCATTGATGTTGCAGATCTCTCCCGTAAGGGTGCCACTAAATAAGTACTGTGTTTTCTTCCGAGAACCTTTTCAAGTGCTAAAATCCCAGCAGATCCAATACCATCATCATTTGTTAATAGAATATTCATTTTATAACTATTCCCAAAAGTGTAATCAAATAAAAGAAAAATAAAAAAATAGGTAGTAAAAAAATTGTTATACATGAATTAGCAATACATGAAAAACTTTTACTTACCTTAACTTTATAAATAGCAGATGATCCAATAGAGGTTATAATTAAAAAAAGTGTAAAAAGAAAAAATAAAATTATAAAAAATGATAGAGCTCCCTTTAGCCCTATCATAGTAAATATAAAACTAATTGGTAGAAAAAAGCTCATGATACCAACCGAGTATCTTGTATATGATTTCATTTTTAGTAATTCACCACTCACATTCTCTTCTCTTAATTTATAATCAATTAAAAATGATAGAAGAGCAGGAAAGATAGTTACAAAGAATAAATGGAAGATAAATAGTGGAAAAATCAATATTTCACTAAAACTATTATACGGAGGATTGATATATATTGATCCAAGCGATACACTTATGGCAACAAGGATTGATATTAAAAATTCAGATGATCTAGATTTATACTCTTCATAAAAATATGGAAATTCTGTGGGATTAAAAAAAACCAAATATAAATTATTCAATAAAAATGATTTCAAATCAAAACCTCAATGAACTTGGCATCAAAAGTAACACTGGTGCTCTATAAATTTCTGTATGCATGGGTAGTGAAGTTGCTACCATAGAAAATTTTGCTCCTAGCATTTGGATGATACGATCAAAAGGAGTTTCTTCATCTTCATAAATTGGTATGAGACCGTCGTACTCCAGTAGTTCTGAAAGTTTTTGTTGTGCTTCCCTTCTACCACCTATGGCGTCTACCAAATGGTGTTTGATAGCATTTTCTCCAGAAAATATCTTTCCTTCCGCAGCAAACTCTACTTTCTCTTTTGAAATATTTCTACCTCTTACAATATCTTTTATAAACCTTTTGTATGTATCATCTAAAAGGGAATCAATGATCAATTCCTCTTCCTTAGTATGCTCTCTGAACATGGATAATATATCTTTATACTTTCCTGCCTTGTATACATTCATTTTTATATTAGCTTTTTCTAATAGACCAGAAAGATTTGGACTCATGGTAATTACTCCAATTGATCCTGTTATAGTTCCATGCTGAGCATAAATATAATCTGCTGCTGCTGCGATGTAGTATCCTCCAGAAGCTGCTAAATCCTTCATGGAAACTACAATTTTTTTATCTTTTCTTAAGTACATCAATTCTTCAAAAATTTCCTGTGATGCACCAACCGTACCTCCAGGACTATTTATTTCTAATAGTATCCCTTTGATTTCAGGCTTACTCTCAATTTCTCTTAATTTGCTTAAAATTGTATCCGATCCTGTGGAAGAATAAGTAGATTTTCCAGAGTGTATTTCTCCTTCAATTTTAATTACAACTGCCCCCACAAGACCATCTTTAGAAAATTTCTGTTTTTGTGATCGGGAGTGAGAATTTGGTTGGGAGACTATTGTAAAAATTCCCACAAAAACTGATGCAATCAATGCCAGCAAAATAAATAATAAGGTTACTTTATTTCTTTCCATAGAGCATATATAGAATTTTAAGAATTGTTTGCAATTGAATATTTTTTGTTTACCATCTGATTTTCTACAAAAATACTGTTGAAGAATGAAAACTGCCCTCATCACGGGAATAACTGGTCAGGATGGCTCTTATTTAGCCAAATACCTATTGGAACAGGGGTACCATGTCTATGGTAGCAGGAGAGATCTTTTAAAACCTTCCTTTGGCTTAGAAGAGTTAGGGATCTCTAATACCATCGACTATGTTGATTTGGATATTTCAAATGAAGAAAGTATTTTTCAAACCGTTTCAAAGCTTAAACCAAAAGAAATCTATAACCTGGCCGCACAGAGCAGTGTAAGTAAAAGTTTTCAATTTCCTCTAGAAACAGCTAAGGTAGACGCCTTTGGTGTCGCTTACCTACTTGAGGCAATTAGAATCCATTCTTCCCATACTCGTTTTTTCCAGGCTAGTTCAGCTGAAATTTATGGGAATGAGGAATGTCTTTCCGAAGACACTCCTTATTCCCCCCTAAACCCATACTCCATTGCAAAGACCTATGCACATATGCTCACACTCAATTATAGAAAACTATATAATTTATATCTGGTTTGTGGTATTTTGTTTAACCATGATTCGGAGCTAAGAGGAGAGCAATTTTTTACTAAAATTGTATCCCGCCATGTTGCTAATTTTTATTTAGGAAATAGGAACGTACTACGAATTGGGAATATAAATGTGAAACGTGACATTGGTTATGCTCCAGAATACATTAGGGCTTTTCATTTAACATTAACTGGGGATGCCCCAGATGATTATATCATTTCAACAGGAAAAGATGAACCCATCCGAAATTTTATCACATATTGCTTTCAAGCTATTTCCGTCGACATAGAATGGAGAGGTTCAGGCATTCATGAAAAGGGATATCAAAAAGATTCCGGAAATTTACTAGTGGAAGTGGATCCAGAAAAATTTAGACCTGGAGATATAGTATCACAAGTGAGCAATCCACAAAAAATAAAAAATAAGTTTGGATGGGAAGCAAAACTTTCCCTTTCTGAGATTGCTGAAAAAATGGTTCAATTTGATATAAATATTCAGAAACAGAGATCATTGCTTTAAATTTCATCTTCTTTAATGGAAAGCATTTTATCTCTTAATAGTGCTGCCCTCTCAAAATCTAAATCAGATGCTGCTTTTAACATGGCATCTTTTAACGCCGCTTTTAATTTTTCCTTTGATTTGTACTTTTTATAAGTAAATTTACCTTCAATCTCACTCAAGATAACTTCTTCTGGAGTTTCTTCTTTTTGAAATTCTCTAGAAATAATATCATTAATTTCTTTTTTAATAGATTTTGGAGTGATACCATATTTTAAATTATGTGCATGCTGGATTGTTCTTCTTCGGTTTGTTTCATCTATTGCCTGTTTCATAGAAGGTGTCATCTTATCAGCGTATAGTATTGCTAATCCATACTCATTTCTTGCTGCTCTACCCATAGTTTGTATCAAAGATTTATAATTTCTCAAAAAACCTTCTTTATCTGCATCTAAAATTGCGACAAGTGATACCTCTGGAATATCTAATCCTTCTCGTAATAAATTAATACCCACAACACAATCATATATACCTTTTCTTAAATCTCTTATTATTTCTACTCTCTCAATAGTTTCAATCTCACTATGCAAATAAGAAACTTTTATACCCATATCTTTCAGATAATCGGTGAGATCTTCAGACATTTTTTTTGTTAGAGTTGTAATTAACACTCTCTCATCTTTAACTTTTCTTATGTTAATTTCATTTAAGATATCTTCAATCTGATTTTTTACAGGTCGAACTTCTACAATAGGATCTAATAGTCCTGTTGGGCGAATGATTTGTTCAACAATTATATTTGATTTTTCCATCTCATAATTTGCAGGAGTTGCTGATACATATAAAATTTTTCCTGTGATGGATTCAAATTCTGGAAAGTTTAGTGGTCTATTGTCAAGTGCGGAAGGTAGCCTAAATCCATAATTTACCAGGGTCTCTTTTCTACTCCTATCACCCGCATGCATTCCTCCTATCTGTGGTACGGTAACATGAGATTCATCTATAATTGTGAGATACTCTCCTGGAAAGTAATCGAAGAGACAGGAAGGTCTCTCTCCTTCATTTCTTCCTGTGAGATGACGGGAATAATTTTCTATTCCATTACAATAGCCTAACTCTAAAAGCATTTCCAAATCATAGTTTGTTCTTGACTCTATTCTCTGTGCCTCCAGTAGCTTTCCATTTTTTTTGAAAAATTCAATCTGTAATTCAAGTTCATTTCGAATCCTCTTAGAAGCTTGTTCGATGGTAGGGGACGATGTTATGAAGTGCTTTGCGGGATAAATTGCCAGTCTATCAATTTTATGTAAAACTTTGGAAGTAACGGGATTGAACTTAGAGAGAGATTCAACTTCATCCCCAAAAAACTCCACACGATATGCCTCATCGGAGTAAGCTGTCATGATTTCAATAGAATCACCCCTCACCCTAAAATTTCCCCTAACGAATTCTATATCATTTCGATTGTATTGGATATGCAGTAATTTTTTAATAACCTTATCTCGATCAATCACTTCACCTTTTTTTAATATGAGCATAGAAGCTGCATATTCCTCTGGAGAACCCAAGCCATAGATACAGGACACCGAGCTTACAATGATAACATCATTTCTTTCCAATAGAGATGAAGTGGCTCTGAGTCGTAATTTATCAATTTCCTCATTCATCGATAAATCTTTTTCAATAAAGGTGTCAGATGATGGAACATAGGCTTCGGGTTGGTAGTAATCATAGTAAGACACAAAATATTCTACTGCATTTTCAGGAAAAAATTCCTTAAATTCTCGAAATAGCTGTGCTGCTAAAGTTTTGTTGTGTGATAAAATAAGCGCAGGTTTATTTAGCTCTTCAATGATATGTGCCATGGTAAAGGTTTTACCACTACCCGTCACACCAACTAGGGTTACTTTGTCATTGCTTTCAAATCCTTTCACAATTTTCTCAATTGCTTTGATTTGATCCCCTGCGGGTTTATAGGAAGAAGAAATTTTAAAAGAAGGCATACACCTATACTTTTAAACTTCAATTTTTAGAAAAGAGGATTTCAGTGCCCGCCCCCTCCATGTCCACCTCCCCCGGATGAGCTGCTACTGCTTGAAGAAGAGGAAGAAGATGAGGAACCTCTGCTTGAGGAACTTGAACTTGAAGAGGAATAGGATCTATTATTTGTCCTTGTATTATTAGTTCCAGATGAAACCATACAAGAACTGGTACAATTATTTTCTACCAAAGCACATCCCAATACACCATTTGAATTATTCATATTTACCATAACAAGTGAACACATTGTTGAATTTTCTTTGCATGATTTTCTGCACATATCAACACTATTCGTTGTATTGGAGCATTGAATCATACAAAAAGTGAAAAATAAAAAAACTATTCGTAGGTACTTCATTTTATCTTCTCCTCTTTAGCTCCAGCATTCAACAAAGCTTCAACAATTGATTCTTTTTCTGTTTCCATAATTTCAGTCAATGCCGTGTGCCCCTGGGTACTTTTTAAATGTACGTCTGCTCCTTTTTTTAGGAGTAACTTTACAATATCCGGGTATCGATTGTAAGATGCATACATGAGTGCTGTATGCCCGTCTCTAGTCTTAGCATTTACATTTGCACCATGCTCTATCAACCATTCTGCTAAGCGATAATCCCCTTCGCGAGATGCTACCATCAGTGCTGTATATTTCTTTTGGAAAGAATCTCTTTCATCTATGTGGAAACCCTTAGATACTTCGATGGAAATTGTATATACATCTCCGCTATATGCCAAATCAGCAATATTTGCGTGTCCTTGCATTTTATCACCCGAGATACAATTGGTGATAAACATGCTTGTAAGCAGTAAACATCCCAAAACCCCTTTCATTTTTTTTGACCTCTTGCACCTATCATGGCAGATTTTTGGGAATTAGGGAATAGGTGAGAATCCTAAAAAAGGGATTTACTCATGCAGGAAGTCATGTTATAGGTAGAATCCACTAGACAGGTAAGGATAATACCTATGAAATTTTTACTCCAACAGGAAAGAAGGTTCTATTTATTTGCATTTTATGTAGGGATTGTTTTAATCTGGGTTGTACAGGAATACATTACCTTAAGAAGTAATGCCAATTGCATCCAATCCACACAAAGGTACTTCGACATTGCAGAGATGGGAATTGCGTTTTTGCCTATTTTTGGAATTTATCTGTTATTTAGAGATATAAATAAAAGTAAAAAGGAAGTGGAAGTTGCTCAAGTTACAATTCAACATCTAAAAATCCAAAATGTAAAACTCAACGAAGTAAATAAAAATTTTTGGGAATCGATTCAGAAGGAATTTAAAAATTGGAACTTCACGGAGACAGAAAAAGAGATTTCGGTTCTAATCCTGAGAGGACTTTCTAATCAGCAAATTGCAGGGCTAAGGGGTAAATCCCTAAAAACAATTGAAAATCAATCTTTTTCCATCTATCAAAAATCGGGAACCACGGGTAAACTCGAATTTATTGCTTATTTTTTGAGTCCCCTTTTACCGGAAGAAGATTGATTTGTTTCAGATTTTTAATAAATTCATCTGTATAAATTGATCTACCTATGAGATTCAAATGAGACGCATCAAAATAGATAGATTCATCCTTTGAAAATCTATCATTATCAATATAAATATATTTAATATTTTCACTTTCTGATGATTTATAGATTTTTCGAATGGGCTCAAAGTATTTATCATCAAAAAGATGTATCATAGGAGTATCTAAAAGAATAAATGTAATACGAGGATTTTCTCTCATGAGAGCAATACACATCTCATAGTGCTTTTGAAAACTCACATCTAGGTCTAAAAAGTCCTCGGGATCACCATAGTGTTCCAACCATTCTTTTTTTTTGGAAGAAGTTTGACCACTTTCCATTTTGAAGGAGCTCTGTAAGGAAAAAATATTTGCCAATGAAATGGGAATTTTATCCATAATTTTGGATATAATAAAATATGCTTCAGAGTTGAGAGAATATGCTTTAGATATTTTTTTTAGTTTAGAATCAAAAGAATTATCCCATTTTTTATTTAAATACTCATCTAGTATTCCACTGTGATAGTACCCCTGTAAGGACTTAAATGCCTCATCCCCATATCTCTTTCTATTAAAGGCAAATCGATCCGTATGTAATACAATTAATGAAGGGGGATTTTTTTCATGTAGTCTTAGGAAGTCTTTTAAGAGATAGTATCTAAATTCCATTGTTCCCCCTGCTATGGAAAACATATTCACCTTTACTCCTGTACTACGACTGATCGCTTCAATATCTAAATCCCAAAAAATATTACTACTTCCTATGATTGCTATATTTGAATCTTCCTTGATTTTACCCAAATGATTCATTTTATCAAATAACGGGTATCCAATCTTATAGCAGGCATTATCAAAAATGATTAAACAGACTATAAAAATTAGGAGATTTCTAAAATTGATTATAAATGAATGTCGATCCATAGAATACCCCCGAAAACATGATATAGATTACTAAAGAGGAATAAAAAACTAATTCCACAGGATTGTATATTTTAATATTATCCTGTTGCTCTTCTAAGTTTATATATTTTTCACGAATGAATTCTATGAATAAATATAAAATAACTGTAAAGATAGCACTTTTTAAATAAAACTGAAAGAAGAGATCATCATTTTTAGTAATATTATTTTTAGATATATTTTGAAGATAAACGAGAACGGAAATTGGATTTTGGATTTTAAAAAATAAGAGTGAAAAGACAGCAAGTTGAAGAGTAAAAAATCTTGCAGAAAAATTTCGAATCCATTTTGATATCTTCAATTTTTCAAATAAGGAATCCCTAAAATCTAAAGTGTAGACTGAAATGATTATATAAAAACCCTGCAAAAGCCCATAAATTAAATAGGAAAAAGAAAATCCATGCCATAAACCAACAATTCCCATATTGATTACAGTACTGATAAACAATCCTGTTTTTTCAAAATCCCTAAGGCTCATTCGGAGAGGCATAAATAAATAATCGCGTAGCCACTCAGAAAGTGTAATGTGCCATCTCCTCCAATAGTCGGGGATATTCAAAGAAAGATATGGTTTGTTAAAGTTTTCGGGTGCAGTAATACCAAATAATTTTGCTGTTCCTATTGAAATATCAGTCAATCCAGAAAAATCACAGTACAGTTGAATCAAATAAAAATAAGGGGCTAAAATAAGTAATAAATTAGAATAAGAATCAGGAGAGTTATAAATGGGATTTATGAAAAAACCAATTCGATCTGCAACTACTAACTTCTTGAAAAATCCAAATATGATTAGCTGTAGTCCTTTGACAACCAATATATCTTTATAATATATTGGTTGTTTTACCTGTTCTAAAAAATCAGCCGGTCTTTGAATTGGTCCACTTGGAAGCTGAGGAAAAAAAGAAATATATAACAGGAAGTTTATAAAACTTTCTTCTGCCTCCATTCTTTCCCAATAAATTTCTAATAAATAACTAATTAATTTAAAAGAATAGAAGGATATACCTAGAGGGACCAATAAGTAGTATAAATTTAAGGACTTGAAATCTGGAACTTTAGAGAGTATTGGTATGAGTTTAAAGAAAAATATCCAAGAAATAGATACAAGTAATCCCAAAATTAGAAAGAATTTCTTATTTTGTTCTTCTTCCTTTTGAATTTTTGACCCCAATTGAAAAACAAGTAAGGAAAGAAAAATCATCAGAAAAGTCAACTGCAAATTAAAAACAGTATAAAAGAATAGTGACAGTAGTAATAGATAAATATTTCGATAGTAAGTATTATTACTATTTATTCTATTTAAATAGTATATAATTATATAATAGATACAAGTAGATATAATAACAAATTGAATAAAATGTAGAGAATTAAAATCCATAGTAGTGATTTGAGTGCTTGGGATAAAAATTCATTATATTATTTACACTATAAATTATAAAATTCCTGTCTGGATTTTGGCTTCTGCACTCAAATAATTTTGAGTTTCATTGTAAATCAAGAAATCCAAGATTAAAACTCCAACTGATTCAACCATCTGAGTTAATTCGCATTCTATTTTTATTCTATCATTTACATAGATGGGAGCCTTAAACTGAACTTCTACGGATTGAGTAAACGATCTATCCCCTGGAAAAAATGTTCCTGTGAAATTAGAGAGATACCCTGTTAGCATACTCCCATGAACTATGATATCCTTAAATCCCCTTTCTTTGGCATATTCAATATTCGTATGAATAGAACTGGTATCTTTAAATAAATCTAAAAATTTATTATAAGAATCTTTATCAATTGTATACGTTTTATTGATTTTATATCCTTCTGAATATTTGGTAAAAAATTCTGTTTTAAAATCCATACAAATTATTTCTGAGCACCGCTTGTAATCTTAGTATGAATTACATCTATCAGCTTTCCTACATTCGGTAGACCCTGGATTTCTTTGGTTGTAAATTTTATTTTAAAAGATTTTTCCGTAGCAACAATTAAGTTGATGTGATTGAGAGAATCCCAGCCTTTTACATCTTTTGCAGTGAGCTCATCGTTTAGGATTAATTCCGGATTTTTAAATACTTTTCTGAAAATTTCTGTTAGTTGTGCCTGTAATTCTTCTCTAGTCATCCTAATCTTCCTCGTTTAAATATACTATTTTATTGGTGTAATCTTTTGAGGAAATAATATATTCTACATCCTTGTTTTCAGACACATTCTTTTCGACAAATCCAAATTTTAAATAGAAATCTTTGACCATCGCATTCTTTGAAGTCGGAGAATAAAGTCCCAATACTGATTCAATTTTTAATTCCTTAGCTAGATCAAAAACATGATTCATTATAAACTGTTCCACTCCCCTTGAAAGTACCCTACAACTCATTATCCATTCATCTATGAAAAGTGAAGAATCAATATTTTTTAGTATCACAACTGAAATCAATCCATAGTCTCCATATTTATCTTTGAGTTTGCAATATAGTGGGAAAGTTCCATTTTCTTCCATCAGGGCCTTACACTCTATTTCACTGTACCTCTTTGTGGTTAGATTAAACTGATTGCTTCTTTGAATCAATTGAGCTATCCTGGGTAGATTAAACTCATCAAATTTTTTTAGTGAAATTTTCATCTCTAGAGAAACTAAATAATCCTCTAAATTACTATATTTTTTTTGTAACTTCTGTCGCTCAAATTCTACTTTATACATATCAGAACGAGTTTTATCTTCATCAGTATAGGAACTTGTTTCAAATAAATTTAATTCAGAAATATGTCTTACATAAAGAGCTGGATCTTCGGGTAGCTCGGGAACAATTACATCGGGTAAAAATTTTCTAACCAAATTTCGTTCATAGGGATTGTCATCTAAAAATACAATGGAATCATACCCTATATTCAATGATTCTTTGATTACTTTGATATTATCCGCTTTATTGTCCCAGTTTGCTACAAAGATAGCAATATCCTCCAATTTCAAAACCATCTCGGGATGCTCCAAAAAAGGTATTTTAGCATTGCTTTCTTCATTTTTACTACAAACTGCTAAAATAATTCCCCTTTTTTTTAGTTCCAAAATATAATGCTGAAAATCAACAAATGCCTCTCCATCCCCAAGGTGACCCAGAGCAATTCCATCCACACCATCATCCCCAATCACACCACCCCA
>CAMCZP010000056.1 GCA_945887855.1 Leptospira interrogans serovar Manilae | reverse complement strand
ATGTTATTTTGGTGGCTAATCGCAAAGGATTGAACTGTGAATTTGATATAGTTTTCAATTTTAAAGTAGAGCTTGAACCAAGTTTTTCGTTGAACAATGTATCCCCGAATCTGAACATGTAAAGTAATTTTTTATAAATTAGGATATTTTAATTTTAATCGAGTGTACCTGGCAAATATTCCAAAGTATACGAGCAAATTATGAGATTAAATCCTCTCTTATACCCAAATAACAAGATATAAAACTAACCATTTTCTATGTATAGAGTGGAATCTTTTCGCGATTTTATTCCCAATCTTTGGATTTTTTTTGGAATTAGATTGTATTATTAATAAAAACGATCTTGCTAATCGGCTTCTTTCAAACTTTATGTAAATCAGCATTGCCCAAAACCTCACCATGTTTCCTTATAAATGTAAGAAAAGTGAATCAAAGCAAAATCATAATTCTAAAACACTCATGAGCATACCAAAACCCCGGAGAATTAGAGAGCAGAGCGAACGTTCGGGTTTCTCTTCTTTTTTGGTTACTTTTTTCTTCTCTTTCCATAAAGAGAAGAAAAAAGTAACAAAGAGATTTGAGATTAAAGAAAAATTGAAATTAAAAAGAAATATAAACTTGAACAATAAGGTTCTAATCTCAGAGAAATTAAAAAATAAGAATTAAAGTAAAAAGAGATTTGAGATTAAAGAAAAATTGAAATTAAAAATGAAATATAAACTTGAACAATAAAGTTCTAATCTCTGAGAAATTAAAAAATAAGAATTGAAATTAAAAAGAAATTTGAGATTAAAGAAAAATTGAAATTAAAAAGAAATTAGTATTTTGGATTAATTCCAAACTCGCTGAGTAGATACGTAAATACGAAAATTTTCTAAAAGTTTATTCCCAAATTTAATTTTTTTATAAAATACCAAAATTTTTTTCCAAATCCATCGAATTTGAGGTACTTTTCTATACCTACTACTGTAGGAGACCTCCCATGAAAAATCTAATTCTAGCCCTAAGCCAAGCCAACCTACCCCCCAATGGAATTGAATCCGTCTTGACAGAATTTGAAGTTTGGGTAGATTCAAAGGTACTACGGAGCAAAGAAAAGCTTATGATAGAAACAATCACACCACTCCAACGAGAAACCGATGGCATCCGAAATGAAATACGCTTTCTTGCCGAAACCATGAAACAGGGATTTGAAAAATCCGATCAAAAGCTGGATTTTACACGGAAGCACTTGGAATTACAGATGAAGGGTCTGGAACTCCAAATGGATTCTACACGAAAGAATCTGGAAATACAAATTGCCTCTTCCCGTGAAAACCTAGAAACCCAGATCAAAGCCAATGATAAACAGCTTGGCTTGGTGCAAAAGCTTCTCTGGTTGGTTTTAACATTGGTATTGGGACTCTTTGCAAAAGCGATTCATTTGGTTTGAACCTTTATAATTTTTTTTAGGGAAATTTATTGACCTCACCCCCGATAGTTTCGTAGAGATCAATCGGATTCGCATAGGATCCAGACCGCTCCGCGGGGCTTTTTGCATGGCACTAAGTGTCACGGTCAGTTATCTATCAAAATGAATTTGAATCAATGATTAATGACGTTCCTACAAAAAGTCAGTTTTTGCAAATTTATTCGCAACAATCCTAGGCTTTTTTCCGCCTACCGGCGGAAAAAGATAGTAATTGCAGTTGCATCATTAATTGATTCATTTAATAATTCATTTTGCTGTTTTTCCACTTAAAATATTTCAGTTAAATCGATTTTAGTTTTGGGAAAGTTAATAGGGGAAATAGTTTCTTCTTTTTGGTAGGTTTTCATCTCGGAATACCTTCCGCCTAACGGATATGAATATGCTTCCACTGTATTGGTATTCAAGTTAAAAAGCCAGTATTCTGGAATATTAGCCTCTGCATATATATTTGCCATCTCACGATCTTCTGCTAGAGTGCTTAGAGATACTTCAATCACAAGTTCTGCAGATACTGGATGACTCTGTGAATACTCCCTAATTTGTCCACGCACTATTGCTAGGTCTGGTTCTGGCTCTGAATGGGAGAGGGTAATGGGTTGTTCTGTTCTTACATGAAAAGTAATGGGAAGCTTTTGAGAAAATATTTGAGAAAGAATGAGAACTAAGGTAGCATGTCTAGGAGATTTTGGCTTTTTATGAAGTATGACTCCTTCGATGAGTTCGGTTCGTTTGGGAAGGTATCCCAATTCTCCCATTTTATGGTACTCCTCTACAGTAACTAGATGAGCCCGATTCTTTAAATTAGGTAGGTCAAGTATTGGAGACATAGGTTCAATCATTCTTTCAAAATGAAAATAGTCAATTTAAAAATGCTTTCGATTTCTCTTACTCTTTTTCCTCTCAGCTTTAGATTGAGAAAAAAGATGAGATTTTCTAAAAAACAATAACACATTCAAAGATTAGGGAGATTAGGATTATTTCGTATTACGTTGGTTTCAGGCGGGTCTCAAGTTTGCCTTTCAGCTCTCCTTCTATTTTACCTTCTTCCCTGATTTTATCCAACACATTCATATATTCTTTATCGAAAATCACTGATAGGTTGAGAAGATATTTATATTCTGATTAAAAATCTGAATATCAATTCATTTTTAATCTAACAACATTTCGTTCCAATTCAATTTAGATTTGCCCCGATTTTAGAACTCAAAAATAATATACCAATGAATCTTTTCTTATATTATATTTCTTTTGCTTTAGGAACCCTAGCCGCAAGTGCTTTTCTCTACAGCATGGTGATATTTAGCCAATCATTGAATTCAATCAAAGGGTTTTCTGGAATTGTTTTCTTTTTTCTTTTTTTGCCTTTCCCGTTGTTCTTTTTTTTCACGGGAACTTTATTAGATCGTTATTCTAAAAAGTGGATTCTACTAGCTTTCCAATCCATACATTTTTTGGTAGCCCTGATTCTATTCCTATGGTCAGAGATTTTTATTCTTCATTCTCAATTGCTATTGATTTTAGCATTTGCCAATGGAATCGGGATGAGTACAGTTCTACCCGGAAGGATGGCGATTTTAAAAGATCTGGCAGAGGATCATCGAGTCGTTTTTCACACAATCCTGGGGAATCTTTTGATAATTGTTTGTTTTGGACTCAGTCCACTCTTTGTGGGAGCCATCAAAGAAAGTAACGCTTTTCGGGATGTATTTTTGATCATAGCGATCATGCATTTTGTGAGCATCTCTATTGCTATCTTTCTATCTGTGAAAAAGCATGATTCTAAACAGCAAAGTTATTCCATAAAGGACATAGTTCATTTTCTACAGAAGGATATAGTATCGAGGCAAGTTCTCTATGTCACAATCCTAAGTATGTTGGCATTGGGTCCCATACAAGTATTGCTACCAAAATATTTGAAAGAGTCTCTCTCCCTCGGTGAATTGGCTCGAGGTACTGTCTTGGTTTTTTTTGGACCTGGACTTTTTATTGGTGGTATCCTTACTATATTCTTTCATCACATGGAAAGAAAAGGAGTAGTACTACTTTCCATACTTTTTGTTTCGACTTTTTTCTTTTTAGGGTTAGTTCCATTTTCGAATGCACTGATTACTTCGATATTTCTATTTGCCTTTGGTATCACTGGAGGAATCATTTCAAGTCTTCTCCCGGCACTTTTACAAAAAAGAGCTGACGATCATACCAGAGGAAGATTGCTCTCTCTTTACACCGTCTGTTTCCAATTTACCCCTGCCGTATCCGGGTTAGGTTCTGCTTATCTGGGGGATTCGATTGGCATCATGAATACTTTTTTCACGATGGGGATATTCTTTGTGATTCTTTCGATGATATCATTTTTTCTCTATTCTGATTTGCGAGAAATTTAATATTTAGAGAATTCTCGTTGGATGTTTAGATTTGTAAGTGAAAAAAACCCAGCAGAAAGACTGGGTTTGATTTAAGAAACTAAAAGAGTAGATTATTTCTTTGGTTTGTTTACACAGTCCCATCTAGAATCTGAAAGATCCAATCCTGCAAGTCGTGCCCAACTATTTGTTTTCCCAATAAAAGATACTGCACAGAGTGTACCTTTTAGGTCTAACTGCTTTCCACCTTCAAGAGAAGTGAATTTACCACAATATGTCTTACCATCTCGGGGATTGTAGATACTACCGTTCTTGTAGACACCATCTCCAACGTAATCAAAGTCTTTTATGAATGTCATGCCAAGGTTCGGTCTTGTTCTGAGGCTAGCATTTTCATTGTTGTGGTCAAGATACGGTGTTCCAACAACTCCCTGATCTTTTTCCTTTTCTTTGTAAGCGTTATCTTTGATACAAATTGTCTTTCCACAGTATTTGTTACCGCATTTATAAATTTCAATCACAGAGTCTTTTTCTGGAGGAAGATACTGTCCAACTGCGACATCTGGGTCTTGTGAAAAAACAGGTTGAGAGAGCCCAAGGGAAATGATCCCGATACTAAATAATTTTTTTATATTCATACAGATCCTTAAGTTTTATTGAAATTTTTGATTCTTAGATTTTACTGGAAGGACATCTTTTTGGCAAGTCGATTTTCCCAAACTCAATTCAATTTGGACAAAAAAATTCCTTCGCAAAAGAATTTATTCATTTTTTCTTATGATAAAGAATTTAACAAGGTTGCGAAATATACTCCATTCACTAAAATTACCTATTCCAATATAAAAAATAATTACCGGGGAGTTCGATTTCCTCTTCTGTCGGAAGATCCAAACTGAGAACAATCCTTTGTTTTTGGACAATATCCCTCATAGACAGTGTCCCCACATTTACGCAAGAATACTTTTTCTAAGTTATTATCATACATATATTTATTTACCTGTGCAAGTGTATCAAATTCCATAAAGGCAGATGTTCTTGTTTCTTTTACGCAATACATATTCCAGTAATTTTTACTATAGAGGTAAAGATTTACTAATAAGAAAACAACTAAAACAGATTTCATTTTAATCTCCTAATTTCTGTTAACTTTTAATTTGTATCTCATCAACTTAAGGATGTAATTATTGTTCCTATATTTGACTATTTACCAAAATAAAAATGAATAAAAAAATGACTTTTTTTATAAAAATAAAATTAAAATTCAATTGTATACCCAACAGAGATAATAAAAACTGTTTTGATAAACTTTTCAGATGTGTTTTGGTAGTTTATATAATTTGCGACTTCTTTTCGAAATACTTTGCTTACTTCATCTGCAATATATCTATCCACTACAGTTTGTTTGCCTGGATCCAGTAATCTTCCATCGCTTTTATTTGAATCAGAAGTGTCATACAATAATGGCTCAGGTCTATGTAGGGCATGAAAACTAAGGTCTACCCCACCACGTTCAAATTTAAGTGAGCCCACTACATTCGATACCCCTGCACGTTTACTGACATTATCATTGTTTTGAACATATCCTCCCTGAAGCTTAGGTGTGACCGAGATAAAAGAATCTGGAAAGAATTTATGGCTGGTCTCTAGAGCCAAATAGTTCTGTCCATTTGTAAGACCGGGCTGCATAGGGGTAGATCCTCCGCTATCAAAGGAAGTATTTAAAAAGTACTGTACTTTGAGATTTGCCTGTTTCCAAAAGGGCGGCTCATACCAAATAAAATATTCCTGCCAAGAATACTTCCCAAATCTATTTAAGTTATTCCAAATCCATGTTCCTACAGACCATTGCCCTACTTTTGTATTCCACTCATAGTACAGTCCAAAAAAAATTCCATCGTACCGAACCATCCCATTTCGTTCTTTGTACCTCCTATCTTTACCCGGATAGTAAGATGTACTATAACCATTTGTATTGAATTCAGATTGGACTGTTGAGAATTTTTCAGATCCTCCGGGACTATCTTGTAAAATTCGTTGGTCTGAATCACGATCCCTTAAATTGTTAGTATAAAAATTTCCCCAAAACAATGTTTTTAAACCTTTTAATGGTAACGAATAGATGAAATAAGGCTGAATGGCGGGAACAAAATTCATAGATTTATATGAGGAATTATTCTTCTCATCTGCAAGCATTGAATAGTTATAGCCCCTAAAATGATGATCAGATGTAGTACGAATGTTTAAAAACATATCTTTTTCATCTGTTTTTTTATCATCTGAAAATATACTAGTATGTGATAGTATATAAAGTAATAAATATAATATTAGTTTCATTGAATACCTTTCGCTGCTCTAAATATAATCCCATGCCTATGTGCCAGTGCAGAATGATCTTTGTCATACCCCCCTCCAATGACTGTTGCTACGGGTAGCCCCTTATTTTGTAGGGTCTTAAGAACATATACATCTCTCTGCAATAGGCCATCTTCCGATAAAGAAAGCTTCCCTAGAGTATCCCCACTGAATGGATCTATGCCTGCATCGTAAAAGACAAGATCCGGTGAAAACGTATCCAGAATTTCAGGGAGTGTTTGCTTTAAAATTCTGAGGTAGTCTAAATCACCCAATTCATCGGGGAGAGCAATGTCTAAATCCCCTTTTATCTTTCGAATGGGGAAATTTTTTTCACCATGCATGGAGAATACATAAACAGATAGATCCTCCCCAAAAAAGGCATTGTTTCCATCTCCTTGGTGCACATCTAGATCTATGATTAAGGCTGTTTTAATTTTTTTCCTAAACTGTAATACACGTATTGCAATAGCAATATCATTGAAAATACAAAAACCTGAAGCTTTTCCAGGATGAGCATGGTGGGTGCCACCCCCTGCATTGCAAGCTATTCCATGTTGGAGTGCAAGTTCACCCGCAAGTATTGTTCCGGAAACTTCCCATAGTACGCGGTCTATGAGTCCCTGGCTGTATGGCAAACCCATTTCTCTAAGCTCTTCTTTGCTAAGATTCCCATTTAGCACACGATCCACATAGGCTTCCTCATGAGCTAATAATAGAATTTCTCTACCTATTCGTTCAGGGGTATAGAGATTTTCCTCTGTGAGAATGCCCTCCTTTTGTAAAACTTCTACAAGCAGGGGAAACTTACGCATCACAAATCTATGCTCAACGGGAAAAGATGTACTATACCCTTCGTGGTACACAATGGGTACTTTGGATTTAGCCATTGCCTCTATCATACAATTACAAATCAGAGGTGAAATATTTACGGAAGCTATACTTCAAAACAGAAAATTCCCTTTTTATACCTTATGCAAAGTCATTGGAATCCCATATTTGGGTCGGAGAGTTATCACTGGATTTTTTATAACCTTCGAGAGTGAAGTTAGATTAAAATCATAGTGGTGCACCAGAGTGGCCAAGATGAGAATTGCTTCCATCATAGCAAAGTGATTTCCTATGCAAATCCTCGGTCCACCACCAAAGGGTAGATATGAAAATCCATGTCTGCCTGAAGAATTTTCTGGATTGAATCTATCGGGATCAAAGCCTTCAGGATTAATCCAATAGTCTTTGTGACGATGGATAGAATTGATCCCCACCGATAAAACTGATCCCGCAGGAACGTCATACCCACCTACCACATCATCTTTTATGGGTGACCTTTCTATCATCCAGATAGGCGGGTACAATCTCATGGCTTCTTGTATTACATTTTTTGTGTATGGCAGATGTTCCAATGAGCCATACCCCAGACCTGTTCGCATCACAGGATAAACCTCTTCCCGTACTTTGTTTCGAATATCAGGGTGAAGGCTCAAAAGATAAAATGTCCAGGAGAGTGCATTCGATGTGGTCTCGTGCCCCGCAAGTAAAAATGTCAATACTTCATCGCGAATCTGAGAATCTGTCATGGTTTCCCCTGTCTCTTCATCTTTTGTAAACATGAGAAAATCCATGAGATCCCCCTGCCCGCCTCCACTCTTTCGACGTTCTAGAATCAATTCATCCACAAGAGATTTCATGGTGTGGATGGCACGGGTAAGACGGAGGTTCATAGGTGTGGGAACATTCAATGGAAATTTTACTAAGGTTTGGATTCGATCTAAAACCAATTCCAGAGCTATCTCCAATGCCTTTCCTATAGCCTCTGCTCGTTCCCCCAAGTCTTTTTGGAAGAGAGCCCTGCCCACCACAATAAATGTAATTTTCATCATATCTTCTGAAATGTCTGTATGTGATTTCCCTTCAAAAGATTTGAGAACTTTATCCGCTTCTTCTAGAACAATACTTGCAAAACCCTCTATCATTGTTTTTTTAAATGCGGGCTGGGAAATCCTCCGCTGCCGTTTCCAAAAAGATCCCTCACTTGTGAGAAGCCCCTGCCCCAAAATATGCTTGAGTTCATTGTAAGTTATAGATTTTGTATAATTAGAAGAATTTTCCTGTAAAACATATTTTACATCTACTGGATTTGTGATACTTGTAATACGAATTCCAAAAATATTAAAGGATGCTGCATCTCCATAGTCATGGTTGATTTGCATGAATAATTCCATGGGATCCCGTTTAAAAATTTTTGAATATTTACCCGATGGAAAAAATCCAGGGGGCCCAGGAGCATAGTTTTTGAGTTTTGACATAATGGACATTCTCCAAAATACGAAGGTTGGTAAAAAGGCTTTTTTCCTAAAAATTTGAAAATAAGTATTTTTCTCAAGCCAAGTAATTGCAAGTGATAAGTTTTTACAGTGGCATCATTTCTAATTTACTTTATAGAATAATTATTTTAAAATGGTTATATGTCTATAGTTAAATCTAAAATCAGAACAATTCAAAACTGGCCTAAACCAGGGATCATGTTTAGGGATATTACCTCGCTTTTGATTGATCCAGAAGGCTTAGCCCTTACAGTTGGAAGCTTTGTTGCCAGGTACCAAAAAGTGGGTATCACAAAAGTTGCAGGGATTGAAGCTCGAGGGTTTATCACAGGAGCAGCAGTTGCTTACCAGTTGGGGGTTGGATTTGTTCCCATCCGAAAAAAGGGAAAACTTCCCAGCGAAACCATTTCACAAGAATACGATCTAGAGTACGGAACCGACAAAGTAGAAATACACACCGATGCAATCACAAAAGATGATAAGGTTTTGATTATGGATGATCTGATTGCAACGGGTGGTACTATGGGAGCTGCCATCCAACTTATCCAGAGGCTGGGGGGCACTGTGTATGAAGGTGGGGTGATTATTGATCTACCCGATCTTGGTGGCACAAAGAAAATGCGTGATACCTATAATATCAATATTTATTCTATATGTGAATTTGAAGGGCATTAAACCTTTTTATCATCTTTGGGATTTTCGTTCGGGTTCTTAGAGACCCGAACTCTAACCTCATTTCCCAAGAAATTCCAATCTACCTGGAAGAGTTTCTTTAGAATATAAATACCTTTTCCAGTACTTATATCTCCTTCTTCCAGGATATCTAACGAAGTAGGATCAAATCCCTTTCCCATATCTATTACATAAAAATCCAAAAACTTATCTGACTCAAAAATTTGCACAATCAACTCATCATCAGCACGCTTACCCCCGTGCAACAATGCATTTCCCAAGGTTTCATCCACAATGATACCAAACCAAAACTCACTTAAAAATTTATACCAATGCTCGGCTTCATAGAATCTCCAAAGCTCTTCTTTTAAAAGTGAAGCTCCTGATTGGTTGGCGGAAGCCGTTTTTTGGATCATGAGTTTGGGGATTTCACCATTTTGAAAAATGGAAAGAAACCCTGGATAAAAGGAGAGAACCTTAAATTGTAATACAGATATCCCTACAAACATCAATAATAGCAAGTCAAGATACAAAACCAAAGTGCTTGAGCTCAATAAATCTTTGTTGTGATTGAGTTCAAAATTGTAGACACCCACCAAAATTGTAGCTACAAAAACCAATCCTAAGCCTGTGTACAATGCGTTTCGCAATTTTGGAACTGTGCTCGTCAATTTGAAAAAAGCCGTAGCAAGTATGGAAACCATACAGATCAAATCAAAGGATCTGGAGAGATAAAAAATTACTCTGGAATAGAAGCCGGACTCCACGGGGAATTGTTGTTCTACTGTGGGAACATATAAAACCAAAAGTACCACCAGATACCCGATTCCCCCAAGAAAAGATATATAAAAGGAATTGATTGTTTCTCTTCGGCTGAAAAAGGGAAAGTGAAGGGCTGAAATGGAAAGGGCATAAAGTGTAAGGTGTGACAGTACGCTTCGAGTGAGTGTAAACCCTCCCCCATCGGGAAAGATTCGAATGGCTATCTCTAATAGATTCCACACTAGAAAGAAAATAGAAAAGAGGAAGAAGGTAATTTTGGTAGATGTAAAAGGTCTGCGGAGTACTGATGCAAGAAGAATTACACTGAGAAAGAAAAGTGCTGTGATAGGTAGGAGAATTTGGAGGATTTTAGCCATTTGCATTGTATCTATTTTTTTTCTGTTGAGACCTAATCTGAAAATGAAAACCTTGTCTCAGTCACGAGTCTAATTGGTTCATTCTTTATGTAAAGAAAAATCCAAAGGTACGATTCTTTTCTCAAAAAAAGGCAATTATGAAAATTAAAATTCTCCTCCTATCTCTATTCCTTGTTCTCCACGGGACAGTTTATTCCAATTCTGAAGATTTTGAGAGCATCAGAAAAGGGGTAGTACAAATAAAGGTTTATTCTCAAGGGTTCGATGCATTTTCTCCCTGGATGAGCACCCAACTGCGACAGAGCACCGGAACAGGATTTATCATTGAAAAGAATAAAATAGTAACAAATGCACACGTTGTTTCCAATGCAAAGTACATCCAGGTCCAGAGGCACAACCAAACTACCTGGTATGAGGTAGAGATTGAGCACATTGCACACGACTGTGATCTGGCTATGCTCAGAGCTCTGGATTCCACTTTTTATGATGATGCCCACGTTTTTGAATTGGGAGAGATCCCTGCCCTCAATTCACCAGTGAATGTGGTGGGGTATCCCATTGGTGGTGACAAAATATCTGTGTCCAGAGGGATTGTATCACGTAAAGAGCAATCCACTTACGCTCACTCTCAAGTTGATAGCCATATGGTAATACAAGTGGATGCTGCTATCAATCCAGGAAATTCAGGTGGACCCGCCATCCAAAACAATAAGGTAGTCGGGGTTGCTTTTCAAGTTGCTTCCAGAGGTGAAAATATTGGATACCTCATCCCCACTTCAGTAATACGGTACTTCCTCAAAGATATTGAAGATGGAAAATATGATGGCTATGTAGAACTCGGAGTGCGTACGCAAAATTCCTTTAGCAATGCCTTTCGCAAACTCAAAAAAATTCCCGATGAAATCGGTGGAGTGTTTATCACTAAGGTACTCAGGGGTGGAAGCGCTTTTGGATTTTTGGCAAAAGATGATTTGGTTTATGAAATTGATGGCTTAGCTATTGGTAGAAATGGAACTGTTAGCTATGATAAAGACTCCCGTGTAGACTTTGTTGAAATTGTAGACAACAAACATTCTGGTGAAATGATAAATCTGAAAGTTTTTAGAAATGGTACTACAATTGATGTTGGATTCCCTGCAAAAAAAATGAGTGAGTTTGATTTTTTACGTCACAAGTATGATCAGCCATTTGATTATGTTATGTTAGGAGGTCTTCTCTTTCAGCCAGTATCACGTGATCTCCTACAAGAGTGGAATCGAAACAGTGAGACCCAAGGAGGCAGTCTTTTTCTATACCGAATGTTTTATTTTATAGAAGATGACTTGAGTCGCGGAGAGATCACAGAAGATATCATATTTTACAGAAAGCTTGCACACCCCATCAATTCAATGGCGGGTTACTATCTGAATATGGTTTTAGAATCAGTAGATGACATTCCCATTAAAAACATCCAACATCTAAAAGATGTTTTAGAAAAGAGTAAATCTCCCTTTTATAAATTTAAATTTAGAGATATCAGTACCTATCTAGTGATCAAAAAAGAAAGTGCGTCCAAAGCGGATAGAGAAATCAAAAAGATTTACCAGATGGATAATCTGCCTGACAATCCCCAACCCAAAAAGGTTAGTAAGTAGGATAGGAGAGAATAGATATGCAACCTTTAAACATTTCAAAAAATATTTTACGTATTACACTTTTTTGTTTTCTCTTTTTACAAATCAATTTGTTTTCAATGGAATCAGATGAACTAAAAAAAAGTATCTTCCAAATTAAAATAACCACCCAATCTCCTAATTTCATGTACCCCTGGCAAATGAAAAAACCTGTAAATTTGGAAGCTGTTGGAATTTTAGTTGGTGAAAATAAAATATTAACCTTAGCATCTAATTTGGAGTATTACACATCCATTGAAGTTAGAAAGTACTCTACAGTCAATCCCTTGCCAGCAAAACCAATTAAAATTGACTATGAATCAAATTTAGCAATCTTAAGTATTGATGATGATTCCTATCTAGAAGATGTAAAACAAGTCACGTTCTTAGATAAAAATGATATCGGCAAACAGGTATCTATTGTCCAAACAGACAACTATGGAAGCCTCCAAACATCCAAAGGTCGTATTACAAATATGGATATGGAAACATACACCATGGGTCATACAGAGCTACCATTTTTAAACATCAATTCCAACGAAAAATTAGAGGGCATAGGAGAAATCATCTTAGAATCTGACAAACCTTCTGGAATACTCTATAGATTTTCAACTAATAAAAATATTGGAAAAGGTATACCCGGTTTTATCATCAATCGTTTTGTAGAAACACTCTCTAAGAAAGGTTCCCCCTTTCCCCACAAAGGCTTTCGGTTTAGACCCCTTGCAGATGATGCCACTAGAGAATACTATGGGATGAAAGTAGACCAGGAAGGCGTTTTGGTAGCTGAGATTTTAGCATATTCGGGCGTGGAGTCTCTATTAAAAATAAACGATATCATTTTGGAATACGGTGGGTACAAAATAGACTCCCAGGGATATTTTAAGCACCCCGACTACGGCAAGCAATCCCTCTCTTTTATAGCCCATTCGGGATTTGATCTGGGTTTTTCAAAGGGCAGCAAGGTACCTACAAAGATTCTTCGGGATAAAATGGAAATTTCCCTAAAACTACCACTAAAAGCATTTCCACAGAAATCTATCAAAATTCCCTATATGCACTCCTTTGGAAAACTTCCCAACTACACCCTTCGGGGTGGATTTTTATTTACCGAACTCTCAGAATTTTTGCTGAGAGAATGGGGGCAAAACTGGCGGGGCAGAGTGGATAAGAAATTGGTCTATCTTGTTGATTACCACAAACACCATGAGATTGGTGGGAAGGGTAGAATTCTCATTCTGTTACAGGTGCTTCCCGATGAGATTAACAATGGGTATCACAGTTTAGGGTTGGAGATAGTTAAGTCCGTGGAAGATAAAGAAGTCACTTCCATAAAAGAAATGGAAGCCACCTTCCGCGATTCCAATTCAGAAATTCTCAAAATAGAGTTAGACAATGGAATTACAATTGCCCTAGCAAAAGAAAATTTAAAAAAAGCTGATGAAAGAATTTCTCGAAAATTTAACATACCGAGGCTCGGTAAGTTTTAAAGATGAGAGACTGGAAATGGCAAATCCAAAATCGAATCAAAGACCTGCAGACCCTACAAAAAGAAATTGAACTCACACCGGAAGAAATTTCTATTTTCAAAGATGCAGATGAATTTTTTGATTTTGCTGTCACACCGTACTACTTATCTCTAGTTGATAAAAATAATCCAAGCTGCCCTATTCGCCGCCAAATCATACCGGCATCAGGGGAGCTTACCAAACTACCCAATGAAGTAGCAGATCCTCTCGCAGAAGAAACCTTTATGCCAGTGAAAGGTGTGACCCATAGGTACCCCGATAGAGCCCTTTGGTATCTATCCCACATGTGTGCCGTTTTCTGTAGATTTTGCACACGAAAGAGAAAGGTGGGCGAAAGCAGTTCCACGCCCCGAAACGAAGATTGGGAAAAAGCTCTGGAATACTTCCAATCCCACAAAGAGATCAAGGAAGTTATTCTCTCAGGTGGGGATCCCCTCTCCCTCTCTGACAACCAATTGGATTACTTACTGGGTTCTCTCAAAGAAATCCCTCATATAAACCAAGTGCGAATCCATACTAGGTACCCTGTGACACTTCCCTATCGAATCACGGATGAATTGGTAAATGTGTTCAAGTCCCATTTTCCATTGTTCCTTGTAACTCATTTCAATCATGCCAATGAACTCACAAAAGATGCAGAAGTTGCAATTCATAAACTCATCCAAAAAGGAAATGTAGTACTACTAAACCAAAGTGTTCTACTCAAGGGAGTGAATGACACAACCGATGCTCTGCGTGATTTAAATTATAAACTTGTTCATTTTGGTATCAAACCCTATTACCTGCACCAATGTGATGATGTATTTGGAAGTTCCCACTTCAAAGTTGAAATTTCCAAAGGACAGGAGCTTATCAAATCCCTCCGAGGTTACATGAGTGGGATAACCATTCCCAACTACGTTGTGGATCTGACTGGGGGTGGTGGTAAAATTCCCCTTCCCACAGATTATCTTGAAAAAGAAGATGCTCTGTCTTATACTTTTAGAAATTTCAAAGGAAATACATATTTTCGTTTAAAATAAATAATTCTTCTGAACTTATTTACTTTAAACTTTGATAGTATTTCAAGAAGTATGGGTAATAAAGATTTTTAATAACTTATTTACTTCCATAAATTAATTTATAACTCTATATATATTGCCTTTCCCAGTTTTTTTATTTATAATTTTTAGTAGTACTCTGATTTTCTGATTTACTGGGTATGGAATACTCTTTACAATAGAGCAAAAATCAGGAGATGCATATATGGCACAAACCACCACACAAAAACAATATTCCCTAGATTCCCTTTCCAATCTAGATACAGACACTTTAGAATCAATTTACCGATCAGGTACCGTCCCGCAAGATATCAGTGTTCTCAATGGAAGACCAAAGGGTAGAATGCTCTCCGTGAGATATACAGATAACACACCTGCATTTGATGCACTTAAGTTTGTCTCCTCCGCAAATTTCTTTCCCTGGGATGGAAAAAGTTTTTTTCCACTCAGTGCTCAAAATGGAAGAGGTATCAATCGAATCAAAGTTTTGACATCTAGCTTTGACTGGTTTCCCTTTGAAACAAAGGTAGTCAACTCAGTCATAGATTACAAACCATGCATTCTTTTAGACTATGACCAACCAGAAAATCCTTGGTTTATCACTATGATCCGGGATGAAATTCGGGAAGTATCCCCTAAACTCTTTATGGGTCCTGCTATGTGGAAAGATGGAAATGGTGGAGCAACCCTCGTTTTGTGGTTTGCAGTTGATTTCAACACTCCATCCGATCTTTAAAAATACAAACCAAACCTTGTCTCTATAAGCTTAAAGATATAAAATTAGTAGAATTGTAAAAGTCCATTTCTTACAGTTCTACTAAAGAAATACATTGTATAATTCTAAATATCCACCCCATTTCATTTAGAAGGATAAGTATTTTTGATCACTTCAGAGCAATACAATACCCCGGAGGTTTAGAGAGCGGAGCGAACATCCGGGTTTCTCTTCTTTTTTGGTTACTATTTTCTTCTCTTTCCATAAAGAGAAGAAAAAAGTAACAAAGAAATTTGAGATTAAAGAAGAATTGGAATTAAAAAGTAAATTTAGTATTTAGGTATATGCCGAACTCGCTGAGTAAATACGTATACTCTGTCTAAACTTCCTAATTTCTTACAATAAAACCAATAGGTTTTTTCTATAATAGAATCATTCTAATTATAAAAATTATCTAAAATCTCAGAAAAATTCCATAAATACCTAATTCAACCACAATACTTTGTATCAAAATGAAAATTATAAGGTTTCCATCTTCTATGGATTGTGCTCTACCACTAACATTGACATATACTTTCCAAGGAATAACAAAAAGTCGTTATGCAAAAGATATACATTCAATAATAAATTAACTAGTCTATTTTGCTATTTTCAAAGTGACACAAGACCACACTTATAGAAATGATTACATATTTTTTAGAGCTCTTTACGTACTAAGAATTCATTCTACATTTAATTCCCTGAATATTTTGAGCAATCCGTGTATTAAAACCTTACAACGCTATGGTATCGAGGGAATATAAATTTTAATAATTTTTATTTACATTTTATATTTTTTTCCTTGACTGATTTAAAAGAGTCGTTCAAGAAATCTTAAATACCGTGAAAACAAACAAACAACGCACAAACAAACATACAAGCGAACTACCGGTAAGCGCTAAATCTGGGGATTATCAAATGAGAAAAATTTTAATCATAGAAGATGAGCAGGATACCGCTAACGTTTTAAAAAAATCTTTGGATTCGTCACAGTACCAGACGATTGTAACCAACCAAGGAGAAGCAGGTTTAAAAGCTTATAAAGATGAAAGGCCTGATCTTCTGATACTTGACTTAGGTTTACCCGACATGGATGGAGTCGATATTTGTCGTACAATCCGTAAAGGTGACGATGCCACACCTATATTTATTCTCACAGCCAGAACTGAGGAAATAGATAGAGTAATGGGCTTAGAGTTAGGTGCTGATGATTATATCACAAAGCCTTTTTCAATTCGTGAGCTTAAAGCCAGGGTGGATGTATTCTTTAGACGTTGGGACGCCTCTGTGTCTAAAAATTCATTTGCCAGATCCACCATCACCAGTGATGGGGAAATCATCCGTGGACCTTTGAAAATAGATCCCGTACGACGAAGAGTCAATGTAAAAGACCAAATTATCAATATCTCCCGAAAAGAGTTTGATATTCTTCATCTTTTGGCATCGTCACCTGGGAAAGTTTTTTCAAGAGAAATGATACTCGAAGCTATTTGGGGAGTGGAATGGGATGGTTTCGAAAGAATGATAGATAGTCATATCAAACGAATTCGTTCTAAATTAGAAAAAAATTCCGTTCATCCTGAATGGATAGAAACAATTTGGGGAGTTGGTTACCGATTCAATGATAATATGGATCGTTACAATTTTTCATAAAACTAAGCCATCATTTGATGGCTTTTTGTTACACAGCTAGTATCAATTCAATTTCATTCGCAAGTTGGAAATCTAACTCCGTAAAACCAAAGGGTTCATGAGTAATAGATACAATCGTCACGCGTTTGTAATCTAATACAATTTGCGGATGATGGTTGAGTTTCTCTGATAGCAAAGCCACTTTTTTAACAAAGTCCAATCCATCCAGATAAGCAGAAAAATTCACTTCTCTTCTAATTCCATCTAACCCCAATTTCCAGTGATTGTATTTACTAAGGGAAGTTTCAACTTCTTCTTTTGCTAAAAGTCTGGGACGGTTCATGCTTACCAATTTACCTATCTTCCAGTAAATCTACAAGTTCTTTTGAAGTAAGCGACGTCTTTCCCCCCACACCCTCCAGGATGCTTCCAGCAAGTTCTCTTTTTCTACTATGGAGTGCAGAGATTGACTCCTCAATTGTGTTGGATGTGATCAATCTATAGACAGTTACAGGTAGTTTTTGACCCATCCTATAGGCTCTATCAGAAGCTTGGTCTTCTACTGCGGGGTTCCACCAGGGATCCATATGGAGAACATAGTCAGCACCTGTTAGGTTCAATCCAGAACCCCCAGCCTTTAAACTTATGAGAAATACATCCCCTTCCCCTCTTTGGAAGTCTTCAATGCTTTTAGCTCGGGATGCCCTCGATGAAGATCCATCCAAGTATTGAAAAGAGATTCCTTGGGACTGGAAATAAGTTCTTAACAAAGAAAGGTGATCTACAAATTGACTAAAAACCAATGCTCTATGCTTATTTTCAATTAGCTCCCCTATGATCTCTTGAAACAATAAAAACTTAGAACCTTCGATTGCAATGGAAGGATCCACTAAACTTGGATGACAACAGGCTCTTCTGAGCTTCATTAGTTCAGAGAGAACTTGGATTCTCTTTTGTGATTCGGGTAGCTCTTCTTCTGAAAGTTTAAGAAGAACAGTGGATCTTAAGGAATTATAAAATTCCCGTTCTTGGGTCTTAAGTTCAACATGTAAAACAATTTCTGTTTTCCCGGGCAATTCTAGTAATACATCTTTTTTCAATCTTCTGAGGATAAATGGGGAAACCAGTTTTTGCAATCGCTCCGATGCCTTTTGGTCTCCATGCTTTTGGATGGGATCTGAGAATTTTCTCTTAAACATTGTTTTAGTGCCAAAGAGAGTTGGGTTTAGAAAATGAAAGAGTGACCATAGTTCCCCCAGATGATTTTCAATTGGTGTTCCCGTTGTAAGGATTTTATGAAGGGACCTAAGGGATAAAACAGATTCAGCCCGCTTGGAAGAACTATTTTTTACCATTTGGGCTTCGTCTAGTAGTATGATATTCCATTGAACTTTTGATAACTTTTCAGATAGATCTGAATTTTGTAATACACCATATGAACATATCACCAAATCAAATGGCTCGAGAGTTTGGAGAATCTTTTCTCTCTCCACTCCTAGGAAGTTATGAATTTGTAAATCTGGCGTAAATTCTTTTGCTTCCTTTTCCCAATTGGAAATCACAGAAGTGGGAGCCACTACCAAACTGGGTCCTTGTTGTGCATGTGCAAGAAAAACAGCTAAGGTTTGGATAGTTTTACCCAATCCCATATCATCTGCGAGACAAACCCCCGCCCCCCATTCCAGAGATCGCATGATCCATTCATAGCCCTCTTTTTGATAAGATCTAAGGGAAGCATTCAAACCAATTGGTAGAGGTGGATGGCTTATTTGCAAAGCTGTATAAGCAGAAAATTTTTCCATCCAAGATTTGTCATACGATACATAGGGGAATGAATGCAAAAGTTCCATAACAACGGGTATGCTCAAAGATGAAAAAAGAATTTCTGTTTTATTTGATATAGAAATCAATTGCAATTCTTTAAATACAGTATATAGATCCTCTGTAAGACACAAATAGGAGCCATCTTCCATAGGTAGAAAAGTTTCTATAGACTTGGAGAGTCTGAAAAAGATAGTATGAATTTCTATATTTTTATTGGGATTGATTTCTACATATCCCCGTAAATTATAAAAAGTTGAATCTTCTTGGATATTGAGATGAACGGATGAGAAATGTACATTTCCTGAAATAGAAAAAGGGTTTCCCTCTGGAAATTCAAGCTCCACTTTATCCCCAAGTGATTCCAACTCAAGCATAAACTCTAAACACTGGAGGGGTGTACCCAATCTATATAAAAAATCAGATGGACGTTCTGCAGAAGATAAAGTTTTACAAGAATTTACAATGAGTTCTAGATTCTCTTTTTCTGCGCTAAAGTTTCTGATTACATTCCACTTTTGACCTTCCATTTCACTAACAATTTGGAGAGAACCACTGTAAGGTGTATAACATGTTTCTTTGGAATGAAATGGATTGATACAGAGAAGAACCGAAAGTCCTGTATGAAAAGGAAGAATACGAAGGGTGATTTTTCCCGAATGCTCAATTTCTTGGATGGAAAACATTTCTGTCATCTGGAAATCTGATTGGATAGAAAT
>CAMCZP010000055.1 GCA_945887855.1 Leptospira interrogans serovar Manilae | reverse complement strand
ACTACTTTATTTCCATTGATATAGATACTATGTATCTCCGAAATTTTATTTAATTTTTCTAATGGATTGAATTTATACAAAAGTAAATTTGCCTTTCCATTAACTTGGATTGTTCCATCATACTCATTTGAAAATAACCTACATGAGTTCTTAGTGATAAAATTAATTGCTTTGTAGGAATCTTCTATACTATCATTCAGAAGCAATAGTTCTCTTAAGGAAGAAATACCGGGAAAAGATAAATAATTTCCAGAACCACCACTAACTATTATATTTTTTAAGAATTTTTTATTTTCTTTAATAAATTTAATATAATCTGGATATTCTTTATTTATATCATCTATTTCTTTAGTAGAAATAGTTTTTACTACTATTTTTTCTTTTACATTTTGATAATAATATTTATTATAAAATTTAGATATAGTTGCTCTATAGTTATTTTCAGTTTCTAATAAATTATTATCTGTTTGTAAATATAAGTTATGGTAAACATTAAGCTCAGGAATGTAGTGTATATTTTCAAATACTTCAATTGGAATGTTCCTTAAAATATTTGTGGGAATCGGATCTTTTATATATTTTATCCCAGCTCGAATAGAATCCAGTATTCCGGTTGGATCCCCAAAATTTGAAACTAAATATATAGTATTATCATTTGATTTTTTTGCAATCTCTCGAAAATAATCCATATCAAAGTAAGACTCATTATTTGGAGTGTACCTATTTAGTATGGTTATTATATTTTTATCAGAGGTTTCTTCGGAGGATGATTCTTGGGTTATTTCATTGGGATCATTAATGACCTTATAAATACTATCAGGCAAATTAGGAAATTCTTTGGATTGGAATAGAATTGATTTACTGCCATATTTTACTATTGGATACTGGTTATTTTTGTTTTTAAGATATAAAAGCCATGGTGGATTGTTGACTGAATATATATGGGAAAAACCGTGGTACAAAAATGATTGGAGTGCTAAATCAACTCCTTTCCTAGTATTGCCTGAACCCAATGAATCCATTCCAAGAGTAACATTCAAATCACAAAAGGTAGGTAAGATATAGTAATCAATTATTTTTGATTTATTTGGTTTGATTTCTTTTATTTTATCACCTGATATTATTAGATCTGCAGTAGATGAAAATTCTAGTGTTTCAGAGTTAAAAATTTTACTATTACTAATTTGTATGTCTTTACCAATTATTTGCTGTGAAAAGAAAAATATAGTAACATATAATATATTTATCATTCTCATTGCTATAATATTTTTACCTCAGTACACCTGGAGTTATAGGGTTAGTGTTTGTTTGCCCCGGAGTTTGTTGGGTAGCTGGTGCTGAGGGATCTATATATTTTGATTTTTCTCTATTTGTCTCCTCGGGTAAAACTAAATAGATATCTTCTACTTTTGCATAAAGGTCATTTTGGATATTTCTATAAACAAATTTACATTTATCCCTTGAGGAATAATCTTCTTGGAATATGAACATAGAATCTAAAAACCAAGAAAATTCACCTCTAGAGGATTGAAAATTTTTAGAGATAGTTTTATAACCTGTTTTGTATATGGAATCTTTATTTTTATTCTTTAGTGATGAACCTGCAATTGATCTTAAAATAGGTATAGTAACACGATCTCTCTCTTGTAAAGCTTTTTGGATACACCACTCTCTCTCTTTTAAAATAGTAAGTTCACTACTTAAAATTGGGATTTCAACTACAACCTGAAAAAAATCTCTTGAGATAAAACCTGTATGACTTACATTTGAAAGAGTCTTTTTTAAATAATTAGGATCGGAAACGGTACAATTATAAAAACAAAATAATAAAGAAAAAATTACCTCTAAATAAAATCTAGACAACTTATATTTTAAAATGAAACATTTTTTATACTTAAAACTTTCCAAAGTAAAAAGATTTTATTTTATAGAATTTTTTATATCTAGAAAATAAAAGTATAACCTTTTATTTTCTAGATACAACAGACTTAACTTTCCCCAACTTACTTCTCAAACGCATCACAGCTTTGGTATGCAATTGGGAAATTCTTGATTCGGTAACTTCTAATACTTCTCCAATTTCTTTTAGAGTTAAGTCTTCATAGTAGTACAAAACTATAACTTTTTTTTCCTTCTCAGGAAGTGTTTTTATAGCCTCTACAATCACATTTTTAATCTCTTCCCTTTCAATGATGACATCAGGATTCATGTTTGAGGGTGATTCTAAAGTTTCCATAAAAGACACTTCATCATTTTCATCCCCTAAAAACCAAATATCATTGAGAGACACCAGTGATGTTCCACTGATCTTAGTTAAAATAGAAGTGTACTCTTCCATCGAAACTCCCAACTCTTTGGCAATCACTTCATCTTCCACTGGTTTGCCCTCTTTGTTTTCAAGCATTCCAATGATCTGTTCAAGTTGTTTTGCTTTCTGGCGAATAGATCGGGGTATCCAATCCACAGACCTAAGCTCATCAAAGATACTGCCGCGTATCCTTGTCATCGCGTATGTTTTAAACTTAATTTCTCTTGCAGGATCAAATTTTTCAATAGCATCTAAGAGTCCGAAAACCCCATAGCTGACCAAATCATCAAATTCAACATTTTGTGGCATTCCTATAGCAACTCTACCCGCTACGTGTTTTACGAGAGGTGAATACTTTTCAACAAGATAGCTTCGTATCTCAGGCTTTTTAGTTACTCTGTATTCTTTCCAAAGGGAAGTTTCATCAATCTGGTTATATTTATCAAGTAGTCTGGACATGGCTCGTATTTTTATATTCAATTTTACTTTTAAAGTTAAATTAAATTAATTCCTCTCTTTATAATATTTAATAATTTCATTCTCATTTATTTTCAATTGGATGGTGGTGGGTCATCCTGTGCCATCATAGTTCGGATTGCTTCTGCCATTAATTTAGGTTCATTCTTAATAGGAATATTATCTATCATTATATGATCTCCAAATTTACCATTTTTAGGTTTTTCATTCTTATTAGAAGGATCACCCATAGCTTCCTGGTTTTTGGGAGGGGGTGTGGCATCTCCCAAAGAAGGACTGGAATCTGAAGAATTTTCCATACCACTGCTTGCATCACCTGAACTTTCTTCAGAATTAGATTCCTCCATAGGCTCACCTGACTGAACAGAATTTAAAAAATCCACAAATTCAGGAACCTTTGATTCCAGAAATGTTAACAATCCAAATACTAAACCAGCTAGAATTAAAGATGAGATGATACTATATGTAAGTATATTTAATATAGGATTTCCTACTAAAAATCCTCCGGGCAAACTCAAACCCATCCCGATGACAAAAAATGCAACTACAATCTTATTTTTCAAATTTTGCCTCTCCTATTTTTCCCTATCATTGTTTGCAAAAAACTTTTTAAGATACCCACTCAACCTCTTATCTTCCTCTGTTTGTCCTACACTATCCTCAATGATCGCCCTAGATAGACGTTGAATGCAATCAGAAGCTTTAGCCCTAGGTGTATTGATTAAAAAGGGTTTCTGAGCATAGATACTTCTCTCCACATCCTCATCTTTAAAAACAATACCAATTTCTTTAGGATTTACACCTAAAAATTTGTTGCTAATATCAATCACCCGTTTAGCAACTTTTCTTCCTTCAATTTCATCTTTTGCTTTATTTATAATTACATTTAACTTATAATTTTTATTTCTACTTATAATTGATTTGATTAAACCGTATGAATCTGTAATGGAAGTTGGTTCTGGAGTAGTTACAATTAAAACCTCATCAGCTGCCATAATTAAGTTTATCACGATAGAATTGATTCCAGCTCCTGTATCAATAAAAATAAAGTCATAATCATCTAATTCTGAAAAACTCTTCAGTAGATTATCTCTAGAAGTTGTATCTAAATCTGCAAGTTGTGTATAACCACTCGCCCCAGGGATTATATGAAGACCTTCGGGAGTTTCTAAGATAATTTCCTTGAGGGTTTTATGCCCCCGAATTACATGATAAAGTGTATGTTTTGGTATAATACCTAGTATTACGTTTATATTTGCAAGCCCTAAATCTCCATCCATAATTAAAACTTTTTTTCCTTCTTGAGATAAGGATAGAGCTAAATTCACGGTAATGGTACTCTTCCCTACCCCACCTTTCCCAGAACTAACTGCATATATCTTAGTGGATCTCTTCTTTGATACACTAGAGTTTTTCTTTGGAGAGTTGTCTCTAAGTTTGCGTAATGCTGCAGCTTGGTCCATCATTAACACTTAAGTATTTGCGAGAGCAAATGCTTCCCCTTTTATATCTTTCATTTTATCAGGATTTAATATTAAGTCTGCAAATATTTTCTTAGATGCCGGGATCATATCAAATGGAACTTCCTGTCCGATGCTAAAATATGCAAAGGATTTACCGTGTGTGTCCGCGAGCTCCAATGCAGAAGAAATATAATCAGCTTCATCCATTTTAGAGAGAATCATTCTTTTGTATCCAACATTCTCATAAGCATCCATAACGGATTTCATATTTGAAGTAGACATGACTGATGGTACTACAAGTATATTTTCAATTGAGTCCCTGTCAGAAAATGCATCATGGTAGGATTGCATTTTTTGCAAGAAATCAGGATTTTTATGATTATAACCGGCTGTATCAATTAAAATTAATTCAGATCCATCCCTAGATAGCTTTTCTTTAAATTTTAAATTGTCCTTAACAGCAAAAAATGGGATTTCCATTGTATCTGCGTATCTCTTGAGTTGTTCAATGGCTGCAATTCTATAATTGTCAGTGGTATACAAAGACACCATCCTTCCCATGTGCAAGAAATACTTGGCAGCTAACTTAGCTATTGTAGTTGTCTTGCCACTTCCTGTAGGACCTACCAAGAAAACTATTTTTCTTTTTCCTCTTCCTGTTCCAGAAAATAAATCAGAATCTACGCTTATTCTATCTTCTAATATTTCTGCTATTTTTTCATTTACTACTGAGCTTTTTGCTTTGTCAATGTATGACAAATGTTTGTCTGCTTTAGAGATCAATTCATCCGTATAATCAGGTGTGAGACCTTCTTTGATTAATTTTTCACGAACTCTCTTGAGATATATGGAATCATTTCCAGGTTTTTGAGTATTTTCTTTGTATAGAAGTTCATCCTTCATGGAAATACCCAATTCTCTTGAATCTTTTTTGGAAATAGGAGGAAACTCTACTTCTTCATTTCTATCTTCTGTTAAAAAATCATCCTCTATATGGATATTACGTTTTTCTCTTTCCTTTTCCCTATCTTTTTCTCTGCTGAGAAGGGGCTTGATATCATTTAAAGATTTTTTTCTGACTCTAGTTTCATCATTGGTTTTTTGTCTGAGAAGTTCTTTTAAATCTTCTAACTTTCTCTCTACTCGATCCTTAGAAGTTTGTTGTTCGGGGACTCCAATTTCAATCTCTACATATTTCTTAGCAAGAAGCTTACTTCCAAAGACCCCTCCTTCAGTGACTATCCTCTGTTCATATACATGTGCCTCAGGTCCGTACTTCATTTTCATTTGCATGAAACAATCCTGTATATCCCTACCTCTAATTTTAACAAAGTCCATAATAATCTCCTAAAAGTAAACTCATCATCATTCCATACTTCTTCCAGCCTTCACTGGATCTACTAAGACGTTGATAACGCCTTCCATAACTGTTTTTGTGCTGGTTTGTATTTCTTCTATTGCAAGCACAGCAAAATTTCTGGGAGGAAACTCCTTTGCAAGCATATAGGAAAGCGGGAGCCTCAGTGGTCGGCTCACAACAAAAATGGGAAACTTTCCATCATTGTGAAATTTATTGTATTCTCTTGCTATTGCTTCTATGAATTTATTATAATAATCTGGTGGTATTGATATAAGGCTTCCCTCTATAGGATCCACCACTACTCCCTTACTGAGCCTATCTGCAACCTTAGGATCTATTGTTACAACATGTAGCTTTCCATCTGCACCCTGGTAATCATTTATGATTTGCCTGGAAATAGATTGTCTTACATTTTCAGAGAGAAAGAATGGATCCCTTGATCTAGATTCATTGTTTGCAATTGCTTCTACAATTCCAGCTAAATTTCTAATCCCAAGACCCTCTCTAAGTAAATTTTGTAGTACTTGTTGGATAAGTCCATAACCTACTTTTTTATCATCAATCTCCTGAACTAAACTTGGATGAGTGGTTTTAAGATGCTCAAGTAAACTCTTAACCTCTTCTCTACCCAAGAGTGAAGATGCATGGTTAGCAATCAGTTCTTTTAGTTGTGTTACAATTACAGTTGAGGGATCAACTACAGTGTAGCCTTTGTTTTCTGCTTCAATTTTATCATCTGGATGAATCCATTTTGCTCTATATCCAAAAGTGGGTTCTGTGAAATCTTCACCGCGAACGGGCTCTGTTACTTTTTTTGCATTGTCAAGAGCCATGAGCCTATCAGCTTTTATTTTACTTTCTCCAACAATCACACCATGAACTTTGATTGCATAACTATCGGGTGGGAGCTCCAGATTGTCGAGAATGCGCACTGCCGGTATTACTAACCCAGTATCAATTGCAAATCTTCTTCTCAAATTAGAGATTTGGTCTAAAAGAACTCCACCCTGGCTTGCATCTACCAGGGGAACTAAATTTAGTCCCAATTCAACTTCAATAGGATCCGTGCGTAACTCTTTGTAGTAATCGGGTTTTTTTTCTGTTTTTACTTCTGTTTCTTTTTTTTCTAATTTTGCTAAAACTTCTATAGCATTCTGTTGGATTGAATAGGCAAGATATGCAATACCACCCGCAAAAAACATCAAGGAGAAAAAGGGTAAGCCCGGTATGAAAGATGCAGCAGCTAGGGATCCAGAGACTACATACAAAGTTCTTGGATTCATAAATAACTGACTCTTAAATTCTTCCGCAAGATCTTTTTCGGAACCAGCTCGAGTTACGATCATACCGGTTGCAGTAGTTGTTAAAAGTCCAGGAATTTGTGACACAAGACCATCCCCGATGGTAAACTTTCCATAAATCTCCAATGCATTGGAAAAGCTTTCACCACGTATTGCCATTCCTATGACGATACCACCCAGGAGATTTATAGCTGTGATAATGAGACCCGCACGAACATCACCCTGAACAAATTTACTCGCTCCATCCATTGCTCCATAAAAATCAACTTCTCTCTGGACTTTTTTACGGCGAGCTCTTGCCTCTTCTTCGTTGATATTTCCACTTGATAATTCAGTATCAATTCCCATCTGCTTACCGGGAAGAGCATCCAATGTGAATCTGGCAGCAACCTCTGCAATACGTGTTGCACCTTTTGTGATAACTACAATCTGCACAATGACCAAGATTAAAAAGATTATAAATCCAATTACATACCTACCCATTCCAGTTCCACCACCCACAACAAAAGAACCAAATGCATCAATGATATGACTATTGAAGGAGGATCCTTTTGCAAGTATTTGCCTGGTTGTAGATACGTTTAATGCAAGTCTGAAAAGTGTCGTGATCAAAAGTAAATTTGGAAAAATGGTAAAATCTGAAGGCTCTTTGACAGAGAGAGATGTTAATAAAATCAATAATCCAGATGTCAGACTCACCACAATCAGTGCATCCAAAATGAAACCCGGGAGGGGTATGATCAACATGGCAAGAATACCAATGACCCCTACTCCAAGTATTACATCAGACTGATTGTACCATTTCTTTAATTCCATTTTTATGCAACTCTCCTATACTTGTCAAGCCTGGATATTATAATAGACACAGCTCGAAAAAATCTAGCTGGAATTTCTTGATCCACTTCCACTTCGTCGTACAACATTCTGGCTGTAATTCTATCTTCTATGATAGGAACATCATTTTTTTTTGCCAATCTTCGTATCAATAGTGCCATTTCATCCATACCCTTAGCTGTTACAATAGGTGCAGCATGAATCTCCGGCTTGTATTCCAATACCACCGAATAGTGTGTAGGATTGACAATTACAACATCCGCTTTGGGAATTCTTTGGAGCATCCCTTTTCTGATAAACTCCCTGACCATATTTCTTCTTCTATTTAAAATAGACTTGTCCCCTTCGGTTTCCTTCATCTCCTGCTTTGCTTCAGAGGGGGTCATTTTTATGGATTCTTCAAATTCATATTTTTGAAAATAATAATCAAAAATACTAATTATAAAAAACAAAATTCCTATCACCAGAAATATTTTGAGTGATGACCTTGATAACAATACCAAGGCTCCTTTCAATCCCATTTCACCTGCTAAAAGCATGGGTAAAAAATCATATGATATAATTACATAAGATACCCATCCAATTAAGATAAGTTTACCAAGTGCTTTTCCTAGATTAAAGAGAGTTTGTCGTGTAGGTAATACTTTTTTAAAATTAGGCACAATCTTACTAAAATTAAAAGATAGAGCTGTAGAGCTGAAAAGAAATCCTACCTGGACAACATTTCCAGTTATTGCAATTACAAATGCTATCCCCATCACAGGAAATAAAAGGGAGAAAATATCATCGGATGCATTTCTAAATAAAATTCCCAAATCTTCTGAAGAGAAGGATTCATAGGTATGAACGTTTTCTATATATTTTTTGAAAATCAAAAATGATTTAGTAAAAAAATAATTACCCAATAAGAATACAGTTAATACAGTAGCCAATAGAACAAGTGCAGCGGGGAGTTCCGATGATTTAGGTACGTTTCCTTTATCACGTTCCTCCTTTCTTCTTCTTTCACTACCCTCTTCTGTTCGCCCTTCGTCTTCTGCTGCAAAGAGCTGGAGATCTATGATAAATTCTTCATGGATCATTTTTGTGGCCATAACCTTAGAAGCGTTTGTATTCTATCAAAAGACAACTCAAAGCTCATTACCATTTGTTTTTCAATCAATGGTAGTACGATTATCAAAACAGCCATTCCAATTACTATTTTGGCGGGAAAACTTAACTGCAATACATTCATTTGGGGTGCAGCTTTCCCCATGAGAGCCTCTGCAATGGTAACAAGAATTAGTATTCCAAGTACAGGCAAAGATATCTTAAATGCCACAAGGAACATAGCACCCAGAGCAGATTCAAAAACCTTTAAAATTCCTTTGTTAATCTCCGCAGTAAATTCTAATATTCTTATCTTTTCAAAAGAGAGTGCCAAAGTTTCAATCATAACTCTATGGGCACCGGTGACTAGAAATACCATCACTCCCATTAGATTCTTTAATTGGGAGATTACGGGAAGTGATGTTTGACTCACAGGATCCAAGACTTCTGTGTATCCAAATCCCATCTGCACACTGAAGTATTCCCCTGCCATTTGAAACCCTGCAAAGATTATATTAACCAAAAAAGCTATTAAAATTCCTATGAGTGCTTCCGAGAGAATAATAATGGAATATTCCCCCATCCCTCCCGGCACTTGCATCATGTGTTCTGCTGTAAAAGGAAAGAGAATGAGTGATACTAAAAAAGAAAGCATAATTCTATACGAAAATGATACCGCATCCGACCCAAATACAGGAGCGATAGAAAACAATCCAAAAATCCTAGCAAGGATCATCAAAAAAGTTTGGAAGTTGTATAGAAAGTATCCAAGCATTATAGATTATATTCTCTCTATCATAAAAAATATATTTCGTGTGTAGTCAGTCATCACCCTTACTATCCAGGAAGCAAAGATCACTATCACCACAAAAATGGCTACCAGTTTAGGGACAAAGGCTATAGTGGGCTCTTGGATGGACGTGGTAGTTTGTAAGATACCTATCACCAAACCTACCACTAGGGCTGTGATCAAAATGGGAGAGGACACTTTCAGTGTTACAAAAAGGGATTCTCTCAAAAGTGCTACTACATCTAGTTCTGTCATTTATAACTCCTGACCAATTCAAATACCAATAAGTTCCAACCATCTACGAGTACAAACAAGATCAATTTAAAGGGAAGACTTATCATAACGGGTGGGAGCATCATAAGACCCATGGAGAGAAGGGTGGAAGCCACTACGATATCTATGATGATAAATGGAATGAATAAATAAATTCCTATAATAAATGCTTTTTTTAATTCAGACAGCATAAACGCAGGGATTAAAATATAGGAAGGAACATCTTCATACGTTTTTACTTCTTTCACCTTACCTAATTTCAAAAAGAGTGCTACATCTTTGGTCCCTGTCTTACCAATTTGACGTATCATAAAATCACGAATGGGTACCATGGATTTTTCAAAAAATTCCGTGGTTTCAATTTTACCATCCACGAATGGAGTAAAAGCCTTTTCGTTGACATCTTTGAGAGTGGGAGCCATGATAAAAAAAGTCATAAAGAGTGCAAGTCCCATCATTACCTGGTTTGGAGGTAAATTTTGGATTGCCAATGCCCGTCTTACAAAATCCATTACTATGACGATTTTTGTAAAAGATGTCATGGACATAACAATAGCAGGAGCTAAGGAAAGAATAGTAACCAAAAAGAGAATCATCAGAGAAAGACTTGTTTCCCTTGGAGATTTTGCCTCTTTCACATTAAAATTAAGACTGGGTATAGGAATCCTGGTTTCCTCTGCATTCAAAGAAAAAACAACTGGCAACAAGCAAAAAATCGCAAGCCCCATGAGTAGGAAAAATCTATTTAGCAATTTTCCATTTCCTAGTTTTGTCCCCAAAATATTATTATGTCTCATTTATACCTAAATGTATTTACTGAATTCCGTGTTGTCAACATCTTTTTTTAAAATATCCTGACGCTCTTTGCGCATTTTGTCCAATCGCTCAATTTGTCTCGATTTGATTTCTTCGACCACATCATCTTCGGATGGAGGGGTTGCTTTTTGGAGTCCCCCTACTATAGATTGCAAGGTTTCTGTTCCTTTGAAATTTTTTAATAATACATCCACAAAATTTTCGTGTGTTGGTTCTGCTGTGTCACGGGCTTGGTAAATTTTCTCCTTGGTTTCCTGTGAATCAATTTCCTTGATCAAATTGATTCCTCCTTCTGAGATACCTATAACAAACAACATACCCCCTACATCTATGATTTGCACTTCCTTTCCCCCAGAGACAGGCAGAGAAGAGAGAACCCTCATGAGTCCTTTGACTGGAAATCTTTCATTCCGATTGATAGATAAAAACCGAAGTGCATAGTAAAAAATAACAGCAAGGATTGTAAAAACCATGGTTATCTTAACTAGAATCCACAACAAACTGCCATCTTCCTCAGTTCCTACATTGTATCTCTCTCTGACAGGATTGGGCTCTAAAGCGGGTTCTGTAGTTGAGGAACCATCCTTGGCTTTTTGAACCTTTGCATCCTGAGCACCCATTTCTTTTCGAAGCTCCTGATTCAAATCATCCGTAGGAGTTGTAAAAAGTGAAACTGTGACTAGAGAGAATAAACTAATGTAGAAAATAATTATTTTCATTTGCTTTCCGTTTTGATTCGATCCGTTGGACTTACGATATCTGTTACCCTAACACCAAAGTTTTCATCGATCACCACAACTTCTCCCTTGGCTATAAGCTTTCCATTGACAAGTAAATCCACAGGTTCACCAGCAAGCTTGTCCAATTCGATAATAGAACCTTCACCCAAGCCCAAAATATCTTTGATGTACATTTTGGTACGACCCAGTTCTACTGTGACTGACATCTGAACATCCATAAGGAGGTTTAGATTTGCATTGCCACCGGATTGGTTTGCTGAACTCAGTGATGGGAAAGCAACTCCCTTGATACCTACTTGACCGGCTCCTTGTTGAGCATACCCCATATTGGGTTGATTTACAGCAACATTCATCCCACCACCTCCCGATTGTTGGGGTTTTTGTGAACCTTTCTTTGAGAGGTTCAGAATTTCTTCTGCAGTAGCCATGGAGATCAAATAATTAACTTTGAATACTCCAATCCCTTCAATGTTGAGGTTGAGTGTAGTTTTTACAATTTGCTTGGCTTCAGGTAAAATTAAATCCTTAGCCGATCTGGAAAGAGAAACTTCAAGTGGGGAACCGTTGATTGTTGAATTGAGTTTCAAACCCATCTGGAGACTGACAGTTCCCATAATAGGTACAAAGGCATCTTTTAAAGTTTGGAGCTGGGCAGTCTCTAAGGCTCCTGTGGAAAGCCCGCCCAATAGCACATTCACTATTTTTGAAGCATTGTCTGCAGAAATTACAAGACAAGCCATCCCGGTAACTCCCCCGGATAAATTTGTGAAAAGGTTTACAGCACCCGCACCCAGTTCATTTGTGATATCCCCGGAAGGTTTAGATTCCACGCTGGGACTTGTAAACTTAACTGATTTGGAAAGCAGTGTCTCCAAATTTCTTCCTGCAGGTGAGAAAGAATGTGATAAAATATCAGCAAGTAAGTCTTTGTCAATTGGGGAAAGTTCATCCCCACCGCCCAACCCACCAATTGGTCCAGCGTCATATGCGGTTTCATCCGCTCCTTGCAATAATGCATCTATTTCATCTTGTGAAAGTGAGCCCTCACCCATAGATAGTTCTCCAGCTTAGAATATACTAGTATCAGTTTCGGAGGGATTCACAGAAATACTCATCCGAAATTGAGTAAAGATAGTTAGATTTTAAGATTTTTTACAATGAGACATAATAACTCAAATTACGTCACTCTTTTTTTTTGAGGATATGATTTTTTTTACTAAAGAAAAAATCAAAAAACTATCAGAATCGAACATTCCCCGTCACAAAATCTTGGTATGCCAATTCCAAGCCTGATTCCAAAGATGTTTTGGGTTTCCATCCAAGGGACTGGAGTCGGGTGGTGTCCAATAACTTACGGGGAGAACCATCAGGCTTACTTGCATCCAATACAATTTCTCCTGTATATCCCACAACTTTTTGGATTGCAATGGCAAGTTCCCGTATGCTCACCTCCATTCCACTTCCCACATTGATTGTATCATTTGATAAATATTCATTCATTAAAAATATACATGCATCCGCCAAATCATCTACATAGAGAAATTCTCTCAAGGGTTTTCCAGATCCCCATATCACAACTTCTTTGGATTGGTTTGCTTTTGCTTCGTGTATTCTTCGGATCAGAGCTGGTATCACGTGTGCATTCATTGCATTGTAATTGTCACCAATTCCATAGAGGTTAGTTGGCATTGCGGAAATAAAATTGGTGTGAAATTGTTTGTTATAAAACTCACACATCTTAACCCCCGCTATTTTAGCAATGGCATAGGCTTCGTTGGTTGGCTCTAATTTTCCACTTAAGAGATAGTCCTCTTTGATGGGTTGGTCTGCAAATTTTGGATAGATACAGGATGAGCCTAAAAATAGTAACTTTTTTACTCTGTAGACATACGAACTATGTATAAGATTATTTTGGATTTGGAGATTGTTGTAAATGAATTCCCCAGGATATGTATTGTTAGCATATATACCTCCCACTTTAGCTGCCGACACAAATACATAGTCAGGCCTTTCATGTTTAAAAAAATTTTCAACATCCGCCTGGCGTGTGAGATTTAATTCTTCGGAACTGTGACCTATAAGATTTGAAAATCCCTTCTCCCGTAAGGACCTTTCAATGGCAGAACCAACCATTCCATATTTCCCTGCTACGTATATTTTTGCATTTTTTTCCATTGTTATCCCTATTTTCTTACTTCTTTCTTAAGCTGTTCTTTGATTTCATCTTTGGATGCATTTCCCTTGAGCTGGATATAATAAATCACAGTATACTTGGTTACAGTTGGTTCAGGTGTTTTATGTTCGAGCTGCCATCTTGTGGAATCATTTTGGATAATTTTTGATAAATCTCCAATCCTTGTAGTACGGGTTCCAAAATTAACCTTTTCTATTTTTCCAGATTTGGCATTTAGATTCACCACAACCATACCATCATCTAAAAAATTTATTTTACCGTCATACCTAGCAACATCCTCTATTATGAGAGCATCTCCACCGGGATCTGACTTTCTTTTGAAGTGGGCTGAAGATCGAATTTGCCGGAGGATGTACTTTTTCCCTGTTATTAGAACTCTAAACATTTCAGTGGAATCTTTGGATGGCTTTTTGAAATATTCAAAATCATCATCAGTAATACTCACTTCTTCTCCATTTTCATTCAGAATAATTTCAGATTCTCCAGCTGGAAAATAATTATTTTTACCTTTTGTAGAAGATCCTATTTTGGAAGTAGCTCCTATAGAAGATGAGCTATTAAATTTTTCAGGGGATCCACAGGAAAAAAGAAAAAGAATGCAACCCAAAAGAAGTGAGGTACTGGTATTAAATTTAAAAATCTCTGTCAACTGAAACCTCTCAGTATAGTTTTATGCAAAATGAAGACGAATACTCGTAAAAAATAATAAACCATGTATCCTAAAGCAATAATTTTTTTGTATACAATTGAGATCAGAGAAAGTGCGTTGCCAATCCCAAAAAGCAAAAAAAACCAAACATATCCGTACATGCAGTTACAAAAATAGAGGAAGCAATAGCAGGGTCAATTTTTAAAAATCTCAAAAGTAAGGGCACAGAAGATCCCACAAAACCAGCTATTGTTAAATTTATAAGCATAGCTAACCCAATTACCCCTGAAATATATATGTCTCTTTTTAATACATAGGTGACTAGAATAGTCACAAATCCAACTACTATACCATTTGTAATACCTAGAAGTATTTCTTTTCGTACTGCAGGTGCCCAGTTGTACTCATTTAGTTCACCCGTTGCAATCCCCCTCACCATAACTGTGATAGCTTGGGTTCCAGCATTCCCCCCCATACCAGCTACAATAGGCATTAAAGAAGCCAGTACTACAATTCTTTGGATTGTTTCTTCAAAAATAGTTACAACTGATGTAGTCAACATAGCAATAGCCAAATTGATGACCAACCAGAGCATCCTTCCCTTGACCGACTCCCAAATAGATGATGTGATTGATTCCTGCTCACTAACTCCCCCCATCCTCAGTATATCTTCAGTTGCCTCTTCTTCTACAATATCCAATACATCATCAACTGTAATACGACCAATGATTCGATTAGAATCATCTACCACAGGTGCAGATACTAGGTTGTATTTCTTAAAGGTTAGGGCCACCTCTTCTTGGTCAGTAGAAAAATGGATGGAATGCACAGACTTCATGAGTTTTTCTACGCTAGTTCTGGGATTAGCAATTAACAGGTCTTTTAAATTGATCAAACCTCTAAGAATTCCATTTTTATCTGTTACATACATCACGTATATATCATCTGTTTCTTTTGCAATTCTTCTGAGGGCTTGGATTGCCTTGCGTGCATTATCAGTGTCACGTATCACTCCAAACTGAAGATTCATTAAACGCCCGGCTGTGTTTTCTTCAAAATTAAGCTGGGTTCTAATTTTATCGGACTCTTCCCGATCTATTGTATTTAGTAGTACTTCTGTAGTTTTTTCATCAAATTCGGAGAGAAGATAGGTTACATCATCTGATTCTAAATCCTCTATAATACGTGAAAGTTCTTGGAGAGATAAATTTTCTGAAAATTCAGCTTGTTTCTCATCACTGAGCTCTACAAAAATTTTTCTTTGGTTTTCAAACTCACATTTGCGAAAGAGGTAGAGAGAATCCTCAATCTCCATGCGTTCCAACATTTCAGCAAGATCGGCTGGATGAAGAGTTGCAATCAATTGCTCTACAATTGGATCTTCTTTTTGTTTTATCTTTTCATGGAGATCTTCCCATTCCAAAAGAGAAGGATTGTTTTGGATGTTCTGGTCTTTTTTCTTGGGCTCTCTCATGGTCTTTTTTCACCGTATCTTTTTTTTCCAGTTTTTTCCCATAGAAATTTCAATCTCTCACGAAGAAGTTTATCATTTCCTAGTTGGGTAGGAAAGTAAAACTGAGGGGGAGAAGTAGAAATATCTTCTGGAAAATATGATTCTTCTACAAATCCATCCGGAAAATCATGTGGATATTTATAACCATCCGAATTTCTTTCCCGTTTGTGAAGAAATGTGGGTGCATTTTTTAAATGATTGGGAATGCTTATTTTTTTATTATAGGTTTTCAAGAATTTTATGGCACTTTCCATTGCTGTATAGGAAGCGTTGGATTTGGGACAGGATGCTAAAAATACAGTGACCTGTGATAAAATAATCCTACCTTCCGGCATTCCAATTTTTTCTAGAATCTCAAAAGCTGCCCCTGCAAGCTGGAGTGCATTTACCGAAGCATTTCCGATATCCTCACTTGAAAGTATCACAAGTCTTCTCATAATAAAAAGGGGATCCTCTCCGCTATCAAGCATGGCTGCCAGGTAAAACAATGCTGCATCAGGGTCACTTCCCCTAATTGACTTTATAAATGCAGATATAAAATCATAATGATTTTCGCCAAGCCTATCGTAAACTACTACCTGTGATGCAAATACTTCCTCTATCATTTCTTTTGTAACTCTTTCTGAATTAGAATAAAGATCATTTAATAGCTCTAAAAATCCTATAAATTTTCTTACATCACCTCCTGAATTTATTATAAGAAGTGAAATTGCTTCATTTTCTATTTGTGGTATCTCCATTTTAGATCTTATATTTTCATATATCAAATAAAACTCTTGGGATTCTAATGGATCAAGTTTAAATATTTGTGTTCTAGATAAGAGGGATCGATTGATTCTAAATGCGGGATTTTCTGTGGTAGCTCCAATGAGTATTATTTTTCCTGACTCTACCGCATCGAGTAAGCTATCCTGTTGGGATGCAGAGAATCTATGTATTTCATCTAAAAATAAACAAATTCGTCCCGATTGGCTTGTTTGTAAAATTAATTCTTTAATCTCTTTTACTCCGGAAGATATGGCACTTAAATTTTGAAATGGAATTTTCCACGTATTACATAATATTTTTGCTAGGGTAGTTTTTCCTGATCCGGGTGAACCATACAAAATCATAGATATTGGATTTTTAATTTTTTGGAGAATTGAGATAATTTTTTTTTGGCCCACCACTTCCTCAAATGTTTTAGGACGAAGGGTTATTGCCAAAGGTTCTTTGGTATTTTCAAATAGCATTATCTTTTAAGTTCCTTACTCTTCGTACCTCTTCTAAGCAATTTAAAATAGTATCATTGCATACTTCACATCCCCCATGGCAACATACTAAAGAAGATTCCGACCTAGTGCCCTCTAGTATTTGTTGTATATAGTTTTTTGCATATTCTGGAAGATTAAACATTTCTACCGCATGTAAAATAATCTCATCCTCTGAGGGGGGAAAAAGTCTGGGGTCTGTGTTTTCTTTCATAGCAGTTTTCAAAATGAATTGCAAATTAGCTCTGTCAAGCCCCTTATTGATAATTATGAATGTAGAAATAGAAATTCCCGACGGGCTAGAGTTTCCTATCTCAGAGATGGAAATGAGAGAAATTATTGAAACACTACTAAAATTTTTACTAAATAATAATTTAGGTTACTTCTCTTTGAGGCTTGTAGATGATAAAAATATCCAAGAAATAAATTTAATATCTAGAGGAATTCATAAACCTACTGATGTACTTTCATTCCCATCCCCACAAATTCCCTCTCCATTTCAATCTATCGGAGAGGTGATAATTTCTTATGAAACACTTTTTGCGCAGGCAAGAGAAATTGGACATTCGCCAAAAGATGAATTCTTAAGGCTCTTGGTGCATGGAGTGTTACACCTATTGGGCTATGACCATGAAACCTCCAAACAAGATGAAAAGAAAATGCAGGCCAAAGAAGATGAGTGTTTGGATCTTTTGTATTCAATCACATAATAGTTCTAAATCTACTAAAAAAAAATAAATCGCAATTTTTCACGAAATAAAAACTATTTTTACTTGAAATCAAATAAAAAGACACTAATCTGATTGTCAAAAGAAGCCAGAGAAAAGATAAAACCCCTCTAGCCGTAATTACAAAATCTAATTTTTGGAGATATACTTGAAATCAAATATAAAAATCTTTTTCCTTGGTTTGGGAATCCTAACTTTTATAGGAATCCTCTATTTCTTAAATGCAGCCCTGCCCATTGGAGCTGGATACTCTGCCAAATACTTATGCTCCCATGTGTTTTTAGGCAATCGTGATCCAAAGCAGATATTTGATAGAGAAATCAAGCCCACCCATCCACTGTTTTCAACAGCCACTTATGAAGTAGATTATGACCAAAAGTTGGTTGTGACAAAAGCTTTTGGAATATTTAAAAAAACTATAGCACTCTTTAGAGAGGGCGTGGGTTGCACACTTGTAATAAACGAATCTATAGAAAATCTAAAACTACAATCTATCAATATTTCCACCCGTAAAGTTGAAACTGATTCACAACCCTATTTAGAAAATGCAATTAACAAAGCAGATGTACAATTTAATAAAGAAAAATTAAATTCGGTATTAGAATCATATCTCAAAGAACCTTCCCCTACTTCCAATCGAAACACTAGAGCAATTCTTATTTCTCAAAATGGTGAAATCATAGCCGAAAAATACTCAGATGGAATCAATGAAACAAGTGTATTACTAGGTTGGTCCATGACAAAATCTGTCATCAATGCAATGATTGGTATTTTAGTTCAAGATAAAAAATATACCATCCAGGATTCCAATTTATTTCCCCAATGGAAAGAGGATAACAGAAAATCCATTACAATTGACAATCTATTGCGTATGTCATCCGGTTTAGATTTTGAAGAAGAGTATGCTCCCCTCAAAGATGCAACATATATGCTCTATAGTAGTAAAAGTACTTCTGACTATGCAATACAAAAACCTTTAAAATTACCTCCGGGTAATCAATGGTACTACTCTAGTGGTACTACAAATATCCTAAGCAGACTTATCTTTGATGCTAATGGAGGAACTCTAGAAAAAAATACAAATTTTTTACGGGAAAGACTTCTTGATAAACTAAATATGAAAACTGCTATTTTAGAGCCCGATTCCAGCGGTGTGATCATTGGCTCTAGCTACATGTTTGCATCGGCAAGAGATTGGGCGAGATTTGGATTTCTATATTTAAGGGATGGGATGTTCAATGGAGAACGCATTCTACCGGAGGGATGGGTAGCCTATTCAACTTCAGTGACAGAGAACACACCACTGGGTGAATATGGTGCTCAAATCTGGCTAAATAGGGGAAATCCCAAGGGATCTTCAAATAGAAAATTTCCAAAGCTTCCTGAAGATTTGTATTACTTTGGAGGATACAATAAGCAAATTGTAGCAATCATACCTTCAAAAAAAATGGTCATAGTAAGATTGGGTGTGACCACTGATGGAACTTGGGATCATGAAGCATTTATAGATGAAGTATTGGGTACAATTGAATCAAAATAATGCAAGCACATCGGATGAATATAAAATTTCTTAAGAATAATTTTTAAAAATTTTACTCTTTTTTTTATATTCATCCTAAAAAATTTTTCTTTAAACCGGGGTTTTTTTATTTAATGGGAGGTGGTATCAAAAATACTGGTAATTAGAAAATTAAGAAACAAAAAGGTAGAAGTAAACAAATATGAAGCAATTAAATCCCCTCAAATCCTCAACTGATAACAAACCAGTTGTA
>CAMCZP010000054.1 GCA_945887855.1 Leptospira interrogans serovar Manilae | reverse complement strand
AACTCTGTACTACCCTCCACACTCTTTGCATCATACAATCCAGACTCAGGAAATCCAATGGGCTTGGGAGCTTCAGTTTCTGTAACTGAAACAGGTGATCTCAATTTGGGAATTGAGCTTGGGAAGAGTGAAGCATTGAGTAGTTCATTTTCTACCTCGGGAGGCTGGTCAAGCCTCCAAGCAAATGCAAACTACCAAGCTGAATTGAATAGTATGTACGCAGAAGAATTAGGTAACACAAATATTTTAGGTGATACTAATTCCTCAAATGCAAACTCTACATCCCCACTTCTATTGCTCTACGGACTTATGGGAGTATTGGGTCTCTATAGAAGAAAAGAAGATATTTTAGGAACAGACAATAAGGAAGCACATGAATATTTTGTACTACCTACAAATCTCAATCCTACTCCAAATTCTAATCCAGAAAATTTACCATTTGATCAAAAAGCAAATTTGGTTACAGATTCTATCATTGGAAAGGAAAGTGTGAGTAAAATCATAAATGAAATTACCACTTCACCAGAAGAAAAAACAGCACTTTTACAAATACTAGCTTCTAATTTAATAGATAGGAACTACACAAACCAGAGAGAAAAAGAAAATCTAATCAAACTTTTAAATGGATTTATTAATAATCCTTTTTATGGAGAAATATCAAGTAAATTAAAAGATCATGTAGCCTTTCTACAAAAGTCATCCGATCCATTACCCCTGAGCACTGTGATTGAACCCAATCCCAAAATGAATCAAAATGCCAATCTATCCCATGATGAGCCAGGAAGAAAAATGCAAAGCTCACTCCTTGGATCGCTTATGTGCAATGAAACGGTGTTGGCAGGTATACTACAATCGTTAGGTACTACAAAAAATGATATAATAACTAAATTACTCTCACTCAATCATTGCAATCAAATAAGTCTCTTACTTAAATCTAAAAATACCTCCATTGATTTACTAATAAAAGGAGAATCTGGTGAAATGATGTTCAACCCAGTTCTAGAAACCGTACCAATGGCAGATCTGCTTGAGGCATTTCGCCTTGAGATGAAAAAATCTTATTTTTTAGATAAATATGAAAAAAATAGAAAACTTCTAGAATCAAACTCAAATACAAAGCCAGAAAAAGTTCAGCTCTATGCAGGAAATAAAGTTGAAACTTTTTTAGTTGGAGATAAAACGTATCACATAAATGACCAAGTTGATATCACTCAATTTTCTAAAGAAGAAATTCTAAAATACATTGGAATATTTGACGAACCGGGTAGTTATGGGAAAAGAGCTAAAAAATGGGATAGAGAAAATTCTGATACACTCAACAAATTGGCTAAAGAATTTGGAGTCTCTTCCTCTACTCCACAATCTGAAATTGCTAAAGTTAATCTTAACCCTATTACCGACATACTTAAAAATGGAGGAAAAATTCTCTCATTAGGAGACTTTGCATTCCCTTCTTCTAAAGGTGAAGTAAGAAAAAATAGCCATTATGTTGAAATAATAGATGTAAGTGAAAAAGGTGTAATACTTAATAATCCTTATGGAGCCTATGATCCTAATTCCAAACAATGGAAGGTAAATAATTCTTCTGATAAAGTATTTGGTCAGAATAATTTTTACTCTTGGGCGGATGTAGAGAAGATGAATCTTAAAATCACATCTGTTTATAAAAAATCAGTATAAGCATATATATACTATTTCTCAATTATCTCTATCACACCAAAAAAACTACTTATCTTTATATCTATAGCTTTGCTTTTATCATTATAAATTTTATTAGTATATATATTTTTATAAAATGGGATAAGTCTCATCCCATTGGGAAGCTTTACTAGACCAAGGGTGGGGTACAATAAAATTCGGGTGGGTACATCCGATTTGATAAGAATTGTATTTTTTGCAAAAATGGTATTGGAATCTACAAGATGATTTCCCCCACCCACTCCGAGCTGAGTAAAATCCGTGGTGGCATTTGAGAATATTACATTGTACTCCGAGCTGGGATCGTTTACTTGCAATTTGCCACTTTTAAATAGAAGTGTGTTAGAGTTAGGAGAATTCCCCACGCGAAGATCTGTAAATATAAAATTTAAGCCAATAAAAATCAATATAATCGTTAAAAATGGCTTAAAAAAAGCAGATGATAGATTGAAAAAAAATTTTAAGAAAAGGGCTATGCCCAAAATAAAGAGAAGTGCCCCAAAAAGTGGAGAAGAAAATAGTCCCATCTGTGTTCCAAATTACAAGTAGTTATGTATCTGACTACATATTATTTGGCTTTAATATTCGGTCAATTTTTTCAGTCTAATATCTACGATGGTTTTAAAAAGAAAAATTCTTTCCATTCTACTGGATTCCATCAAATCTAGGAAATTCCCTATGTTTTTTTCCCATCCACTACTTTTGAGAGCGTGGCTTATGCCAGCTCTCCTTTTTTTGGTAGCCATCTTTTATACTCCCCTTAGCTCTCAGAGTAAGAGTAACACTTTAAAGAAAATTTACTTGGAATCTATGTATGAGTCGGGAGGAGTCACCACTGACCAAAAAAATAGGGTTCGTAACCAAATCTCTCTCAATTTATATAAGCATTTTAAAAATACTCATACATTCATAGATGACGTTATTATAAATGGGTATCTCAACCAATTAAAAAAACAGCAACAGGTAGGCTGTGATACTGATAAATGTTACAAAATGATAGAGGATAGCTTAAATCCTGATCAAAAGATCTCAGGCTCCATTAGCTATTTAAATGGTAAGTACACCCTGACTCTAAGATTGATTGATCTTGCAAATAGCAAAGGTCTCCTGGATGTAAAAGAGGTAAGTTATGGACAAAACCAGATGGAGTATTTTGTAGAAGAAATCACTAAGTCTCTCTTAGATTCCACTTACAAACCAAATTATAAAGATGCACCGCCTGAGTTTAAAGAAGAAAAAATTGACTTCGGGAGTATACGTATCAAATCAATAGATGGGATAGATATAAATATTTTTGAATTCAAGTCAAATGATACAAAAATAGATTTAATTCTTTTTAGTCTCAAACCAAAATTAGAGGAAGGGGATAAACTTTTCAAAGAAAAAAAATATAAGCAAGCTGGAGAAATCTATCAATCAATAATAGAAGTAATACAAAACTCTCTCACTTTGGATACCAGAAAAAGCATTGTACAATATGAAGATGGAATAGTTTCCAGAAGAAATCAGTCTTTTTATAATATTCTCCAATCTGAAATTACATCTATAGATTCAGAATTTTCTAAAAGCTCAAAAGATACCCCAAAATTATTAAAAGAAACAATAACAAAATACGAATCAATTTTGAATAGATTAAATCGTCTAAGCCCTGACAAACAAAAAGAAATCACTGTTGCTTTAAATAAAAGAATAGAAGCTCTTGAAATTAAGTACTACGAAATCCAAGAAAAAAAAGCAGACAAACTATATGATTCATTTTCTTTTACAGAAGCCCAAAAAGAGTACAAAGATATTTATTCTACACTTCAGTACAAAGATGGTGATGGGTATCGGTCATACAAAAATAAAATAGATAAAAAAATACAAGCCACACAATCTACTGGAAGGTCTTTTGTAACCAGCAGGGTAAAATCTCACTGTGATTTGGCAGAAAGGGAATATCTATTGTACTCGTTAGAAAAAAAAGAATTTTCCTTTTTTAAAAAAGTACAAGCAGAATATAAAATTGAAGAATACCTAGAAGAAGCAGAGAGTATACTGAAAAAAACTGATTTTGCAACCCAAGAGACCATTGATTCTTATAATCGATTGGTAAGCCTAATCAATGAAAAAAGGGATAGAGAAAGTCGCTTGGGCAGATTTTTTCATAAAGATGATGCTTTTTCTGTTGAATCATTCAACCAGATAAGAAGAGATAAATCTTATTTTTTTCCCGGGTGGGGCCATATATATGTAGAACCCGGTGAATATAAATCTAAATTTTTGTACTACGGTGGATGGGGAGCTTTTTGGTACACACTCTATGCGGGCAACAAAGCATATATGAACTATGCAGATTATTCGGGATTTGAGAGAACCTCGTCTACTTATTTCACGAGCCTTGATGGAAATTCTATACGTCTCATCTATTTAAATGATACACTTCGCCAAAACCACTTAGAGGATAGGTACAAGCTCAATGCACAGGAATTCAATACATCTATAGGAATATTTTCCCTTTTTTATTTTGTGAGTCTTTTTGATGCTCTCACCTACTCAGAAACAAACAATTCCCTTGGCATGAAAGATCCCAACTCTATTCCCCTTCTAAAATTGGATTCGGGTAGCCTTCAGCTCAGAGCAGGGGCAAATCTAGCACCCACGCAATTTTCTCCCAGAATTCCTACTCCAGAACTCCAGTACAATCTTGAGTATACAAATAAATTTTAAATGGAAAATAGGATTTTAGGGTAGCATCTATAAAGAACCGATATTAAATGTAAAAGGGAATAATAAATTGACAAGAATTTTACTTCATCTTCAAAACCTAAAGAATTGTCTAACTTCTTGGACTCTTGTTCTACTATTTACATATCCCTTTGTTACAATCCAAGCAGACCCTACCAATAAAAGCGTATATGTTTCCGAAATCCAGGCTAAAAAAGGTATCCAGAAAAAATTGGGAGAAAAGATTAATTCTATTCTCAAAGTTAAAATTCATTCTGAACTCAATAAATCTCTTGTAAATTTAGATTCAGCATACATTGAATCCTATAAATCATCTGTACAAAATTTAGAAGAGAGCTGCCAACCAAGTTCATGCGATAACTGGATAAAAACCACCTTTCTCCCCACGCATATTCTCTCAGGTGAAGTAGAAGTCAGTGGTCTAAAACTAAAAATGACATTGAACTTGGAAAATAGTAAAACTCAAACTATAGAACAAACATCTACTTTTTATATTCCCCTAAATGATTTTGAAGATGAACTTGAATTACAAATTGTGGATTTTTTTACTAAGAAAAAAAGAGAAGCACAAATCTCTCAACCATCTGAACCAGTACTACATTTGACTCCTCTTTTACTAAAAGATATTGTTCCTATTTTAGTAACTCCAGAATTTGAGATAGAGCCTTCAAATGATGAGTTAAAATATTTTACAAACAGAGAAGCCTCCATCCAAAAAGCTGATATGTTGGCTACTAAAAATGACTATACCAATGCAAATGTACAATATAAGAAGATATTGTCTAACACACCTCCAGAACGTACAAAAGCTAAATTTCCAAAGTACTTTGAGTACGACTCTAAAAATCTACTCATACGCATTCATAATTCTTACTTCAATATCATTGCTCTTGAAGTTCAAAAATTAGATTTAACAATTGAAAATAGATCAAAAACAGACCCATCCTTTTTAGAAGGAATGAAAGGAAAGTATCAAAAAATTTATGATTCTTTAAAAGATGACTCAAATCCGTACGTTCAAGATACAAGAAATCTTGTAAAACACAGAATAGAAGAAATTGAAGTACTACAATTTTATAATTTAGAAAAAAAAGCAGATGAGATGGTACAGGAATTAAAATTTAAAGAAGCTCTCAAGGAATATTTCTTAATCAAAACTAAACTATCTTCCTTTGTTGCCACAAACAACTCAAAAGAATTAAAAACTAGAATAGATCAAAAAATTAAAAAAATTATAACATATAAAAAAGCTTATATTCTCAATGGTGCGAGAACATATTGTAGCCTAGCAGAAAGAATTTTTACTGGTTTACCCAATAAATCTAAAAATCCATTTACTGATGAGCAAAAGAAAATAGAACAAAAATTTAATTCTGTATTACATCTTGTTGAAGATTTATTTTCAAAAGGTGATTATATTGACGAAGAAGCAATTGAAGTTTGTAAATCTGCATTTAAGTTAGCAGAAAAAGATGTAGTCACTATCATAGAAACAAAAGAAAAAATAGTTCCAAGAGAAGAAAAATCTTTCTTTGCGAATATAGATGGAAGAAAATTTGTATTTCCAGGGTATTGGCATATACGGGAGGAAAAAGGAAATATAAAATCGTACCTTCTTTTCTATGGAGGTATTACAAGCTTATTAGCCACAATGGCTACGGGAGGTATTATGGCTAAAAACGCTAGTGATTACAATAATATATCCCGACTACCCTACTATTATAACATTCAGAATTACTCACTGTTTACCTATTCAGTCTACACCGATATCCAAAATGAAAATAATCAGATTCAGTCTTACAATTCTGCCAAAAGTAACTTTTCTATTTCTGCAGCTATTTTTGGATCCTTTTATCTACTCAGTGTATTAGACTCCACACTTATTTCTAGAGAAAAGAACACGGTATACAATACGTTTCTACCCCCATCCGAAAAAGTTCCAGGTGGTTCTGTTCAAATCAACCTAAAGCCAATCCTATCCCCTCTCTCTAACTACAGAGAACTTGAAAACCAATTACAGATGACCTATGTATATAATTTCTAGTAAACTCACTCTCAATAGTTGCATATCTTATCTTCTGTATACAGTTCTAATCTTATTTTTAAACTGCATTCATCCCTCCGATAATAATCCCTCTTCAGGTGGATATAAGTTGCAATCTCTGTACTATTTTATGTACTACGGATTATATTCAAATATATCATCTATGAATTATACTCGTACATCTCACACATCCACCTTACTTTCAGATGGAAAAGTTTTAATCGTGGGGGGAAGCACTAAGTCTTCCACAGATCCAGGAGAGGTCTACAATCCAAGCTCTGGAAGCTTTAGTATCACAGGGAACATGATAAATAACAGAAGTTTTCATACAGCTACAAAATTATCTGACGGAAGGGTTCTGGTAACGGGTGGTACCTATTCAGGGGTGATCATTTCCAGCAATGAAATTTATTCTTCCACCACTAATTCCTTTTCCAGTGCGGGAGCAATGGTAGGCAATAGGTACTACCACACGGCTACTCTTCTCGACAATGGAAAAGTTCTTGTATGTGGAGGATTTTTGGGATCATCTTCTCTCACCACCGCAGAGCTCTACGATCCTGATACGAATACATTTTCATCCACAGGCTCAATGAGCTCATCCAGACAGTACCACACTGCTACAAAGCTTCCCAATGGAAAGGTTCTCATAATAGGTGGGTATGACACGGATACTAGCTCATCTTTACAATCTACAGAAATTTATGATCCTAGCACCGGTACTTTCAGTGCGGGTCCGAGCTTAGCCTTGAAGAGGCACTTGCATACCGCTACTTCTGTAGCGAATGGAAATGTATATGTCATTGGTGGACTCAGCTCATCTCTCAGCACAACATCCTCAGAATTGTATTCTTATTCAACCAACCAGTTTCAAACTTTGACCTCGCTCAATCAATCCAGATACCAACATACCACCGTACTACTGCAAACGGGGAAGTTAATTGTAATGGGAGGCAACCAATCTCTCACCACACAGAGCTATAAAATTATAAAATCCTCAGAGCTTTACAATGATATCTTTTCAAGTTTTATTGAATCGAATTCCATGTCCGTCACCAGAAGCAATCATTCCGCCATATTGCTCAACACGGGAACTGTCCTGGTCACGGGAGGAGAACTCCAAAGTGGACAGGTTCTGGTATCCTTGAGCTCTGCAGAGCTTTACACAGGGGAACCCAAGATAGGGTTATCCTTTTGATCCCTAGCCCTCCAAAGAGAATCTCTTATTTTGTAATTGCATCGTAACAATACTCTCCCTACCCAGTCCTAAATCTTCAAAAACAAAGGGAATCCTCAAATTTTCAGGAAGAGTTTTTCTTAAGTTTTCCTAAATCTCTTTATCCAAAAGTAAAGGCTTTGTAATTTATTTGTAATAGTTTCCCTCTACTCTTTTATGATAACGGAGCAAAAAATGAAATATATATCCAAACAAAGCGTAAGAACCCTTGCCTACACACTTATCTTACTCTGTGCAATCTACATAGCCACCCCCTCTTTGCAATCCCAAGGTGCCACTACACCTACAAGCGAACAAACCCAAACTATCCCTAATTCTTCAGCTGAAACCAAAGAAGCTAACAAAGACGATGCAGTCCCCGCACCAAAAAAAAGTCCCGGTTTAGTAGATTTGTTTGTAGTGGGAGGATGGTCTATGTGGCCTCTACTCCTAGCCTCTATCATTGGATTGGGAGTTGCCTTCGAAAGAATGTATTTCTTCTTTTCTAACAAACTTGTAAATAAAGGTTTTAACCAAGAGCTAACAGATTCTATCGAAGAATCAGGTCTGGACGGTGCAACGTCATACCTTGAAAAAAATAAAGATCAACGTATCACTGAAATCATACAGAATGGAATGGATGTTTGCTCTGGTGATCCAGAACTCTTTGTAAAGGGGATTGAGCGTGAAGCTGCAGAAGTGATCACTCTCTTAGAAAGAGGACTCCCCATTTTAGCTTCCGTTTCCACAATTGCACCCTTGATAGGATTTTTGGGAACCGTATCTGGTATGATCAATGCGTTTGATGCCATTGCAAATGCAGACCAAGTAAATGCTAAGGTGGTTGCAGGTGGTATCAAAGAGGCGCTCATCACCACAGCAGCAGGTTTGATTGTAGCTATTCCTGCTATGTCATTTTACCAAATCCTCACAGGTAAGGTAAATGGGTTTGCCACTGAAGTGGAAGAAGCAGCTAACCGAATTTACAAAGAATACCTACGGATACAAGCTAAACGATTGACGGGTAGTTTAAAATGATTTCACTTAAGAAAAAAGTAGAACTCGATGAAATATCAGCCGCATCCATGTCGGATATGGCATTTCTACTTTTGGTCTTTTTTATGGTAACTGCAGTATTTTTTGTTAAGGAAGGTTTAAATATCAATCTTCCACGAAAAAATGCAAAACCAACAGAGATACTACGAGAGCATGTCTTTGAAATCACTGTGATTGGTGAAACCGTAAGGTTAAAAAATCAATCGGTGGGAGAAAAAAACTACAAATCTCTCTTTGAATTTCGAAACGAACTTAACAAATTAGAAATTCCCAATCTACCGGAAAAGTTGGCTCTAATTATCACATCAGGGGACACTAAATATGGGAATATGCTCGATGCTCTCTCAGCCGTTCAGCTCAGAGGTTTTCAAAAAGTTTCTGTAAAACGAAAAAAGTAAAAGGATTTATAAATGCTCAAACGAAAAAAAGCAATGCCAAACATTCCTGTAAGCTCTATGGCAGATATTGCCTTTCTGCTTTTGGTATTTTTTATGGTTACATCCGTATTAGATTCTGATCCAGACGTACAGGTTTCCCTCCCTGAAGTACCCGGTGGAGAACAGTTGAATAAAAAAATTGCAAATATTTACCTCTCTGCAGATGCAAATAAATCAATCTACTACAATACCATGCGTATGTCACTTCCAGAAGCTATCAACAACGTCAGGGCTAAACTATCTACCAATCCAGATTTAAAAGTCCTCATCCATGCGGATAAAGAACTTACCTATTCAGAAGTAGACACGGTCTTTGAATACTTAAAAGAAGCAGGTGCATTAAAAGTTTCTCTTGTCACACAAACAAATCCTGGGGGAAAGTAGATGGTATCAACAGAAACCGAAGTACCAAAAGATAAAAAAAGATCTCTCCGGAATAAAATTCACAGATTCATAGAGAGAAATCGTCTCAACGTTGGTATTACACTTTCTACTTTTATACAACTCTGTATCTTATTTTTCTGGCAAACCCCAGAATTAGATATTAACAAACTAGATCATTTGGTGGAAGAAGTTGCATTCATTGACAGTGTTTCCATCAAAGATCCCAATATGGCAGATGCCCCTCCTGACGATGGAGAAGTGGAACTAACAGATAAGAAAAAAGTCCAAGAGATCAAAGAAGATCCCCGTATTGCAGGTGCCGAAGATGCTGCCATATCAGGAGCCACAGCTCCTATTGATCTGTCGCCTTCTATCCGTCCTGAATATACAGACCAAGCAAGGGCAGAGGGTATTACGGGAACACTCACATTAGAAATCATCATTGCAGACTCAGGAGAAGTGTTACAAGCTCGCTCAGTAGGAAAGAAACTAGGGTTTGGTTTAGAAGAACAAGCAGTTTCTACCTATAGACGCAAAAGATTTTCACCCTCCATTCTAGAAGGAAAAGCCATTACAGTAAAAGTACTGGTTCCCATTCGGTTTAGTCTCAATTAATTTTTTTCAAAGGAATTTATGAAAATAAAAATTATTTTTATCATACTTGTAGTATCCTCAATTTTTTCCTGTAAAAAAAAGGAAGCTCTCTCTTTAGCCGGCAGTGAAACTATGCACGAAATGATTCTTTTAGTATCCAATGAATTTGCAAAAGAATACACTGAGTATGTCCCAGACGTGCGTGGTGGAGGTTCCAGGATAGGAATCACTGCTCTCATGGCTGGCATAACAGATATAGCAATGGTTTCAAGAGATCTCAAACCAGATGAAATACTTGATTTGAACAAAGACTCAAATCTAGAAGAAATCATAATTGGATATGATGGAGCTGCCATTGTAGTTCATTCCACCAATCCTATCCAAAAAATAAATTTAGAATTAGCATCTGATATTTTTACAGGGAAAATTAAAAATTGGAAAGAATTGGGGGGAGAAGACCTTCCCATCGAGCTGGTGATACGAAATAAAAATTCTGGAACAGGTCTCTTTTTTAAAGAACATGTACTACAAAAAAAAGATTTAGGTGAAAAATATTATAACCCAAGTGCAGATTACAATCCACAGTCTATTGTTGTGGATGATAACATTGAACTTATCAATCGGGTAGCCAGTACCAAAGGTGCTATATCCTACATTGGAATGGGTTCAGCAGGCCAGGCGGGCTCCCGTATAAAACTATTGCTATACTCTAAAAAAGATACAGATGAACCCATACTCCCATCCATTGAAAATGTATTGAATAGAAAGTACAGGCTTGCCAGGGGACTCTATTTGGTTTATAAAAATGAAAACAAAAAATCGGTGGATGAGTTTATCAGTTTTGCAACCAGCGAAAAAGGCCAATCAATAGTCGAAAAAAGTGGATATTTACGCTCCGCACTCGAAGAAGTACAGGTAAAAGCTAACCAATAGATGGAATAATTTTCTCTAATTTGTCAAATTTTTTTGAATGACGATTCAAACATTCTAAAAACTAATTAGAAATGTGTATACACTTTCCGAGCTTAAACATAAAATTTCGAATTCAGAAATTCTCCACTGCACTCAGCCCGACCAAATTAAAATAGAAAGAATTATCACCCTGCACCAGGATGTTCCAAATTCTCTGTCCTATGCAAGTGATAAATCTTATCTCAAAAGTGCTAAAGAAAGCAAAGCTACAGTTGTAATGATCCCAAAAGATCTTGGTTCCAAGATGGATCGAGCTTGTCTACTTGTAGACAATGTAGATTTGGCACTCATTGAAATTTTAGCCCTTTACTTTCCAGAAAAACATCCCAAAGGAAATATACGGCAATGGGTTGTTATCGATTCCAGTGCTTCCGTTGGCACAAATTCTGACATAGGAAACTTTGTATCCATAGGAGCAAATTCCAAGATTGGGAAAAATTGTATCATAGCGGATGGAGTAAAAATTGGAGAAAATGTTACAATTGGAGATGACTCAAGAATTGGACCCAATTGTGTAATCTTCGATGGTATCACAATCGGAAACAGATTCATCTGTTTTGGTAATACTACCATTGGTGGGGACGGCTTCCGATTTGTAGAAATTCAAAAAGGAGTTCACCATAAAATCCCTCAGGTTGGTTCTGTAACTATTGGTGATGATGTAGAAATAGGTTCTAATACATGCATAGATAGGGGTGGACTAGATGACACCGTTATAGGCTCCGGAACAAAAATAGACAACGATGTCCAAATTGCTCACAATGTTAAAATAGGCAAAGGTGTAATCGTAGCCGGTGCCACTGCCATTGCTGGAAGTGCTGTAATAGAAGATTTTTGTAAAATCAGTGGAGCCTGTGCAGTGGGAGACCATATCACCCTTCCATCCGGAACCATGCTGGCGGGTGGATCTAGCTTACGCAACACACCAGAAAAAGCAGACATATATGCTGGGTGGGATTGGAATCTCACCTACCGTGAATTTCAAAAATTTAGAGCCAATGTAAAACATATTTTAAATTTAAATATGATTGTAAAACGCATCAAAGACATTGAACAGAAAATGGGGATTGGGGACAACTAGTCCAAAAGTTAACAGACAGCCCTGTCATTTTAGTTACCTTTAGCATAAAGTACGTAAGGTGAATTGTTTATACAATCTAGTTAAACAAATGTAAATATGAAAAAAGGTTTATTATTTTTATATCTATTTATGACGTTCCTGCAAAAAGTCAGTTTTTGCAAATTTATTCGCAACAATCCTAGGCTTTTTTCCGCCTACCGGCGGAAAAAGATAGTAATTGCAGTTGCGTCATTTATTTTTACAACATCTACTAGCTTTTTAGCTTCGGCTGATTTTGAATATGGTGAAGACCTCACCTACTCTATTGAGTATCTAGGAATCACAGTAGGAACCGCACATCTAATAGTGCTGCCAACCAAGGTAGAACAAAACAATACTCCTTGCCTAGTATTTAAGTCCATTGCTAAATCAACGCCCTTTATAGACTATATCTACCCTGTAGACGATAAGATGATAAGCTACTTTGATCCATATCTCAGCAGAACTCTTTCTAGTTCCAAAAGGGTTCATGAAGGGAAACTCCATAGAGAGTACCATGCAGAATATGATTTCCCGAATAAGTCAGTAAATTGGTGGCAAAAAGCCCACAAGGGCAAAAAAGAAGAGCTACCTGAAGACATCACATTCCGTCCCAAGTCAGGTAAGACAAATGATATTCCCTCTAACCTTATGGATATTCTTTCTGCTTTGTATTACTTAAGACGTAGCCCAACCACACCTCGTGTAGGCACTTATTTTAGTATGACAATTTATGATGATTTACAAGTGGTTCCTATTGAGTTTCATATCCTCAGAGAAGTGAGTCTTTCATTGAAGATAGACTCCATCTCAAAGGTTTTCAATGCTTACAAAATTCGCCCTTATCTCTCAACATCTGGCTTTTTCCAAAATGATGGGGAGCTATTTATTTGGATCAGTTCCGATGAAAAAAGATACCCCCTACGGATAGAGTCCTCTATAAGGGGATTGGGTTCTATTCGTGTAGTTTTACAATCTATTAAAGAGTCTCCCTCTACTCCTTAATCTTCTTCCTCTTCATCTTCTTCCATACTATCTAAATCAGCCCGCACTTCATCATAGATATCAATCCAATCTGAGGTTGCTGTATAGGTATGAACCCTATTCTCTATGATAAAAGAAAAATCAGTGGAAAGGGCTTTTTTATCGTACTCATCTAGGCTTTCTAGTTTGGCAAGTGCTTCCCTAAAGGAATCTTTTAAATCTTTAGCAGTAGATTTGTTTTGGAGCAAAATGTTATAAGAATCTCTCAGCTTTGCAAATTCATCCTTGGTGTATATATCTACATATATATAAAGTAATTTAATAGAATTGTTTTTAGCAATTTGTAAGAATGGCTCAATTCCATCTTCTCCACCATCATCCCATGTGATAGATAGGAATTGTGATCCGGGATCTATATCAATCATTCCTTTATAAATATCCATCCCATTTGTTTTTGCAAAGTCCTCTACAAACTGCAGTACTTGATTAGGTGTTTTTTTCATTCTCAATCCTTTGAAAGTTCCTACCCAAACCATAGAGGATATAAGAAAAAATTTCTATGGAGTACATTAATTAGAATCAATAAAAATTTTAATTCTAAATGGGCTTTCCATACCCGATAGGCTTACACTGATAGCTACTACAATTCCAGTAGAATCTATAGGGTATAGAAAAATAAAAAAAGAAAATTTATACGATGTTTAGTTTAAATAGCTATTTTATTCATTTGTTTTTTCAAAATAAAGCTTGCATTTCTACAGAACTCGAAAATAATATTTGAGCGGGAGAACAAAATGAATCCAGTTAAGAATACTACTCTAATAGAAGCCGTAGCTATGGCTATCCAATATGAAAAAGATTGTTTTGACTTTTATTTGAAAAATTTTGAAAATTCTAAAGAGGGTTCATCTGTTAAAGAATTCTTTCAACAGTTGGCAGAGGACGTGGATGAACACATCAAGCTCATCCAAGATATTTATAACGAATTGAGCGGTGGTGTACAATTTCCAAATCTAAAACAGCTCGGTGAAATACACAAGTTTCATTCCACAGCTATCTTCAAGGTTATGAAGAAAATTGAGCGAAATGTTTCCAAAGCAGTTAGCGATGACCAAGATAAGATTGAAAAGGCTATGCGTTCAGCAGAAGATGCTCGTGATTTTTACAATAAAATGAAAGAAAAATTTTCTGCACCAGATATCAAGCTTCTCTTCAAACGACTAGCTGATTACAATGAAGAAAATAGACTCATGATGGAAGCCCAGTATGGTTTCCTCACACAAAAAGACAAAGCTGATTACTATTGGGAAGATGAAGATCTAGTCAAACAAGCAAATAAATAAATTTGAATCCTACTGACTTTTCTCTGTTTCAGGAATCATTCCCTGTAAACAGAGAACTGATCTGGTTAAATAATTGTGGTACCACACCCGCTTCAACACATAACCTTAAAGCAGTTTCTACTTTTCTAGATGGGTATTCCAAGCATGGAATTTTCACTGAAACTGAAAAATTTTATGCTGTAAAACAAGAAATCAAAACTAAGCTCTCAGGTCTACTTGGAGGAAATTCACATGAATTTACTCTGATTCGTAACACATCTGAAGGGATGAATATATTTTCTCATGGTCTAAACCTTCCTTCAGGTAGTACTATACTTATTTTAGAAAATGAATATCCCAGCAACGTATATCCTTGGGAACATCTCCAAAAAAAAGGATGTACTCTACGCTTTCTACCAACAGGTAATTCTCCACATGAATTTTTAAAAATCTTTCAAGATAATTTAGATTCAACTACTAAAGTGGTATCTCTATCTGCAGTGCATTGGTGCACGGGGATGCCCCTTCCTCTACAAGAAATAGGTGAGATATGCAAACAAAGAAATATATACTTTGTGGTGGATGGTGCCCAAGGTGTAGGACACATTGAAATCAATGTAAAAAAAATGCATATAGATTTCATGGCATTTTCTGCTTGGAAATGGCTCTTAGGGCCCTTAGGCTTGGGGGTTCTCTATGTATCCCAAAATAGATTGGATGATCTAAGTGTAGCCATGAAAGGAACAGGTTCAGTAGTAGATTCCGATAACTACCTACCCTATCGAACTACATACAAACCGGGCGCTGATCGATATGAGGTTTCTACACCCAGTTTTATTGATTGGGTATATTTTAAATCTTCCATCAACTTTTTATCAGAAATCGGATTCTCTAAAACAATGGAAAGAATTTATTTACTTGCTGAATATTTGGCAAAGGGATTAAAGCAGCTAAATTATTCTGTAAATACTCAGGATTTTTCAGAAAAAACAGGAATCATAGTGGCAAAAAGAGAGAATCTGGATTCGTCAAAAGTTGTATCTCATTTGTTCCATCATAAGGTAATAGCAGCCTCACGATTAGGTGGGATACGGTTTGCACCCCATGCATACAATTCAGAAGCACAGATAGACAGAGTTATAGATATTCTTTCCAGAGAATTTGGAGAGTAAAATCAGGAACAGTAATTGAGAGATCTTCCGTAAAACTTATCTGTAAAATAGATGTCTTACGAATCTTCCAGTTTGCCCCAAATGAAATGAGGATGGGAGGGCGGGTCAGGTAAGGAGATTGGTAGCTAAAAGCTGCTGATCTGATATCCAACTGGGAGAGAAAACTAATTTTTTCAAACAACAGATATTCAAGTGTAATAGTAGCAGCGGCATAGCTTTTTAAATTTGCCCCTTTGCCCATAATAGAATTAGAAACAGCTATTCCATACGCGTTGAAGTACCCAATTATTTTATTATATTTGTACTTCATTGCAAATCCTGCACCCCCATCTGGCTTTCCCGAACCCATCTCATAGCGAAACGCTCCCGTGGGAACTTTAGCCAAACCAACCAATGCAAAACTAAATCCATTCTCAGCTGAAGCTTTCAAATTCCATTTTGCTGATAACACAGAGTCCCCTAGCCCAGTTCGGGGAGGTGTGGAAAGAATGGTTCCATTCTCCCCCGAAACATAGTATTTATATTTATTAGAGGGGACAAATTCTTTTCCTGTATATACCCCAACTAGGGAATGAAAGGAATTTATGGCTCCATCAAATATTCCAGAATTAAATGATAGAACAGATGCTTGCACTCCTAATTCTATTTTATCTGTAATACCATAATTATATCTAAATTGAAAATAGGAAGATTCTAAATCTATACTAGTACGGTATTGGTTTTCGAGCCTTCCAAAACGATACAAGTCCGATACAATATATGCTTGGAGGGGATTAGTATACCTATTGCTAAAATAGTCATAAATAAAAGGTCTTTGGTAAGAATAAGGAATATTCTTATTCACATACAAATTAGACTCTTTTATATCATTCGCTATACTATACCCTGAAGTAAATGAACTTTTCCCCTTAGAAAGGGTGATAGGTGATACAGCTGCAGGTTCTAAAACTAAAAAAGTGGGGGCATAATTATTTCTTATATCTAATGGGATTTCTTCCATAGAATCAGAAGAGAGGTTAGAAGAAAGGAAAGGTAGACTCACCCAACAGATGAAAAATAATCTAATTATTAATGACGCAACTGCAATTACTATTTTATTCCACCATTGGGTTGTACTACAGATTATTTTGGATTTTAAAAAATACTGCACTAAATCCTATTTTATTTCAAAAACGGATTTGTTTGCTTCTATCCAACGTATTAATTTTTCAATGCCCTCTCTGGGTTTTACTTTAGGATTGAATCCAAATTTACGAGCAGCAGATATATCACAAATGAAGTATCTCATATCACCAGGACGATCTGCTTCCATGAGTACTTCGGGTTTTTTACCTAGAATCTCCCCAATCATATAGATGGACTGAAGAAGGGAAATTTTATGTTCTTTGCCCCCACCAATGTTGTAAGTTCCGGGGATCTGGTTGTTAAAAAATTGTAAATAGGAATCGGCTCCATCTCCGGCGTACAAAATATCACGGGTTTGTTTTCCATTTCCAAAAATTCGAATGGGCATCCCAAATACAGATCGTATTGCAAAATTTGCAACCCAACCATGGTCTTCCCCACCAAATTGACGCTCCCCATAAATTCCCGTAAAACGAAAAGAGGCACCCTTTACGTCATACATATCACGATAGGTCTGTATATAGTGTTCGGCACTCATCTTTGAAGCATGAAGGGGGGATATCTTTCCCACCATCACTGGATGTGTTTCAGAGATCTCAACGGGGTTACGAGTGTAAGACGAATCTTCTTCAATCAGTGAATCATTTATAGAATTGCCATACACGTGAATGGATGAAGTATTGACCACAGGAATTTTACGTTTGCGGGCAGCCTCGACAACATTGAAAGTTCCCACTACATTGGTGGTAAAGTCGTGCTCGGGATCTTCCCAAGAAACTGTCATGGCGGGTTGTGCTGCGGTGTGGATTAAAAAATCACAGCCTTCTGTTCGATCTAAAAGGTGCTCGAGATTACGGATATCCCCTTTGACCATGGTGGCTCCAAGAGATTTAAGATAGTTCCAATTGTAGTCTCTGGTGGCTCCCGTCCCGTACCCTGTACGATTTAGCTCATATTTGGTCATGTTGTCATAGCTGACCACTTCCCAACCCTTTTTCAAAAAGTACTCACATACATGAGAACCTAAAAATCCACACCCACCTGTTACCAATACTCTCATACTTACTCCAACCCCTTACATAATTTTGCGGGAAATTTGGTTGCTTTTACTAAATCTAACCTAAAACCAAACTTTATTTTCTTTCTTGGATTGGAAGTAAAAAGATTGGAAAGTATTTATCTCCAGATGACCATCTTAAATTGTTCGGGCCCCACACCAAAAAAGTCACTCTTCCACTTGCTCTGGGCAAAAAATGGTAGGTACATCCACTCTTCCTTGCGTTCCAACATCTTAGATGCTGCAAAGTCCCAGTCAGTCTGTAACACAAGAGTCTCAATTTCATACTTCTTTTGGGAGACCACCGAAAAGTCAAAATCATCCCATTCATAGTGAAAGACTTCAAAAACATTCCCTGAGGTATCTACATAATCTATACTTACATCAATCCCCCATTTAGATTGGATCTTAATTACCTTCCAGATAAGGGGGTTACACTCTGTCCAGGTCAATAGCTGGTCTAAAGCTTCCCCTGCATACGCCTTCCTTTCAAAGAGGAGACAATGGTTGAAATGAGCCTTAGAATGTTTTTCCCATGTCATCCAGGGATACTTGAGAGCATATCTGTATCTATGGCTCTTTGCAGGCTCATTAACTTTTGCATATTCCTGTTCTAGAACAGTTAGATCATACCCATTTTGATCAAACAATTGGACCCAATCCACCGGCGGAACATCGGACAATGAAATGGGAATACTCCAATGGGAAACAGAGTTCAAGGAGTTTTCTGTGAGCTGTATCATACTTTTATTAGACATTCAGAACTTGACTTTGCGTCAATTCATATATAAAGGAAGAATTGCATGGTACGGAATTTAGAAATCTTAGGAATTTATTTCAATGTGTTCAAATCTGGATAAAGCCCTGGGAAGTAAGATTCAACTGCATGAAGAGGAAGCCCTAATCTCAATTTATCCTTGTGATGGATGGATGTTAGTAAACCTCTATGGAGGAGAATGGAAACTGTTTCCCTTGCCATTCTTTCTTTGTAGCCAGTAATTTGTGGAATCTTTTTCCTTTCCACCTCACCCATGATTAACGCTTCCCGTAAAATAGAAAAACTACCATTGGGAAGTTTCTTATTTAAAACTTCCTCTTGTGTATAACGTTCTATTCGTCTGACAAATTCATTTATTTTTAATAGAGAGGACATATAGTCAATTTGATCTATACAGGTTTTGAAAAAGAAAACACAGAAGTTACTTAATGTTTTTTCAGAGAGTGTGCCCCTTCCATCTAAGTCTCCTTTTCTGTTTTCATCTGCTTCCATTAAGAGTCGTTTATACTCCTGAATATTTCTGGCAAGTCCCCTTGCAACAGACCATAGAGGATTCCCTATCTGTTCCGTTAGTAATGCAGAATAGGAAACCATTCTTGTAGTACGACCATTCCCATCTAAAAAGGGATGAATCCATACTAATCTATGATGTGATGCTGCAACTGCTAAGATTCTTTGAATCTTGCTGAGATGAATGGGATTATAAGCTTCTTCTAGGCGTTTCATAAACTGCGGAATATTTTCTGGCAAGGGAGGAATATGTACTCCCACCCGAACTGTCCTATCCCTAAATTCTCCTGGATGAATTTTCACTTTTTCGCCAGAGCTTGGATTTTCTATAAATAAAAGATCTTCAGGAAAACGACTACAAAATTCTCTGTGAAGCCATTGGATGTACTCTGAACTAAGGGGATAGACCTTTGGATCCTTTTTTTCATCTATTAATTTTTGTACTTCAATATGAGCCACTGCTTCTAGTTGTAGATTTCTCTTTTCTATTTCTTGAGAGTATTCTTTTTTTAATGCTCTCTCAATGTCATATGGATGAGTATGATGACCCTCAATCAAATTTGAATAGTAACAATTCATAGATCGAACTAATTCGCCAATGGTTTTTTGTACTATGTTTGGAATCTGGGAGGTGAGAGTACTTGCCTTTTGGATCATTTCAATTATAAGGTCTTCTAGCTCACGAGATGGCGTGGGCAGCATGGGTTCCATTAACCCTGTAGATTCAAACATAGGAATATCTCTTGGAGTGCCGCATACTTTACCAGTTAAATATA
>CAMCZP010000053.1 GCA_945887855.1 Leptospira interrogans serovar Manilae | reverse complement strand
CCTTCCATAATTTACTATAATCTGTCTTACAATGGAAATCAAAATTTAGGACTTACACTTTTAGCATACGATCGTTATAGGAATAATCTTGCCTTTGAAAAAGTGGAAGCGAGTGCAGGGGTTATCAATGGAGGATTGGGTCTGTATGGTTTTCTAGTTCTCCTTAGCAACTTAGATTTTTGGTTTACTACGAGCCGAGAAAATTCAGTCACAAGGAAAGAGCAGATTCCTCTATTCCCTCTAGAAAAAGGAAGCATAGGACTTCATGCCAATTTAGTCCCTTCATTTCCTCTGCAGGGGCAACAAGGAAGAGAGATACAATACAATTTAGAATACAAATACAACTTTGAGTAGGATACCAAATATGATAAAAATATTTTTTACAACTATCCTGAGTATCTTTATAATCTATTCATGTGCCCCCAGTAGAATTTCAGACGATCCCAATTCCAATTCGGAGGGATTGCTTTTGAATGTATTGGGACCCATTATAGCGACTGCAGATAGGGAAAGAGTGATTGAGGGAATTAAAAATTCTTTTGTCTCCATGCCAACCGGACTTTTAAAAACAGGGCAAACGGCTGTCTATCAAACATGGGATGATGGAAATTATCAAAAAGGTATAGCTAGGACTTTTGTTACAGGAGGCACTACAGGACTACTCTGGCAGAGATGCAGTGCGGGCCTCAACAACGATGCTACCTGTTCTGGATATCTTAAGTCCTATACATGGAGTGAGGCAACTAGCTATTGCAGTAGTTTGAGTTTAGGTGGGAAAACTTGGAGATTGCCAACAATAACTGAGCTGAAATCATTGATTGACTATAGTAAGTCATCCTATCCTACAATAGATACTACAGCATTTCCCACTCAGTCCACCAATTATTATTCTGTCAATTATTATTCTGTCAATTATTGGAGTTCGAGTACGTACGCCCAGAATACTAGCAGTGCGTGGTACGTCGATTTCTACTATGGGAACGTGAGCTTCTACAGTAAGACTTACAACCTCTTTGTACGTTGTGTTACCGGACCGTGATTCGACTATCGCTCATCACAAGTAAGTTCATTGGAACCTTTGATAATTTGGTAATTAAACATGGCACGTTATGAACACTTACCCATCTATAAGTCGGCAATGGACTTAGCTCTGGAAATGGAAAAGACAGTACGAAATATGAGTCATTACGAGTACAAAAGCCCGTATAGTTAGAATTATTTTAAACAGAGGAGAAAAAAAAGAAATGAAAATAAATAAAAAAATAGGATGGATAGGTTTTTTCCTTTGTGCTTCCCTCCTAGGAGCCCCCTATACAGACAGTGGAATCGGAACTATTACTGACTCTGCCACAGGATTAGTTTGGCAAAAATGCAGTGCAGGACTGGGGACTACATTGGGGAACTGTAGTACAGGGAGTATCAGTTCTTACACTTGGTCAAGTGCCATTTCTTATTGTGAGGGACTCACTCTAGGAGGTAGAAGTGACTGGAGGCTTCCCAATATCAACGAATTGGGGAGTATATTTGACTTTACAAAATCTTCCGATCCCACTATTGATTCAACTGCTTTTCCCAATACTCGGAACGGCTATTATTGGAGTTCGAGTACGAGTGCCCGTAGTACAAGCGAATCATGGTCAGTCTACTTCTACTATGGGTATATGAGTCTCTCCACCTATAAGTACTACAGCTACTTTGTACGTTGTGTTACCGGACAGTAGATTATTTGGGGATTTGAGGGAAAATAAGTACCTCACCCCCGATACGTTAGAGATGTGGTACGTTTTTGAGTTGACCCCTCTCTCCACTTCGTGGTAAGGCTACGAAGTAGAGACTTGTAGTGAGCGAGAGTCGAACTAGGGGGTGATTGGATTGGTAAATAAGTAATAGTAATCATATAGTATGTTTTATTTTATAATAGATATACTGTTTGGGAATTGGATACTGGCTACTGATGAGTAACCCCTCTCTGTTGCGTCTCAGTTCAAACACAACTTGTGGTGAGCGAAAGTCGAACCATGGAGAGGCGGTGTATGCTGAATAGTAATACATTTCAGACTAGTTGGGGTGAGGTATAAATCCTATTCTCTTTAAGTTGAATTTCGGAGAGTCCTAAAACTTTCATTTTTCGGGCAGTTTCAAGTTTGTTTTCCAATTTCCCTTCTTCCCTAATTTTATCTAATACATTCATATACTCTACCTCAATTCCTTGTATAATTTCTTTTTCCGAGTAATTCTCCGTATCGATTCTAGATCTATTTAGATATTCTAGGATATTCCTGAGAATTTCAATTCTTTTTGCAAAGTCCTTTTCTTCTCGAAGGGAAGCATAGATTTCTCTTAAATGAATCTTAAATTCTTCCGGAATATCCCGAATGATTTGAATCATTCTCATATAGAGCCGAAGCCTATATAAATCATTTGCAGGTCTTCTGTGAGAACCTATTCAGGATTGGTTCTTTCTTTCAAAAGAAACCAATTGTGATTTGGAAAAATGAGAAAGTCAAGGGATTTATCTTCATCTGTGCACTCAATTGCTTGCAAATGAGTGCACAGATGATACTAGATCTTCTATACTTATCTGGTGTGATGCACCTGTGCTAATCCATAAACAGGAGTGGGAATTCCTTCGATTCTCGCTTTTATCTGTAGGGATAAAAACTGTGAATAGTGCCTGCTTTGGTGGAGGTTTCCTCCGTGGATCCAAAGGTGTGGTACATTGTTTGGTTTCCACATGTTTCGTAGTTCACCTTCCCAGGGTCCAGGGTCTTTGGGTGTATCTGAGCCAAGTCCCCACACTTTTCCAACCTTGTCTGCAATTTCGGGAGTCATGAGATCGGCTAGCCAATTGTTCATAGAACCATATCCTGTGGCATACACTAAAAGGTCGGCGGGGAGCTCTGTTCCATCTGTGAGTGTTACAGATTTTGGATTGATCTTTTGGATATTTACATTGCTCTTGAGTTTTACACTCCCATTGGCAACAAGCTCACTCGCACCCACATCTATGTAGTACCCAGAACCACGGCGGAGATACTTCATAAATAACCCAGAACCATCCGGTCCAAAGTCCAACATAAACCCTGCTTTTTCTAGGCGACCATAGAGATCGGCTTCCCTTTTTTTCATTTCGTCATACACAGGAATATGGAAAGTATGCATGATTTTATAAGGTACAGAAGCAAAGATGAGATCTCCCTTGTGATGATCTATCCCATTTTTTAAAGCTTTTTCACTGTAAAGACCACCTAATGCCAAGTCCATGAGAGCCGCAGAGGGGGCTATGTGTGTGGAAGAGCGTTGTACCATTGTGACATCTGCGCCCTGTTCCCAAAGGGCGGCACAGATATCGTGGGCGGAGTTATTGGAGCCCAAAACTACACATTTTTTTCCTACGTACTTCTCGGGACCCGGGTGTTTACTGGAATGGTGCTGGTCGCCTTGAAAAGTTTCGGCTCCCTCTATTTTGGGGACAAAGGCATATCCAGAAACCCCAAGTGCAATCACAAGTTCTTTGGGTCGTAGTACAATTTCTTTCCCTTCTTTTTCAACTTTTACTTCCCAGGTTCCTTTGGAATCGTCATACTTACATTTTTTTGCGAGAGTGGAGCCCCAGTAGTTTAGTTCCATAATTTTTGTGTAGGCTTCTAACCAATCGGCTATTTTATCTTTTGGGGAGAATATAGGCCAGTCATCCGGAAAAGGGATATAGGGAAGGTGGTCGTACCAAATGGGATCATGCAGACAGAGACTTTTGTAACGATTTCGCCAGCTATCCCCAGGACGTGCATTTTTTTCTATTATGATGGTGGAAACTCCCAAACGTCTAAAACGTGCTCCCAGAGCAATTCCACCCTGTCCCCCACCTATGATGACTACCTGTGGTTGAACTGTATGACCTAAGTTAGCATTATCTTCTGCACGGGCTTCCGCATATGTTTTTCGATTTTTAAAAGCACCATGTTCCGCTCCCGCAATACGTCTATCCCCAGTCTTTTCTTCATGACCTTTGAGCTCTACCATGGTGGTAAGAAGTGTCCAACAAAGACCATCTTTTAAACGCAAATGACCGAGACCTCGTGATACTCCAGTCTCAAAGGTAAACCAAGCATCTATTACTCCATCAGCTTCTGAGGCTTCCTCTTTTAAAACCCAATGGCTGGGCTTTACATTGTCCAGAGTGGCGGAGAGCATGGCTTTGATTTGATCCTTGCCTTCCATGGTTTTTATATTCCATGTAAAGCTCACAAGGTCTCTCCAGTAACAATCTGTACTCAAAAGACCTAAAGCAGAATCAATATTTTTAGTTTCCAGAGCCTTCCCAAATTTATCCAACCAATCGGTTGCTTTTTTAGACACAGGGTTTTCCAGCGTCGCAGTTGTCATACAATTCCCTCCATTGAAGGTTAGTCCTTCCAAAGAAGGGATTATATGCATAAAGTATGCCATAATTTTAAAAATAATTTACTAGAAAAAAGGAGAATTTTTGAAAAACCTGAATAGAATTTAAAAAATGTAATACATATATTTATAATGAATATAAAAATAAATCAATGATCCATTGGTAAATATCATTTATTGTATAGAAATGATAGTGAGACTTTTGCCCAGTAAAAGGCCACGGGGACTACTTAATTTCTAAACAAAGATGTTTTTCTTATGATTATTGATTGGGAATCTGGGTGATATTACATAGAAAAAATGAAATTTTATTTATTTTAAAAAAAAAGATTCTTTTTAGAATGGAGAATGTACTATTTTACTTGAAAAGGAAAGCTAAAAAATTGTAACAGATGTTACAACTGTAACGGGTGGTGTCTAGTTACAGTTACAGTTTTTATTTAAGTGGATGAAGTTTTCATTCCCCATTTTTTCATTCTTCGGTAAATTGTCATCCTAGAAACATTTAAATGTTTTGCTACCTGTGTGATATTGCCTCCAAAATCTTCTAGAAGTTCCTTTATTTGGATGGCTTCTCCGGGAGTACTTTTATATGGAATGTCTCTTTGAAAGATCTCTTTTTCTAAAAATGAATCAGGTAGATCAGAAAGGGTAATAATGGGTTCATTGCAGATAGTCTTACAATAATGTACTACATTTTTTAACTCACGTAAATTACCTGGCCATTTGTAAGAAAGTAAGATATGTTTTACATCGTCAGCAATTTCTATCTTATGAGCTCCCAGAAAAGAATCTTCCTCTAGCATTTTTTGAATCATCCATGCTAAGTCTTTCCTATCTCGAAGAGCAGGAAGTGAAATTTGGGCTCCATTGATTCTGTAGTACAAATCATCTCTAAATTTTCCTTTTTTGACAAGATCAATTAAATCACAGTGGGTAGCTGAAATCACACGGATATTGACAGGGATGGGCTTTGTAGCTCCTATGGGTAGTACTTCTCTTTCGGCTAGCACACGTAAAAGTCTAGCTTGAAGATGAATGGGCATGTCTCCAATCTCATCTAAGAAGAGTGTACCACGATCAGCTTCTTGGATGAGCCCTATCTTTCCTTTTTGATTCGCTCCTGAAAAACTTCCTTGGGTGTAACCAAACAATTCACTCTCTATCAATGGTTCGGGGATAGCGGCACAGTTCACTGCAATATAGGGATGGCTTCTCCGTTCACTGCTCTCGTGCATGGCTCTAGCAAAATATTCCTTTCCTGTTCCCGTCTCTCCTGTGAGTAAGATATTTACTGGAGAATTGAGAAGTTTGGTTCCCCTCTCAATCTGTCTATCCAAAGAAGGATCCCCACCCGATAGTTTGGTGAGAGGAGACTCTTTATATTGTACTACGCTTTTTGATTGTAATACAGTTGGAGGCGGTGAAGCTAATAAAAATAGTAGACGGGAATTTTCTACGGTTGTGATGGCTCTTTCCTCAGAAGGACGGGTTCTCACAAAACTTCCAATTCTATCAAAAGATGCATTAAAAAAAGTCTCAAACGATTGACCTAAAATTCGTTTTCTGTGTTTACCCGATTCTAAGAGCAGTTGAAGACTACGATTGTGACCGATGATTTTTCCCGAACTGTCCAGAGCTAAGAGATACTCGGGGTTCATGTCCAAAAACTGAGGTGCAGAACTCAATCGTAATATCCAATCTCTCCGAAATCGATGCAAGAAGATTGCATTTTCAATGTGATTGGCATACACTTTGACCAGTTGTAATGCTAAATGCTGACTATCCTTGGCACGGGGTGATGTGAGAGCCGAAATATCCAAAACTGCATTCAGATTTCCAAAGGGATCAAATACGGGGGCTGAAGTACACGTAAGGGGAATATGGGTGGCATCAAAATGATCGTGTAGGTGAACTGTCAGGGGCTTTTCCGTTGCAATACAGGTTCCTACTCCACAGGTTCCTGCATATTCCTCACTCCAATCAGCTCCCAAGTACAAACCCGCTTTTTTAAGACTGGGTTCAAACACCAAGTCCCCTAAAAAATCTACTGTGATACCTTTTGCATCCGTTAGTAGTACACAATATCCACTCCCTGCCACCTGTTTGTACAGAGACTCCATTCCATGTCGTGCTATTTGGATAAATTCTTCCATTCCATCCTGGTGGTCTCTCAATCTATTTTGGGGCAGGATGAGGGCTTCTTGGGGACGGGTGGGATCTAGCCTGTGCTCCTTCACACACCTCTGCCAGGAAGAAAGTATTACATCGTCGTACCCAAAAGTATTTTGAAGGCAGGGTGTTTCTACCAATTTTAAGACATTTGCAATGTGTTCTTTCTGTTGAGTTTTCATGAAAGAGTCCTAGGTTGAAATTTGGTATAGTTTTTAGCTTACTAGTTTATGAAAGCGTTCAATTCTCTTTGTATTTGAGTGGATTTTGTTTTATAAACGTAAGAGATAGATAGAAAAGATCATCTCTACTATTCCCAGAATGTCAATTTATATTTTCTTAGGATTTTTTTTTCTATTTCCGATTTACAAGTTAATTAGATATTTAACTATTTAGCATAGTGTTATCTGTATGGTAAAATTTCCTAAATGAGATAAGGAATAATTGACTTTCTCTCCTTTGGAAAGGAGGGAATTTTCTCTTGGTACCAGTTTGTGGTGTTGATACTTCTCGCAACCAAGTAGGCTGACATTACAAAACTCAATCCATAGACCAATTGGTATCGCGACATGATAGCTATTCCTAGCCATGCAATGATTTCACTCAAGTAATGCGGACAGTTTATCAGAGGAAACAATCCACCAGAGGGTATTTTGTATTCCAGAGTCTCTCTTCGAAGATTTGTGAGGAGTATATGGTGATACAAATTAGAAATCTCACCTACTAAAAATAAACCAAAGCCTAAATAAGTGGTGAGCAAATAGTTTTCTTTTAGCATTTCTGCAGATGTCAGAAGGTTGACTGATTCATGTATAGAAACTGCAATAGAGGAATACGCAAGAGTGATGAGAATAGATGTAATCAATGAAAGATTTCCGGAGTATTTATGGAGAAATAAAACTTCCATGCATCTCTTTGAGAAATGTATTACAATAGCTACAAATAAATAAAAATGATAGGGCGAGGAAGAAAAGGGAGTTAAGGAATACAATAAGGTATAAGAGAGGAGGGGTATAAAATAAATAAAAAACATAGGAAATTTTGGAAATATTTTTCCTTTGGAGTTAAACTTACTGTACGACAATTGAAATTTTTTTGTGAATTCTAAATAATAAAAAAAACAACCAAAGAGTATATAAAAAAGAAGCCGCAGAGTAGAAAAAAGAGTTTGGTCATCTTTGAAGAGGAAATTCATAGTTTAAGACTTCACAGATAGAAAGATCGGAAGAAGATCTATTGTCCAGTCGGGTGTGCCAGATTTTAAAATAGTGATCTTAGCAGATTCCAGTTTTTCTTTTTTCACGAGCAAGTTAGTTACCATTTTTGCGGTTACATTTGTCTTTTCCATAAATACACAATGATGGGGAACATACACCCAGTCTCCTATAAAATATAAATTTTCAATGGGAGATTCAATGGTGGGTCTATTCCCTTCATCTCCCGGGCGTGATGCGGTGTAGTTGTCCCATTTGTTGATATAAAATTCACTGTATTCGGGCAGGTCTGGAAGAATTTGCTTAAGCTCAGTATGAACCAAATCAGCAATTTCTTTTGAGCTCAATCCCTGAACTTCTTTTATATGTGATACTTGGACTTCAATTAAATGAGCTTTTACATTTTTAAGAGCAGGAATTTGCACAGATGCCCAATTGGTTGTAAAACCAAGAATTTTATACCCTGTGGGCATAAAGTCATTAGTACTCCAAAAATTTCCTTCTGGAAATCTCTTTTCCCAACTCTCTGTATTTTCGTAAAGTAAGTTTACACAGTAAATCATGGCTGTGGATAATTTTTTAATTTTTTGAAAATATGGATCCTCGCTTGATATACGGGAGACAATTTTTCTGGCTCCGGGGATATCCATAGCACATATGATATGGTCCGCAGTGTATGACATTTCTTTATATGTATCTTTAGTGATAATCTCTACCATAGATTCATGGGCTCCACAAAATGGACATTCCCCTATATGACCTTCTCCCATTATATTCCCACAAATTCTACATCTTTTGACTTTTCCCTTTGGAAAATTTTGATTGGTGTCCACAGATACAATTCGATTATTTACTATTTTTATATCTGTAACTTCTGAATTGAAAAAAATTTCTCCGTCATTTTTCTGGATATGTGTTACCATTTTAGATAGAAATGACTCATCGGGAGGCCATTTGTAGTAGTCTACTCTGGAATCTACAGGAACAGCGCCCAGTTTCATGAAGTTAGCAATTGCCAGTGCAGAACATTCTTTTGTAGACATGAAAAAACCCATATCAGAGAGTCCATCAAAATAGTGATGGATGTGTTGGTCGTTTACCCCGTTTAACTTTGCCCAATCATAAAAAGTTATACTATCTAAATAATTTCTTTGGGTGGGGTCTAAATAGTCAAAACTCCATAGCTTTAAAGAGGCTATCATGAAATTAAATACTTTGGAGGCTGGAATTTTTACATCATCCATGGAAGGAATGTACAAACTGGTTTTAAACATTTCCAATTTATCAAAAGGGATTGGCCAGCTTGGAGTGATGATTTTATTTTGAACTCCCTGTTTAGAAATAAAATAATAAAAACTATTATTATCAGATAACTTGTTAATTTCAATTTCATGCCTTCCTAAAAATTCTCTCAAATTTTTATAAAATCCCCAGATCCCATGTAGACCGTGTTCTCTTGTAAAAGGAGAATCCTTGAAGTACTTTTTTGCAAAAAATTGATCTTTCCAGGCTTTTAGTTTTCCACCGGGTAGGGATGTCTTTTCTAAAATAGTTACCTTAAATCCTCTGTCAGACAGTTCACAACCTGCCTGGAGTCCTGCCAAGCCTCCTCCTAAAATAAGAACAGATTTTCCATTTTTAGGCAATTTAACTTTGTTTTCATGGAGAACGGGAAAATCTTTTTTATAAACACTATTCCCAAAATAAGACCATGTGAAGCCTCCAGCTAAACCTCCTGTGATACTACTTCCACCCACTAAGAGAGATTTTTTTATAAACTCTTTTCGGGAAATGTTCATTTCTTTTTACCCTCAATTAAATAACTAAAATATGCCTTGATTCTATTCTCCGGGATAGGCCATTGGAAGTAGTGATCATTTCTCCAGGAGGGAACGTTGATTGCGCCCTCCATATAGCTATCTGCTAAAAGTGTCATACCATCATTGGGACCAAATCTGCTTAAATACTCATAAAAGGGACGGGCTCTCTGTGTAACCTGTCGAAAAGTAGGTACTGCAATTACATTTATCACGGTTATGAATGGAGGTATGACTAAATCTTCTTCTAATCTGGGATCTCTCCCTTTTTGTAAGGATAAGAATCCATCAAAATTATATCCTTTGCTCCAAAAGTAAAATTTTGCTTCCCATCTGTATTGCCAGTTGTTTACAATTGTATCAATTAGTAATGAACCTCTATTGATTCCCCCAATGTTGTACCAACCAATTACTTTTTGAAAGTAGGGCTCATTTCCGCATTTTTTAATGGCAATCTTTAAATCACTACTTCCTTTGCTGACAGAAGTGAGAATTATTTTTTCTGTATCTTTTTTATTTTTAAGATAATTACAAATAAATTCTGCATTTTCTTCAATGGTGCCTGTTTGAGCAATAGGTATAATTTCTTCTCTCAGTCCCATGCTTAGAGCGAGGTTTCTCAACATACGTCCATCTGCACCTACGGCAGGATTGTCTTTGTAAAACATGCCCGGAACTACAGCCATAAGTATATTTTGTTTACTGTAATCATATTTGCTCTTTGTTTCATTTTTATCCAAATAGTCTAAAAATTTATTTGTTTCTTTTTCTTGGATAGACTTTAAATAGAATAGAGCTGATGTTTTATCTACATCTAAAGTTTCTTTCGTGAGTTTTCCAAGTTCTGAATGGTTTAAGTCCTTCAAAGATTTGTATCTATCATTTTTGACAGCCCAGTTGAAGTACTCTTCTTCATCTTCGCAGAGGTTAGATATTCTGAATTTATTTGTTTCACATTTTACAGTTTGGGTGGTGGAGGAGTTGATCTCTAGTTTTCTATCTATATGACAAAATAACATTGGCAAGAGTAGTATGTATAACGTAATAAATTTCATTTAGTAAAAACCTTTATCTAACATTTCCTACTTATTTAATTATATAATTCTTAAAAACAGCATTGGTTATAACTTTTCTATTTTTATGTTCTATCATTTAAATTTTATTTCTTTATAATATTTTATAAAAAAACAGGTATAAAAATAAATACTCAAAAACAAAAGGTTTCCTATGGATTGGGGATAAGTAGTAAACTCTAATACAAGGGCAGTAACAAGAAGAAAGACTCGAAAGAAAAATAAATACCAGAAAACTTTTTTATTTTTTACCTTGTCGTACTTTTTAAAAAAAATAATGTCAATAGGATTTACTACCAGCCAAGTAATGGAATTATTCATAAAATCAAACGATGTAGTACTCACTATCAACAATGAGTAGCTTCCACCTATGGTAGAGACAATGGAAAAAAGTTTATTTGCAACGTACTCAACCTTTTTTATTGGTTCAAATGGAATGGAAAGAGCTATGATGGTAAGAAAAATGAGTATCCACAAAATACGTCCATTGTTGGGCTGGGGAGGCCATCTATGGGGTAACACTTCTTTTTTTTCAATGGAGAGATTTGAGTTTTCCACTGCTTTTTCTAAATCGTCTGGTAAAAAAGTTAGCTCATATTCATCTCTCTGGATATCTGTATCTCTATCAAAGAGAAGTACCTCACTGAAATTAAGCCAAACAATAGAGGAGGAGTACGGGACCACTCGTTCTCTCCAAGTATCTCTTTTTTCTTCTCTGTACTTATATCCTAATTTTTGATTTATACTATCTGAGAGTATATCTCTAATAAATGTAACACAATTGTTTGTAAAATTATGGTATAGGTACCCATCCTTATTTTTTTGGTATACGCCTAAAATTTCTTTTAATAATTTTTCTTTTTGGGTGGTATCTAAATTGAAAACTATGGAATGTACTCCCCGTCCGGAGGAATCCCATGAGTTGTATGCTACTTCTGATGGTATTACATTTACCTTATAGATTGCATTCCCTTTCAAAACACTTATGATAAACTCTACAGTAGGATCATACATCCCAAATTCTAAATAGTAATCATTTTCATCATATTCTTTGTTAAAATAAATCCTGATAGCGGAGTGTCCGAAGGCTGTGGTAAGTGTGACTCCAGGCTGGACAGTCCAGAGTTCTACTTTCATAGAATCTATTTGGGCGGAGGAGGGTGCTTCTAAGATTTGGAAGAATCTTTTTTCTGTTTGGAGTTTCCAATCTAATTCTGATTGGGAGAAGGTTGCACTGTTAAAAAAAACACTGCAAAATACTATTACAATTCTAAAATAATTACGTGACATTTTGAAAACAAGAAATTATACGCACTAAGATTTTTGCACGTATAATTCCTAATAATGATCAAAACAATTCAATTGGACATTACATTGAAAATGTCCATGGATTGTTTAGGAAGGATCAATCTCCTCTTGCTATTGTACAAGTTTTAGATAGCACAGAACCAAGTAGATTGTCATTTTTGTAGTCTACAGCATTTACTTTTGTAATTCCACCAGCAGCAGCAGCAGCTTTAATGGATGCATCTCCTGTGGAGATAATTCCTAAAATACCACTTACACATGCTTCTCCAGATTTTGCACCAACGGGAGTTGCAGTAGAAACTTCTTTATTCAAAGTTGTGTTTTGGATGATTGATCCTGCAGGTGCACTGTAACCAGCTCCACCAGAACAAGCAATCGCTAAAGCTACGGATGCTACCATGCTCAATAAAATAATTTTTTTCATCAGATATCCTCTTAAAATAATTTGGTGACTATAAATCACAAACATAATTATATTTATTGTAGAAAGAAATGCAAGCACAATAAATATATTATTTATGAGAAAAATAATTATTTTACTCACCTTATTTGTTACAACATGTAACCAAAGGAAGGTTTCACTTCAAGAAAATCTAAATCCAAAACAGCATCTAACTACTATTTCGAATGAAATTTACATTTTTACTACTAAACTAGGGCTTCTTTCAGAACCCAATCCAGAGAAAGTTTCTGGGCTCTTCTTTGCTATAACGAAGAAATGCAATATAAATGCCGCGATCCAAAAAGAGTTTATGGGATATCCCCAGTACATTTATACAGAAGAGGGAGCTACTTGTATTTGGAATCAATCTAAACAAATTATTTCCTTTGAAAAGAATGATTCTAAAAAAGTGGTTCTTTTTAGATCCTATTGGTATTTGGGATATCCCACCCTGATTGAAAAAAGGGTTTCTGAAAACCATTCCATTTTACTCAATTGGAAATGGGTCCAAAATAATCGTATCACTAAACCCACACTCCAGAGAATTTTTGTTACATATTTTAAAGAAAATAAAAATATAGAATATTTATTTAATCAATTTTCAGGGAGTATAGCGTCAAAAGAAGAATACTTTGAAAGCAAAGGGAAGAAATTACTAGACTCCTGGCAGTTTACATATGGTATCACAGGTGAAGCAGAATGCAGATTCTTTGAAAAGGGAATCCCAAAAAGTACGAAGAGTGATTGTTCTCTTTGGGATAGTGCTTTAGATAATCAAACACTCTTTGAGATTGAGTAGAAAAGTAGGGGATTGGGAATGATTAGTCTTCAAGTTGCCTACAGGCTCTCTGTTACTTACCTCATATTTTACACGAGGTGTGAATAGTGATTAGTTCATACTACTCAAAATGAAAAGTATTCAAATGCTAGACTTAAAAATAAATTTCCTATTCAAAAGGAGAGCTAATAGAGTGGATGCTATGATAATAAGCAAACAAATCACCTGCGCATAGGTAAATGTGGAGAAAGCAAAATTTTTATCTCCTCTTAAAAATTCAATTGAGAATCTACTCATTGCATACAATATCCAAAAAATAAAAAATAAATTCTTTTTAGCCCAATCCTTCTTTTCAATTATTCTGAGATACATAGTAGCAAAGAGAAGTACTACCATTTCATAGAGCTGGGTGGGATGAACTTTGGGATATATCACAGGGAAGGGAAAGAGCCCTATTTTTTCTAGGGTGGCTTTGTAATTTGTACCTGCAACGGGTGGATAAAATCGATTCAATTGGGCAATATTTTCTATACCTTCCTTCTGGAGGTGATGGAGGGAAGGTGGTAGGGGTATCTCGGATAGATTTACATATTCTCTAAACATTTGTGAAATCACAGCCAAAGGATTTTCAGAATAGGCATACAATTGGTGGAGTTGATTCCACTTAGCCATCCATGTATCACTATTTTCAGAAAACACCACACCAAATACAGAAGATGTGGGAATGCCATATCCATCCCCATTTAGAAAACAGGAAATTCTGCTGATAGCAAGGCAAAAAGTCAAGGGGAGCATTAGCGTATCACACCATTCCAGAAAATTTACTTTGGTAAGTTTACAATAAAACCATGCTCCCACTGCGGTTCCTACCGTTCCGCCCAAAATGGCAAATCCTCCAAAGGAATTGAGTATGATGATAGGATTAGCAAGAAAATTTTCAGTATCCCAAAATATAAAATGAAAGAGCCTGGAAAATACCATTCCCGAGAGGATAGAAACTATCCATGCTGATTGAAACCATTCCAAAGAAAAACCGGCGGCGAGAGATCGTTTTCTTTGGAGATAATAGCCTAAGGCAAGGGTGCCCACACTCCAATGACCTTCGTATCCACGAATATGAAAAATCCACCAGTCGATATTGATGGGAAACAAATTATTTTAACCTCAAAAAAAGATAGGTTTGGTTGAGGATTTGGTTAAATCCTTTTTTTTTCACTTGCATATTTGTTCTTTAGTAAATTGTAAATGGATAGATAGACGACAATCATTTTTTATTTATAATGGATTTTTAATGCATAAGATTTAAATAAAATTTTAGGAATATAAAAAAATGGGCAATGAAAGAAACTAATAATACACCTCCATTCAAATACATTTACCTTTCTATTCTCGCATCTATTCTTACCATTGTATTGAAGAGTTCTGCAGCTTATATTACAGACTCTGTTGGCTTGTTTTCAGATGCAATGGAATCATTTGTCAATCTGGCAGCAGCACTGATGGCTCTTTATATCATGAAGATCGCATTCACCCCTCCGGACAAAGAACATCCATTTGGACATACTAAAGCAGAGTACTTTTCTAGCTTTATAGAAGGATTTTTGATTTTGTTTGCTTCTCTTGCTATTGGTTATACAGCCTATAAAAAAATTCTCTATCCCAATAAAATAGAACAGATTGGAATTGGGCTTATTATTTCAATCATTGCCTCCATCATAAATTTAGCAGTAGGTGTACTACTAATTAAAATGGGCAAACAATTGAACTCTATAGTTTTAGAGGCTGATGGAAAGCATCTACTAACAGATGTTTGGACTACTGCCGGGGTGTTGGTCGGTTTAATTGTAGTACATTTTACAAAATTTTATATCTTAGACCCTCTGATTGGATTACTTGTGGCATTGAATATAATATATACAGGTGTAAAATTGATCACGGATTCTATTTCAGGGTTTATGGATACCGCAGTTTCTGAGCAAGATGAGGATAAGATAAAAAAAATTATCAATTCTATTTGTTTAGAACCAATACAATTTCACTCCTTGTATACAAGGCAATCTGCAAGTAAAATATTTATTACATTTCATCTACTCGTCCCGGATGATTGGAGCATAGCAAGGTGTCATACAATTACATTGGAACTAGAAACCCAGATCAAAAATAATATCAACGGATCAGAAGTATTCATTCAATTAGAGCCCCTAAACAATTCCTGAATCTTTTAATGACTATTTAGAAAAGATATAGGGCTATTTACAAAAGATATATAAAAAAATTAAAAAAGTCCTTGCAATGAGTGTCCTTGCAGGATAGAACCTTAGAAGCATTCTAATAATAGGGGGCACTATGAAAGCAAGAAATATTAAAATGATAATTGCTCTATCATTTGTAATCACTCAGTTTGTTTCGGCAATAGATACAACAGAAACATCCAATAAACCAACCGACCGACAAAACATGTCCAACCAGTTTTGGTGGCCTGAACGATTGGATCTCACTCCACTCCGCCAGCATTCACCAGATTCCAATCCTTACGGAAGGCAGTTTGACTACGCTAAAGAGTTCAAACAAGTAGACATTAAAAAACTCAAACAAGAAATTGTAACAATCATGAAAACATCTCAGGACTGGTGGCCTGCTGACTATGGCACCTATGGACCTTTCTTTGTTCGTATGTCTTGGCACAGTGCAGGAACCTACAGAATCTCCGATGGTCGTGGTGGTGCAGGTGGTGGACAACAAAGATTTGAGCCACTCAATAGCTGGCCTGACAATACAAATTTAGACAAAGCTAGACGCTTGCTCTGGCCTATAAAACAAAAATATGGAAAGAGAGTATCTTGGGCGGATCTAATGGTTCTCACCGGAAACGTGGCCATGGAGTCAATGGGTTTCAAGACCTACGGATTTGCAGGTGGACGTGCCGATGACTGGGAAGCTGATCTAGTCTATTGGGGACCAGAAAAAAAATACTTAGACGATGAAAGATACAAGGGAAACCGAGAGCTCAAAAGTCCTTTGGCAGCCGTGCAGATGGGACTCATCTACGTAAACCCCCAAGGTCCTAACGGGAATCCCGATCCTTTAGCAGCAGCTAAAGACATCCGCGAAACCTTTGGACGTATGGCAATGAATGACGAAGAAACCGTAGCATTGATAGCAGGTGGTCACACCTTTGGAAAAGCACACGGAAAAGCAGACCCATCCAAATATGTGGGAGCCGAGCCAGCAGCAGCACCTGTAGAAGAACAGGGAATGGGCTGGAAAAACTCACTCAACAAAGGAAATGCGGGAGACACTATCACCAGCGGACTAGAGGGTGCTTGGACTTCCCTTCCTACCCAATGGACCATGCAATACCTAACAAATTTATATGCCTTTGAATGGGTGCAGACAAAAAGTCCCGCAGGTGCTACACAGTGGATTCCAAAAGATGGAGCAGGTGCTTCCCTAGTTCCCGATGCCCATGATAAATCTCTACGACACGCACCTATCATGTTTACAACTGACTTAGCTTTGAGATTCGACCCCGAGTATGGGAAAGTCACCAAAAGATTCAAAGAAAACCCAAAAGAATTTGAATTGGCATTTGCTAAAGCATGGTTCAAACTCACACACAGAGACATGGGACCCCTTACGAGATACATCGGGTCAGAACTTCCCAAAGAAGCATTGATTTGGCAAGATCCCATCCCCGCAGTAGATCATAAATTGATCGGTGCCAAAGAAATTGATTCCCTCAAAGGAAAAATTCTCAAATCCGGACTGACTGGACCGGAGCTCATTCGTACAGCTTGGGCATCGGCAGCAACCTTTCGTGGTACAGACATGAGGGGCGGTGCCAATGGTGCAAGACTCCGACTCTTTCCTCAAAAAGATTGGAAAGTCAACAATCCCGAGGAAGTAGCAAAAGTACTCAAAAAATTAACTCAGATCCAAAATGATTTCAATTCTGGAGATATGAAAGTATCCCTAGCAGACTTGATTGTGTTGGGTGGAACAGCAGCTGTAGAAGAAGCAGCAAAAAAAGCTGGTTCTAAAGTAAAAGTTCCCTTTACACCGGGTCGTATGGATGCATCACAAGAGCAAACAGATGTAAAATCCTTTGCGGTTCTAGAACCCAAGGCAGACGCATTTAGAAACTACTTTAACTCGGAAAGCGTTTATTCTCCCACCGAAATGTTGGTAGAGAGAGCAGACTACCTAGCACTCTCTGTTCCTGAAATGACAGTATTGGTAGGTGGAATGCGTGCGTTAAATGCAAATTCTGGAAAGTCCAAACATGGTGTGCTGACATCCAAGCCAGGAACACTGACCAATGACTTTTTTGTAAACCTTTTGGATATGTCCACAAAGTGGCAAAAGTCCTCTGAAGAAGGTGTCTATGAAGGAGTTGATCGTAAAACAGGAGAGAAAAAATGGACTGCTACCTCTGTAGATCTAATCTTTGGCTCCCATTCAGAACTTCGTTCAGTAGCAGAAGCGTATGCCTCAGAAGATGGAAAAGATAAGTTTGTTCGTGACTTTGTATCCGCATGGGACAAAGTAATGATGCTAGATCGTTTTGATGTAAAAAGATAAGTATGAAGAAAAATTCGCGTCGTAGTTTTTTACAAAAAGCTGCCGTTTTAGTAAGCTCCACCACTTTGGTGGGGCTTATCCAAAAGGTTGGTGAAGTAGAAGCACAAGAGAGCAAAGGTTCTATTCCCTTACCAGAAGGAAAGACCCCCGTTTTGGAAACAGAACCCACAGCCTCTGCCCTTGGATTTCACCACGATGCGAATCAAACTGATTATAGTCTCTATCCCAATAGAAAAAAAACTAAAAAGCAAATTTGTATGACATGTGCCCAATATACCAAACTCAACAACGGTTGGGGGACATGCAGTATTTTAACCACAGGTGTTGTGAATGGAGAAGGTTGGTGTTCCGCCTGGGCAAAAAAAGGATAACTTAAAAAAAAATAAGTCGAACGAAAATTCATCAATCGTGGTCAAACTTCTGGTTTAAATAAATATTTTCTTCCCTGCTATACATATTAATTACGCAAATGCAATAACTATCTTTTTCCCCGACAGGCGGAAAAAAGCCTAGGATTGTTGCAAATAAAATTGCAAAAAGCCCCGCGGGAGCGGTTTGGATACTATGCGAAAATGCATTTACCCAGATTTCTGATTAGAAATCTGGGTAATACATAAGAATAATTGTATCACTTTTGTATTGAAAAAGTAAAAGGAATTATAATTTTATCCAGATTTTTTAGAATGTATTGGAATTGGAAAGTATAGAGATTCTTTTCTTCCGATACAGTTATATTTCCAAAAGAAGAATCCATAAGCACATCCCCTAATCTGTCTATTCTTGAGGGGAAGTGCAATTTTATCGGAAGTACCTTATTGAGAGGACTAGAAGTAATTTCGTACATTTGACGGGAAGAGGGGCTTTGGAATACAAAGCTTTCTGAAACATGTCTGTCACCCGATAAAAATAAAATTTGTTTTGATGGAGTGTTATCTAGAAGTGAAAGTAATTTCTTTCTTTCTAAAGGAAAATTTCCCCATTTTTCAAATGGATGATCTTCATTGTAAAATTGGATAGAACTCACTATTACTTTTATATCTGATTCTTTACTAAGTTCCGATTCCAACCATTGCCATTGCGTATCACCTAAGATGGTAGCCATGTCATCAAAATTAGGTACATAGCCACCAAAAAAAATAAATTTTTTCTTTAATTTTGTTCTAAAATACCTTGTATCCAGTAGAATTATATGAATTTTTAGCTTATTAAAAGTTATCCATTCTGAAGAATATATCCCATCTTTTTTCATTTTCTCTTCGACTTCTTTAGGATAAAAAAACTTTAAAAATTCTCTTTGGCTTTCTTTCTTGGTGGGATATTCTTCTCCTGAGTCATTGATCCCAAAATCATGGTCATCCCAAGTAGCAAAAATCTGAGATTTTTTTCGAATTGTTTGGTAATCTACGTTTTCTCCTAGTTTGTTATATTCTATGATTTTATCTTCAATAATTATACTATCTTTGTATATATTATCTCCCAAAAAGATGAAGTAATCAGGCGAATACGTAGAGATAGATTTTAAAATTCCCAAATCATTCTTTGTAGATAAACAGCTCCCAAATGAGATATTAATTTTAGTTTGAGAAAATATACCTGAAGTGAAGAGAAAACAGGAAAGAATAAAAATCCATTTACCGGATAAGATCATAAGAGTAATACCCCCTCTTTTTTGGATGGTGAAGTATAGACTGCTTCATTTAAATACTTCTTCTTATCATCTTTGGGATTTACAATTATTCTGCATCCATTAATTATTTTTTCTTAGGTTAATGATTACTTCTCTAATGGGAGTGTAATCTGGAGTTGTTGAATAATCTATAGTGTGTAGTTTATGAGAGAGTATTTTAAAGTTTGATGTACTATCCACTTGGAGTACTATCTCGCCTATTTGATTTCCATCCGCTCCTGATTGGAAATACCATATCCCCCCAGAGAGTTCAAAGCCTCCGCCATTCTTTGGTTGGTATTGGTCATGCCCACCAATTACCAATAGAGGAAAATCTAAATTAGAAATTAATTTCATATCTCTATCATACCCCGCATGGGACAAAAGAAGTGTAAGTTGGTAGTCTGGATTAGATTTTAGTAAATTATTTTCTTGGATAAATTTTATTTTTGATCGTATATCATTGGGAGTGTATAGCATGGTATCCTCATGTAAATAGCCAAGAATCCT
>CAMCZP010000052.1 GCA_945887855.1 Leptospira interrogans serovar Manilae | reverse complement strand
AAGGTGCGGCTGGATCACCTCCTTTTTTAAAGGAAATGAGACCTTGGTTACAAACAACCACGAAAGTTTGTAAAACAAAGGTCAGGTTGGTCTTCACTTTGGTCGCACTACTTTTCTTTAAGTAAATAGATTCTTTATTTCTTTCCCACTTAATAGCCGAATATTTAATCTAATAAGCTAAATTTAATTCATCTTGCAAGATAGATTATAAATGACATAATTGCAATAACTAGATTTTTACGTCACCAGATGAAAAAAGCATAGGGATTTTGTATAATACATTGCAAAAATAGACTTTTTGCAGGAATGCTATAAATAAAATTATAATGAATGAGAATAATAATTATTTTATTATCTATTGCTTTAGTCCCCATTTTCAGTGAGAATTCAGGCACTCTGGAAAAAAATAATAACTCATATATCACCCCCCAGAAATTATTCAAAGTGAATTGGGAGAATGATTTATTTTTTAATTCAGATCGTGAGTATACAAATGGTATTAAAATGGAATATGGAGAATATCGATTTATACATTCTCCCACAAGCTGGATTCTCAGTGGTTTTTCTTATCTGTCTAATAATTTTTCAAATAAACAGAAAGAATACAATGGTATAAATTTATCTCAGTTAATGTTCACTCCATCTAATCTTCAAAGGTCAGACATATCTCGGGGAGAAAGACCTTATTCTGCCTATAATCAGTTGAGTTTAATTTCCAGTTACTTATGGAATAATAGTTCTTTGTCTATTGAATTAGGATTTGGGGCAATAGGTCCAATTTCCAATGGAAAATTTTTTCAGTCTAAAATTCACGAAATAGTTAACTCAAGTCTTCCGGAAGGTTGGAACAATCAAATTCCAAACCAAAAAATGCTTCAATTAAATTCTGAGTATCAATACTTCTTTTTGAAGCAATTTGGGATTGTTTCCTCTGTTAAATATGGTGGGTTTGATTCTTCGGTTGGAGTAGGTCCTATATTTAGAATTGGAAATATAAAGACTGATGTTTCTCAGGGAACAAATTTAAATAGTATTACACCCACTTATAATTTTGAAGAAAAAGAAAATTATTTTTACATTCAGCCAAAAATTAACTACCAAAGTTGGAATGGAACCCTTCAAGCATCCTCCCATTCCTTACCCTCAAATATTGACCCCAATGAAATACCCTATGCATTATCAACTTCTAATTATAATAAATTATTTAGTGATCCTTTGTATACAAGTGTCAGTGATCAAAACTCTAATTCTTACTATAAGAGATATCTATTATACCAGGAGTTGATTAATCCAAAGGCAGATTTTGGAATTAATTATCTAACTTATAATGCGATATTTAATGGGGGAGAGATTCCTTCTGATAATCTTAAAAATCTAATTATTTATAATATTATAAATACAAATACAAACAATTCTAATTATGCAGGATTAGAGTATTTTGTTAATCAGTCACTATTTAGGAAGGATGGAGAGCCAATATCGCCCTTGATTAGATTTATGGCATATAATTATTTACTCGGACCTGATTCTAGTATAGAAAAAAAAGAATTAATTGCTTCTATATTGTATCTCAATGAGTTTGAAGGAAAAAAAAGATATGCAGTGCCATTAAAAAATGTTCAAGGCAAGTTAAATTTTGGATATGTAGTACAGAGTGAAACATGGTACATCCAAATTTGGGCAGAACTTACTACATTAGAGTACAATTTAAATTCTAATGTACCAGACTTTCATCGATATGCAGGTGTTCAGTTTGGCTATAAATTTAATTAAAAAAATACTTCTTATAGGGAACATCTATTAACCTAAATTTTTTTAATATTTTTTTATCAATATGGTCATTAATAATGAAAAAAGTTGAAATTTTCTAAGAAAAAGCGGGGATTGGGGTGCAACCCCAAAAATAGAATATCCTCTAAAACCCTTAATCAGGGTTTTTAGAGGTTCCCTATAATTAATTTTTTTTATAAGTATCTTTCTTTATTCTTTAAAATGATTCTAATATTTAAAAGTTGACATCCTCTTTAGATTAAAAAATTCTGTTGGTAAATATCCTTAGGAGTAATCAATGGGAAAAGTTGCTTATGTAAATAAAGATGATTGCACTTCTTGCAATCAGTGTGCAGATAACCTGCCAAAATACTTCCAAATGGATGATAATGATACATCTGAAACCCATTTAAATGGTCAAAGTATCAACAATGTTGAAATTCCTGATGAGGAAACTAAAATTGTTCAAAAAGAAATGGATGAATGTCCTGGAGAATGTATCCTTTGGAAAAAATAGATCATCCACTTTTTCTTATGTGGAAGTACAATATCTGGGCTAATGAAATTTTTATTAAATCATCAGAATCCATTTCTAGCGATGATTTTTTAAAAGATTTAGGGGATGGTTGTGGTTCTCTCAAAGATAAATTAGCTCATATTTTTGCTGCAGATGAGATATGGTTGCAAAGAATTGAATCTATTCAAAATCCAAGTTTTACAAAGCCTGACCAAGTATTAAATTTGGAAGATCTAAAGAGTAGGTGGATTCCAATCCAAGAAAAGTACATATCAATCCTACATGATCCAAATACAGATTATAAAAAAAATATCATTTATAAGAATTTCAAGGGAAAAGAATTTGAAACATCCCTCTATGAAGTACTGCTTCATGTTGCAAATCATGCTACTTATCACAGGGGGCAGGCAGCTTCTCTACTTAGAAGGCTAACAGGAAAGCCTCCAAGTACCGATCTTATGGAATACTTTAAAATTCTCCCAAACAATTCTTAATTTTATTCTTGCTATTCTAAATATATAGAGTAGTTTATTCTAACATGGAAACAATTGATTCTTTATCTTTTGATGATTTTGATATGGATATACAATCTTTCAATGATCCCAGATCTCAAAAATCCGAGCTTCTATTGAACACTTCCACAAGTAATTCAATTCCAGTGATAGATTTTTTTAAAGAGGTTAGTAGAAAATTAAATAAAAACAACGATAGAATAAAAGCTATTGTGGATAATATAGGTAATTCAAGAATTTTAGACCTCTACACAAACTCGAAGCAACAACATGGGCAATTGATGGGTTTTCAACGGTTTTTACAAACAGAATTAGCCCAAGAATTCACAGAATTAGATGATATTTATAAAGAAATTACACTTAAACCTAAAAGTCTAGAAAATTATACAATCCAATACACATTAGAAAAAAATAAACTACTCGCAGGAATTTTATCAGATAGGGAAAAAATGGAACATATTTTTTCTTGGGAAATGGATAAAAAGGTCGAAGATGTAATACAGACAATTAAAAAAATTGCAACTGGATTATTTACTTACCTAAGTGAACTTTCAGATAAAAAGGTGTTAAATGGCATCACACCTAAACAGGAGTTATTATTTGAAGACTCTAAATCTCTCTGCCTTATTATATTCGATGAACTGGAAGAAATTCGTAAACAAATCGACGACAGAATCCTCAAATCCTAAGCAAGAATTTAGCAGGGAGGAAATTGAAAAAATTGTAACAAAGATTCGAGAGGAATATACACAATACTCACTTCTTCATCCTTCAGGTTTCAAAATATTGGAATTTGAGATTCGTTATACTCAAATTTTAAAAGAGAAAGGGGATCTTAAGAAATTTTTACTCAATGAAATTGAATTTCTTGAAAAAATGAAACTGCTCTATGAGACCCAAAAGAAAAAAGCTGAAATTATTAAAAATAGCCCAATCAATCGTATACTTGATGAACAGGAATCATTCTATTCCCATTTTCCCAAAATAGAATTTCATCCCTATGCCAGAAGGGAGATAAAATTCTTTTATGGTGCAATCAAACAGTTTGTAGATCGAGAGATTTACATTTTAGAAATCATATTTAAAGGAACCTCTGAAATGAAAGATCTTAAGGATTCGATAACTATGATTGAAAAAGTGGGAAAAGTCTTTCGTTCCTCCCCATCTCTCCGAATCACTGAACACATGCATAATATTTCAGCAAGAAATGGAGATCTTGATTTTATAGAAAAAGACTCCCAATTAATAATCAAAGATACCTGTATCTCTTTAAAGTCTCTTGAAGAGGCTGTGGGGCAGATGGTGAACCAGGGGAGAGTATCTACGGCTATGGTTGTTACCTTTGCTCATGATCCTTCCCGGGAATTTTTAGAGACATATAGAGGATTGAGTTTTCTAGATGCATCGGCAAAAATTTGTGTCTCATCCAAAGAAATCATTTCTGCTTTTAAGATGGATTGGCTTTATTCATCCAAGAAATCTTGACTAAAAACGACTTTATTTTACTTTGGCATTTAACCCACGGGATGTAGCGCAGGGGTAGCGCATCTGCCTTGGGAGCAGAGGGTCGCTGGTTCAAATCCAGTCATCCCGAATGGACCCGGTAGCTCAGCTGGATAGAGCAACTGCCTTCTAAGCAGTTGGTCGGGGGTTCGAATCCCTCTCGGGTCAAAAAATAAATATGGAGAGTGTAGCTCAGTTGGTAGAGCCCCAGATTGTGGTTCTGGTTGTCGCGGGTTCGATCCCCGTCGCTCTCCCCATTTCAAACTAACATAAAACAATGTTTAAAAGTATCGTTGAGAATGCACTAGATTCTATTTGTTTATTAAATGATCAAAATGTGATAGAGTATGTCAATGCTGCTTTTCTTGCCTTGAGCGGCTTCACCCAGGAGGAACTCTTGGGAAAAGACTTTGGTATTGTCCTCCCCCCTGAAATTGCTAACGTTCACGCAGAACTAATACAAAAGTATATAAATAGAAATGATACATCATCCACTGTTTTGGGAAAAATCAGAAAATTAGAAATTCTCCATAAGCAAGGTGAATTGATTCCCGTCGAACTACTCGCATTTGAAGTGAGCAACTCTTCAAATGAAGGTAGGAAGTTTGCAGGGATTCTACGGGATTTGCGAGAGAGAGAATACATGTCTATGGAGTACAATCGACTTCTCTATGATATGGAAAAAATGGGTTATATGGATTCTCTCACACAACTTCCAAATGAAAAGTACCTTCTCAGTCGTTTGAGTGGCACCTTGAGTCAACACCAGAATATAAAAGAATCAATTTATGGAATCATAGATGTTGATGATCTAAGCGGGATTAATAAAAAGAACGGAAGAGAAGCTGGGGATCAAATTTTAAAAAAAATTGGATCGGATCTTCGAAACTCAATTCGAATGAAAGATATCATTGCCCGAACAGATGAGGATGATTTTTCTTGTATTTTTCCTGATAGTAGCCTTTCTGAAATAATTAATCTCATTGATAATTTTAGGGCTAAGCTATCCCGAAAAACCGGGCTACTCAATAACGATCCCGGGGTTCAAATCACTGTGAGCATTGGACTAACAAGAATTGTAAATCCCATAAAATCAACCGAAGAATATCTAAATGAAGCACAATCAGCGTTGAAAAAAGCTAAAGCAGAAGGTAAAAATAAATTATTTATTTTTGGATTTTATTAAATCATCACAGTTTCAAACAAAATGAAACTTCTTATCATATAGTACTTGCATTCTAAAGGGGTTATTTAGTAGAAATATATAGAAGGGAATTGGGATTATGTCTGATTGGTGGATTCCAGAAATAACAGAGCTAATGATTGATAATTTGAAGGGAATTTTTTGACTCAATAAGGTGTGGTATAAAAAATTTACTTTTTTTCATAGAGTAAACCTGGACTTTTTATAGATCTGCTTAATTTTCTTTTATATTTTTATTTACCAATTAGAAATTAAAAAATACCCTCGTAGGTAAGAATGGAAAAAATGGAATCATCAATTTTAGATGGAATCTTTCAAAATAAAGTTAAATATATCTATTTTATCTTTTTAATTCCAGGAATTATTTTTTTTATCAATGAAATTGCTATTCCAGAATTCTTTGATAAATCACCTCCCAAAATTTCTATCATAGGTTTGAACCGGTTAAAAAAAGAAGATATATATTCCTTTGCAAATCTTAAAAATAATAAAATCCTTAGCAATCTCCATAACTCTGATCTAGAACATAGACTTTTAGAACATCCTCGGATACGATCAGTGACAGTAGAAAAAAAGCCTAAAAACATAATTGAAATTAGTTTAGAAGAAAGATTGGCAACATTTGTCATCAACAGTGGGGATACACTTTACGAAGTTGATTCAGAATTTCGAGTGTTGAGTATAGATGATGTTCGAGAGGAAGGTCTCTGTATACTAGCAGGGGAATTTGCACCCCAGGATGGACAATTCTCAGGGGCAATCATCAAAGAATTTGCATCCTCTGTGAACAGAGCTCTAAAAAGTCATCCTACACTGAAAAAGCGTATTTCTGAAATTGAATTGAGAACGGACGGAAGCGTTATGGCATATATTCACTATCCAACTCACATTCGTGCCAATGCAGGAATTTCTCTGGAAGACCAACAGGTAAGAAAATTGTATGCAGCATTGGCATATTTTGAAAATAAAAATATAAAAGTTAAATCATTAGACCTTAGAGGAGATGATGCTGTCTTTCAGTGAAATTATATGCAAGATGAATTAAATAGTATAGTAGCTCTAGATTTAGGATCTTCTCAAATCAAAGTTGTAGTTGGTCGACCCATTAAAGAGAATGTTCTCGAAATTATTGGTAAGGGAACTAGTGTATCTTCAGGCATTAAAAATGGAGCTATCATTAATATAGAGACCACAGTTCGTTCTATTCGTGAAGCAATATCCCAAGCAGAGTTGATGGCAGGAATAAGTATCTCAGATGTTATAGTAAATATTTCTGGAAAAACCATAAAAGCAGGAAACCATAAAAATGTGGTCGCTATTACAAATCGGGAGAGAATTGTAACAGAAGAGGATATCCAAAGAGTAGTTGATGCAATCTTAAGTACCACAGTTGTTCCTTCTGACCAAGAAATTATACATGTGCTATCTAAAGAATTTGCAGTAGACGATCAGCCAAATATAAAAGAACCCCTCGGAATGACAGGTGTTCGTTTAGAGGGAGAGGCTCATATTGTTTCTTGTGGGATTACTTCTATTCATAATTTAGATAAATGTATTGCAAATGCTGGAGTTAATCAAGTTGACAAAGTGCTTTCTAGTTTTGCTTCATCTGAGGCTGTTTTAACTTCAAGTGAAAAAGAGCTTGGAACAGTTGTAGTAGATATAGGTGCAGGTATCACAGATATAGTAATTTTTATTGAAGGTGGTGTTGCTTATTCTTCGGTAATACCTTTTGGTGGAAATAATATTACAAACGACTTATCTATTGGATTGAAAACCTCTGTAGAGATTGCTGAATCTATAAAGCGAAAATATGGAAGTGTTCAAAGAGTTGGAATTGATCCCACAGAAAAAATAGAAATTCCAGCTGTAAACAATAGACCTTCAAGAGTGATACATAGAGAAACATTGGTTGCTATCATTGAGCCTAGAGTTCATGAGATTTTGGAACATATCAACTATGAACTTGAGAAATCAGGAAAAAAAACCTTTTTAGCAGGTGGAGTAATTTTAACAGGTGGTTCGAGTTTAATCGGGGGAATTGAAATATTAGCCGAAGAAATTTTAGGATTGTCTGTGAGTAGGGCTAAGCCTGCAGGATTGACAGGGCTTTATGAACATGTCTCAACACCAGAGTTTTCAACTGCTGTTGGTTTGATAAAGTATTTAGCCAGAAGCACTGAGTATGAAGTAAACAATCCTCAGACCAAATGGATCGTGAATTCTGATGAAAAAAAAGGAATCGCTAGAAAGATTTGGCGTTGGATGGAGAATAACTTATAACGGAGAGAGGATATGCTGTTAGTAGATGAACAAAAGACAAGTCCCGTAGTCATCAAGGTAGTCGGGGTAGGTGGTGGTGGTATGAATGCTGTCACCCGAATGGTGAATTCAAATTTGAAGGGTGTCCAGTTCATCATTTTGAATACTGATGAGCAAGCGTTAAACAGATCCTTAGTTGATAACCGAGTCCAAATTGGTGGAAAAGTTACAAGAGGTATGGGTGCAGGAGGAGATCCAGAAGTTGGATCTAGGGCTGCGGTGGAAGATAAAGATAAAATTATGAATGCCCTCAAGGGTGCTGACATGGTTTTTATCACTGCAGGCATGGGGGGAGGAACTGGTACAGGTGCTGCTCCCATCGTTGCTGAAATTGCAAAAGAATTAAAGTGTTTGGTAGTAGGGGTTGTTACAGTTCCTTTTTCAACAGAAGGAAAGCGAAGAGGGGATATAGCGAGAGAAGGGCTAAACAACCTAAGGCAGCACGTAGATACATTGATCACGATTAAAAATGATTCTCTACTGAAAGTGGTAGATAAAAAAGCACCTGTGCAATTTGCATTTAAAGTAGTAGATGATGTTTTATTGAATGCGGTAAAAGGAATTAGTGATATTATCAATTATGCAGGGATCATCAATGTAGATTTTGCTGATGTAAAAGCAATCATGAAAGACACTGGTGATGCTATCATGGGTGTGGGGGAAGGAACTGGTGACAACCGTGTAACAGATGCAGTTGACCATGCTATCAACAATGTCCTTCTGGAAGAAAGCTCAATAGAAGGTGCTTCCTCACTTCTGATAAATGTCTCGGGTGGAAAAGATCTTTCCATCAATGATTGGAATGAGGTTTCTCAAATCATCACATCCCAAGTGGACAGCAATGCAAATATAATCATTGGTTTGAATGAAGATGAAAGCCTACAGGATAGAATTCGTGTGACAGTAATTGCAACTGGATTTAAAAAAATTTCACATATAATGCCCACTACTTTTCGAAGAGAAACCTCGCGGGATACAAAAGAAAGTGACGTTAAGCCTGCTACAAAGATTGTCAATATCATTGAAAATGAATCTCCTCCATCTGATCCCGGAAGAGGAATGAAACCTCCTAAACCTCAATCGAGTGGATACAATTATAATGAGGATTATGACATTCCAACTTACTTGAGACGCAGGGGAGAATAAACCTAAAAAATTCTTGCCCCTTCCGTTCCCATTGAAATTATGGACACTGTTGTAGGGGCCTATAGCTCAGTTGGTTAGAGCGGCAGACTCATAATCTGCGGGTCGAAGGTTCGAGTCCTTCTGGGCCCATTTAAAACAATGATCCTTCAATTTTAACATCTCCATTCTTTGTATTGTAAATAACTTTAAAAATTGATCCCCTATAACTTTTGTAGAGTTCATAAATATAAATTGTAGATTCGTCTTTTAATACAATTGGAAATTCCATATTTGATATAATTCTTTGGATATCCTGTCTCTCCCTTTTTGTTAGATATCTCAATGGTTTCATTGTAAATCTATAGATAGGTTCTTCGATTTCCTCTTCTCGTGTGTGTGAGTAAACTCCTTCCTCTTCCTCAATTAAAAGATAATCGTCGGTGAAAAAAAACTCAGAAGGTATATATCTGGAATATATAGAGGGAGGACTTATTCTTTGTAGTACAGCTTTTCGATTATTTACATATGATCCAATGATGGAAACAATAAGAATACAGAGAAACCATCTTATTTTCAGATCTCTCAGTAAAAGTAGAAGGGAAAAAATAATTGTCAGAAGTGGATTTTGGCTTTTTAAAAGTTGCAATCCATAAAATGAAAAGGAAAACAAAGAGTACTTTTCCTGGCCAAAAAATAAAAAAAACAAAAAGGGTGAAAGGAATAGACTACATAAAAAATGCAAACTCCCTCTTCTATCTTTAGAAGTATAAGAGAGTAGGATGGCTATGAGTAAAATAAATCCTAAATAATTGGTATCAAAAAAACTTTTTTTCAAAGTAAAAAAATAAAAATCGATCATAGAATGAAAATAAAAAGAGGTATAAAGGAAACTATTGAAGAGAAAAAACACGGAAAGGTTTCTATATTTCTCTTCTAGAGTAGTTCCTTTTGGTGAAAATAAATCATAGACTAGCTGAGAAAATAGTGTAAGATGTAGAGTGATGAAAAATGCTTCGGTTAGCATAAGCCAATGGAAAAATCGTAATGCGACCAATATAATTTAGCTTTTAAAAAAAATATATTCTTTAATAATGTATCTATGGAACTAATTGAAGTAAAGATTTCCGACATCACACTCACAAATGTAGGTTTTGCAGTATTTTTAAAACCAAAAGAAATTCCGGATTCAAAAGTAGTTCCTATTTTTATCGGTCCACTTGAAACACATGCAATCACGAGTATATTAGATGGTGTTTCTCCACCCAGACCTATGACACATGATCTGATGATGTTAATTGTGCCTGCATTGGGTGGAAAGATCATCAAAGTCACTATAGATGAAATTATAGACAATACCTTTTTTGCAAAGATAACAATTCGAAAAGATGAAGAAATATTACTCATTGATGCAAGACCCTCTGATTCTATTGCCCTTGCTCTTAGGGCAGATGCACCAATCTTCATTACAAGGAATATTTTAGAAGAAGCGGGCGTATTCATGAAGGATGGCGAAATTCCATCAGAAGGCTCCTCTGATGAAACCGCATTGCCTTCTACTTCACCAAGAACACCTTTAGAAGTTTTAGAGGACTCCTTATCTGTTGCCATAAAGTCAGAAGATTATGAAGCTGCAGCAAAAATTCGAGACCAAATAAAGCGGTTTATAGAAAACTCCTAAATGTTCTCAGGGTACATATTTTTTTAGCTCTTTATCCAAGAGTAACGAGTCTTTCCAGTAATATGAAACTAGATCCCAAAATTTTTTTGAGTGATTTTTAACTATTGTATGACAAAGTTCATGTAGTACCACATAGTATTGAAATTTTAAAGGTAGGTTAGCTAAATATTCATTTAAACAAATTCTGTTATCATGTGAACAACTACCCCAGAGAGATTTCATTTTTCTTATTTTGATTTCTTTGTAGTTCATTCCTGTAGTACCGCAAATTTCCTTGGCAAGATTTGTAAAAGTCTCTAGTGCTATTTTCCTGTCTACTTTCCCTAGATTTCTTGCGACTATTTTTCCAGATGATTTTGACTTTGTTTTTTTCATCCATTCTAGTTTGTCATTTGCAAATTTTATTGCTACATTTACGGGACAATTGTATGGGAATGAAACTCTGAATTTTCCCTCTGCATATTTGTATTGCAGTGAAATATTTTTACGCCCTTTTTTTCGATTAAGCTCAAGTTCTCCTAATTCAGGATGATAGAATGATTTCATATTTGTTTAAAATTGAAAGTAGTAAAATTGAGGAGATGATACCACTGTATATATCATAAAACACAAAATCAATACTCCTGCATATAGGGGAAGCTTAAGATATTTAAAAATATTTGAATCCTTTATATTCGGTAAAATTTTAATCTCCTCTAATATCTCATAACCAATTAAAATAAGTACTGGAACAAATATCTTTAGAGAGAACATTTCACCATCCATACCGTCCGCAAATGAAAAGATCTGTTTATAAGAAACAAATGTGGAATGCACAGAGTCAGATCTAAAAAAATGTGCACCTGTCATAAATACCAAAAAACTATAGAGTATTTTCATTGGTTTAGGGATGGGGTCAAAAAAACGATCCCAATTTTTATCCATAAAATATTTCTCAACTACATTTAAAAAACCATTGATAGACCCCCAAATTATAAAAGTCCAATTAGCACCATGCCAAAAACCACCAATCACTGTTGTTAAAAATAAATTGAACATATTTCTCAGAGGAGAAACTCTATTTCCCCCAAGACTTATATAAACATAATCTTTCAACCAACTTGATAAAGAGATATGCCATCTTCTCCAAGTCATAGTAACAGAAGTAGCTAGAAAAGGACGCTCAAAATTTTTGGGAATTTCAAATCCTAAAATTTTCCCTGTTCCAATTGCAATATCTGAATATCCTGAAAAATCACAATAAATTTGTATAGTGAACAAAAAGAGAGCAGTTAAATTTGAAATCCAATTATATTGTAATGGATTTGAGTATATAGGCTGTATTAAATTAGCAATAGGATCTGCAATGATTGTTTTTTTGAAATATCCAAGTGTAATAATTCCCAGACCAATAAGAACTCTATCGGTATTCCAATATTTTTTTTCATTGAATTGATGGATTAATTCAGATGCCCTCATGATTGGACCCGCAACAAGCTGAGGAAAAAATAATAAAAATAAAGAAAAGTCAAAAAACTTTTTTTCCGGTATTAGCTTTTGTCTATAAACATCTACAGTGTAAGCAATTGCCTGGAATGTGTAAAAAGAAATACCAAGGGGCAAAATAAAACCAAGGGATTCTGGATGCAATTCGTTTGATAATCCAATTAGATTTAAAAAATCAGATTCTATATTTCTTAAAAAATCAGCATATTTAAATAGAACTAAAAGACCTAAATTGATAAATAGATTTATATATAAAAATAATTTTTTATATATTTTATTTGGGAATGAATAGATACCAAGAGATGTGTAATGTGTTATTAAAAATGAAAAAAACAAAAGGGGAACAAACACAATTTTCAAGCAGGAATAAAAGTATAGGGAAAAATAAAATAATAACCGCTTCTGATTTTTCGATGAAATTTGAAAAAAAATTGGGATTAAAATAAAGATAAATATAAAAAATTGTAGTGAGTTAAATAGCATTTAATGTAGAATTTCCATAGTTTTCTTTTTTATAATTTCTAAAACCCACTTATTTCCCAACTCTGTATAATGACCATCTCCAATAATATAGTATGGTCTAGCGTTTATTCTTCCCTGTTCATCTTTCATTAACGATGTATACTCGTTTAAATCAATAAAATCAATTTTTTCTTTTATTAGAAATTTTTTAAGTGTCATACTGTAATTATAAAGTTTATGACTTTTACCTTTTTGTGAACAGTACGCAGTTTCTATATCTATGGGTGCTAAAAATAGAACTATTTTGATATTATTTTTATTTGCTAAAGAAATGATTTTTTTTGTTGATACATAAACCGATTCCGGGATAGGATGCTCATCATTTTCCTTTTGGCATTCATCTGGACCAAAGATTGGCGGTTGATTTTTTGGGGATTTCGGTGCTCTTTTGAAATCGGATAGATAGCTTTTTAAATATCCAAATATACTGGTATTTGGACACTTAAAATCTTTTTGAATATCTATGATGCAATGGTAAGTAGTATAAACAGTGTCAATTGGTTGGAGAAAAGTCTCCCGGAAGCGATACACCAGTTGCTCTTGGGTAACCTTAGTAGCCAGGAACAAGTAGCTATACTTTGAAGCTAAAAATTGGTACTTAAAGATTTTTTTTGAAAGCGGGTTATTCATTTTGGAATAAAAATTGGCTTCATCAATGTCATCCCCATTGCTGGGGAAGTAATAGAGAAGCTTCAAATTGAGTGAGGGGATTTGTCCGCTTAATTTTCGTTCTATCGCGCTGGGACCGTATGCATCCACACCCAGATTGATAGATTGATAAGATGTTTCAGAACTGTCTACAAAGCCATCTAATCTACTGCAGAAGGTATCTTTATCACTCACACCAAATCCCATTGTCACAGAGTCCCCTATGCAACCAATTTGGGGTTTGGTATTGTCAATAGGCTTAGTTCCTCGGTACCCTCTTTCATTGGTTGAAAAGTGGATATCAAATACGTCTTGGAAATGAGTGAGTCTGATATTCACATTTGGTTCGAGATCAACTAAATATTCATCATTATAACTATGGAATTGTTTTTGTAGACGGTAGAATTCAAAAGCTTCAGGTTTGATAATTCTAAGAGCAATCTCTAGAAAAGAAAAAAGGAATAAAAAAAAGATAAGGAGTTGTTTACTTTTCATTTTGGAAAGGGAAGTTGCTTTCTATTGGTAGAGGCTATCTCTTCTGCTTTGAGTGAGTCCCCACCTATTTCGTAACACAATGCTAAGCTACGATAGACCAAATATGCGTCATCAGGTAGTTTAAATTGGGAGAGAAGATCAATTGATTTAGTTCTATCTTTTGGATTTTCAGTTTCTAAACAATCAGTGATCAAAAGAATTAAATCACTCATTTCTTTAGAAATCGAAATTGAAATTTCTTTTTGGATTCGTTTGGATTTTGTAAAATCTGATATAAATAAGGTAAGGTCAATTAGTTTTAAAGGAATTTGGATATTTCCCGTATCCTTTAAACGTGCATTTTCAAGGTGATAAATTGCGGGTATCACTGAGAATTGTGATTCAGAGAGTAGAAAGCCTATTCTTTCATTTGCAAGTTTATTATCAGGGTTAATTTTGAATGCTTGGGTATAAGAGTGCAGAGCTTCTGCCGTATTTCCCTGTTTCTCTTTTTCAATCCCAACCTCTACATACGTCTGATCTCGATTGCAAGAAAAAAATATTGCCAAAAGTATAGTAATTATTATATATATATAATTGATAGAGTTAAGAAAATCCTTTATTTGTATAAGGTATTTCATTGAAATAAGGGAAATTAAATGTTTCAATTTTGGTTCGGTTGTTGGGTCACACATATTAACTAGGTTAGGTAATTTTTTTGATTTATCTAAAAAAAATAAAGAAATTTTCTAGTTAGTATATGTCTAATAAGTTGCACGAGAGATTCTTTTTTTTTTTACATTCTCTCGACAACATAAAAAAAAGATACATAAAAGGTATCCTTCCATCCGACTCTTTTATTGATCAACAAAAATAGAGAGACTGAAAGTTGGCAAGCACGCAGGCAAAATTATTACAGAATTTTCAAGAATACCTATCTGTCGAGAAGGGCTTGAGTGAAAACTCAATATTCTCCTATAGGTATGATTTGAACAAGTTCAAGAGCTATTTGGAGAAGCAGCAGATAGATTTCTTAGAGGTTCAAACAAAAGATATTATGAAATTTCTTATGGAAGAGAAAAATAGGAAGATTTCTTCCAAAACTCTTGCTAGAGAAGTTGTGGCTATTCGCCAATTTTATAAATATCTTCGAGATGAAAAGCAAGTTGATTACAATCCTACAGATAAAATTGGGACTCCAGAGGTTATGCGTGCCATTCCTGATCATCTAACCATCCAGGAAGTAGACGAGCTCTTTTTGGTCATAGATGAAGAAAATATTTACGAACTCAGAGATAAATGTATATTTGAGCTTTTATACTCAGCTGGGTTGAGAATCAGTGAAGCATGCAATCTTAGAATGTCAGATATTGATATGGAAGGTGGCATGATCACAGTAGAGGGAAAGGGTGGTCGTGAGCGTTTGGTTCCTTTTGGAGAAAAGTCCTTAAAAATACTAGTCCATTACCTCGAGAGAAGTAGACCTGAGATTCTCAAAGCTAGACAATGTGATTATTTATTTGTTTCTAAAAAAGGTTCCTACATAAATAGGAAGTCAGTGTGGAGACTTTTAAATATTTACATTAAGCGAACCGGCATTAATAAAAAAGTAACCCCGCATACATTGAGACATTCTTTTGCAACTCATTTATTAGAAAACCATGCCAATTTAAGAGAAGTGCAGGAACTCCTAGGTCACATTGACATTTCTACCACTCAAATCTATACTCATATGGCTAATAAAACTCTCAAGGAAGTTCATAAAAAACATCATCCACGTGGATGATGCCATGAAAGAAATAATAATTACAGATCTCCAGAAAAATTATGGTAGAGGAAATTCTACCATAAAAGTATTGAGGGGAATCAATCTTGTAATACCACAAAACCAATTTGTAACACTAATGGGAGCGAGTGGTTCTGGAAAATCAACACTCCTCCATATTTTAGCTGGGATTGATAGACCTGACTTTGGTGATGTAAACATGTTTGGTAAATCTCTGGCTTCGATGAATGAAGATGATATTACAAAATACCGAAGAGAATCAATTGGAATTATATTTCAATTTTTCCATTTACTACCATACCTCAGTGCATTAGAAAATGTTTCCCTTCCACTTTATTTATCCGGAAAAGGTAAAAAGGAAAGTCATTTCAAAGCAACCGAAGCACTGGAATCGGTTGGGCTAAAAGATCGTGTTTATCATAAGCCATCTGAACTTTCGGGTGGTGAGCAGCAGAGAGTTGCAATAGCCAGGGCAATTGCACCTTCACCCTCACTTATTTTAGCAGATGAACCAACGGGTAATCTGGATTCAGAAAATGCAACAGCTACTCTAAAACTATTATTAGATCTCCAAAAATCTAAAAAGTTAACTTTGTTTATGGTAACCCACGACAGTGCAATTGGAAATATGGGGACAATGAAAATTAGAATTAAAGATGGAAACTTGGCAAATTGGGAATCATAAATATTATTAGAATATTTCTTCTTGAATATTATAGAACTCATAAATTAAAAAGTTTATTTTCATTCATTGGAATATCTCTGGGGGTAGCCCTTTTTATTACCACTAATCTAAATGGCAGAAGAGCGGAGAGATCTCTGATTGATTTCTCAACAGGGTACTTAGATAGCAGATTTAAACTAAGATTGTACCACACAGATCCTACAGTAGGAATCAATCCTACCTTATTATTTAAAATATATAACAATGAAGAATTTAGGTGGATTGAGTCAATTTATCCCAGGGTGCAAAAAAATTTATTTTTAAATGATGGTAAAACTACTCATAAAATAGTTTATATTGGATTAGATTTTTTTCAAGAAAACTCTCATTTTAAAAAATCTGATACCAATGAAGAAAATGGAAATCATTTTTTATTAAATTCATACTTTAGTCCTTCAGCAAAAAGTCTTATTTTAAAAAGTAATACAAAAATTACATATAGGGATAAATCCCTCCTTTTTAATAACCAAAAATGGATAGAAGCAGATGGAGGTAATTTTATTATAGAGGATCTTTCCCTCTCGGAGGAGAGATTTGGAGATACAAATTTAAAATACGATTATTTGCTAATCAATGGGGAATGCTTAAGTGAAGATATAGCTTCCTTTAAAATATTTTTGTCCTCAATTGATAAGGGTTTGAGTATTGAAACTCCAGAAGAAATTCGGGAGAGAGCAGGTAGTGCATTAAAATCGTATAATTTAAATTTAATTATTATATCTATGATTTCTGTGATAATTGCCTTTTTTATGGTTTCAAATACAATGTCGGGAATTTATATTTCTAGACGAAAAGAATTGGGAATATTAAGATCCTTGGGAACTACTCCCATTCAAGCTCTCATGTTATTTCAATTGCAAGCATTGGTATTGGGCTTTTTTGGTTCTGGATTTGGAATTATTTTAGGAACTTACATGGCAGGTTTTCGTTTTTTTAGTGGTGAATTGACAGTGAGCGATACATCTCAAGCAGTTAGTTATACATTTGTACCAAATCTATTAGTATTGATTGGATTTATAATTGGAATGGGAGGATCATTTTTCTCTGCACTTGTTCCGTCTATTCGATCGTACAAATTGTCTCCACTTAGTATCATCAGAGAAAATACTAATAAAAATGATAATATAAATCCTAAGTTTATTTTTATCTTAGGGATGCTACTATTGGCACTTTCTTATCCAATTGCACATATTCATACTAATATTGGTTTCCCATTATTTGGATTAGTGGCAATTGGTATGATCGTTATAGGTGAGACTATTCAATTTCCCTTTTATTTTATGTTATGTACTACTTTTTTTCAGAGGATATTATTATTTGCAGATAAATCTTTTTTAGAAATAAGAATAGGGCTAGAGGAAATTTATCAAAATTCTATCAAAAATACCTTAACTGGAGCGGCACTTATGTTGGCTGTATCCCTGGTTATATCCCTTTCCCAGTTAACAGAGAGTTATAAAAAATCAATACTGGATTGGACAGATGAAGAATTCCCATACCAATACTCAATAGTCAACTCAAGAGATATCCAAGAAGGAACTGGTGAAGGAATAAATTTGAGGCTTCGTGAAGAAGTAAATAAAATATCTGAAATATTGGAGTCAGATGTATTTATTTTAAATAATAAAATAGAATCTGAGGGTAAGATATATTTAATTCACGGATATGATATGAATCTTGCCAGAAATAGAGATCTATCTCTTAAAGGAAAATCCATTTATCCAGAAGATTTCTCAAGTGGAGTTTTTATTTCATCTAATATGGCTTTCTTGGGGAATAAAAAGGTTGGAGATTTTATAGAGTTACCTACTAAGAATGGAAAAAAACTTTTTCCAATTCTAGGAATTAGAGAACATTTTTTTTCAGAGAGTGGTACGATAATGACAGATGAATCCCTTTATGAAAGGGAATTTAACTTAGAAATTTATCGTGCAATACGATTTAATTTTCATCCGGGTATGGAAAAAGTTGGAATAGAAAAAATAAATAATCTTATAAAAAAAGAAAAAAATCTTATGATTATGAGTTCACTGGATTTAAAAAAAATATATCTAGAGGGAACAGAGAAAGTCTTTAGTGTATTGGAATCATTGAAAGTTACTGCTTGTATTATAGCACTTATATCTTTGTTCTCATCTATTTTGCATAGTATGGGAGATAAGATGAAATTGTTTGGAACACTTAAAAGTTTAGGTGGTTCAATGTACCAGCTATCAATCATCATATTCACCGAAAACTTATTGTTAGCACTTTTTGGAAGCATTGCAGGAATAGCTTCTGCACTCTTATTAGGACCAATTATCTTGGATGTGATCAATAAGAATGCATTTGGATGGACTTTAAAAGTTGTATATCCATATAAAATAATGGTACTATTTATAGTTATGTCCCCTATTGTGGCATTTCTAGGTACCGTATATCCATATCTTTTGCTCAGAAAAATTAGCTTGCGTGAAGTGCTGAGCTATGAATAAGTATATTTCGATTAAGGTTTATTACATAACCTTCGAAGATAAAAAATAGAAACCTATGGCCTCTTCTCTTAAACAAATCCAAGAACTTGCATACTTCATCAAAGAAGAAAATGTTAGGGGTAGGGAAAGAATACCAACATCTGACACAATTATAAAGAAGTATGCTGGTCAATTTGAGAAATCTCCAGAAGAGATATTTAAGTATATGGAGCAACTTAAGGAAACTCACTTTATATTCTCCTTTGCAGTAGTTGTAGAAGACCCCGCACTTTTCGTACAACCCGTGTATGCATATGTATTTTCAGACCAAAACATTGTGACGGACTTAAAGCATATCTCTGAGATGAAGTTGGCATCTATGTATGAGAATATGTTTTATAAAAAGAAATCTGGAGTACAGGCTGCAAAAGATCTTATGCAGCGTATTAAAGATTTTAATAATACAGACATTGGAAGAGTAATCTATGAAGTAAATTATCTCAATGAATATTTACGTATCATACAAACCAATGCATTTGAATATACAGATAGTTGGAAAAAAGAAAAGTTATTAAAATTATATAGATCGGAAGCTGATGCTTCCAATAGTCAAAACTCCGCATTAGATTTAATTGGAAAATCTGATTTAAATTCGAAAAAAGAATTGGTCAATTCTAAGTGGGGAAGAGCTGTTCACCAGTTCAGTGTTCAGTTTTTAATTCGCATTCATTTTAGGAAATATGAGTTTGATATTGTTCGAAAATTATTAATGACAGGTAAAGTAACTGAGCTCGAAGATTTTGTATATATACGTGATACAGTTAAAGAGCTAGAAAAAATGAACAATGGTGACCCTATATTAAAATATCACTCTGATAAGCTCTTAGAGCTTAGAAGAATAGCTCAGGCAAAAATTAATATTTATAGAAAAAATCAATTAGATGGTGGTACTGTTGCTACTTTTTAATTAAAAACAGAGATTAATTGGTAACTTAAAAAAAGGATTAGTATGATCATAATTCTTCTTGCAGTTCTAGATGGAATTCCACCATCTAGCTTATCTTCAGAAATATGTTGAATCATAAAAATAGTATTTAAATTTATTATTACATACAAAATATCTGTTGTAATCTTGCTTTCTTCAATTGTTGTTAAGAAATATGTAATTAAACTTGGAAGGTAAATAATAAAAAACTTTATTAAAATTAATATTATATTTCTTTTTATAAGTGATGGTATAATTCCAGATGCTTTTTCTAGTTCTTTTTCAAATAAATCCATATTTTCAATGCAAAAATAGGTTAATTTGTTTTCTCCAAAATCTAAAATAATTCTATCATAACCAAAGAGTCTATCTTTTTTGATAGCTTTTAGTTCATTTAAGTTTAGGTCAGTGCATGAGGAATTAGATCCATATAATTTTAGTACAGAGTGATCAATTTGGAATGCAGTTTCTGAAAAAATATGCATTTGTCTTTTGAAATTTCGAAAAAAAATAAATATAAAAAAAGAAAGTAA
>CAMCZP010000051.1 GCA_945887855.1 Leptospira interrogans serovar Manilae | reverse complement strand
ATAAAAAATAAAAAAAATTGTAAAACCCCATTATTTGTCTGGGTGATTGGATATACTGTTCTCATAGGTCAAATAAAAAGGGAAGGAAAACGGTATGATTTTAAAATCTCTCAAATATCCGATATATGAAAGAAATTCAAAAGGGGGGCTCTCTGGAAAAGGGGAACTTTCACCTCAGGTAGTGAGTGCAAATTTTAGCAAAACCTTCGATGAGGCAATTCTCGAATTGTTTGAGGGGGAAGTGGTCATGGAGAATTCCAGATTTTCTCCCGAACTCTCTGAAATGACCAAGCGAAACATCCAAAAAATAAAGTAATCAGGTATTCCTTTCCTTTGGGAATCTAGATTCCATTTGACATTGGGTTGTCAGCCGATCACTGTTACCTTATGCTTGGTTCTCCCAAATCCTTTATCCAGAAAAGAGAATTCATACATTGGTAGGATCCATTTTTCGATTCCTGAGTGGTATTCTATTCCTATTCTCTCTATCATTGGGAAGTGTATACTCTGAAACCCCCAATTGGAAGGAGGCAAAACCTTTCTTAGAGGAAACCATGAGCAGTGCAGGGTTAGATGGGCTAGGGCTTCTTCTCTCTGTCTCTAAGACCCAAGAAATTCAGGGGATAGGAAAGTATTCTACAGAATCCCAATCGAACCTTTCCCAGGATTCTTTATACCCACTTGGAAACCTGAGTGATTTTCTACTACGAATTTGGTTTTTTAGAATGGAGTCATTGGGAAAGCTAAATCTCGGGGATCCCATCCAGGCTTACCTTCCGGAAGAAAAGTTTGGCACCATCGATCGATCCATTACCATCCTCCATCTTCTCAACTCCTCATCCGGTTTGAGTTTTCGGGATGATAGGTTCCTCTTAAATAAAAATGGTGAGTACATTAGCTCTTTGGACGAGATTAACTTCTTAGAAAATGAACTACACTTTGTTTTGGGGGATCACTCCCAAAAATCAATAATGGAATCCATTCTATTGAGACAAATTATCCAAAATATTACTAAAAATAATTATATCGATACTATTAAAAAAGATGTATTTGTTCCTCTTGGAATCCAGTCATTTAGCTTTAGTAGTATTACAGCAAAGAAAAAAGGTTTGGTATCGTACACCTATTTTTTTTCATCCAAAATAAAAGTTAAAGAATCAAATAATCTACATTTTTTCACTTCAGTACTACAATTATATGGAAAATTAGAAGATGTATCAAAGCTATTTTCAATTTTTTGGGATCCTAAGAGTGAGTTTTTAAAGTCTGAACAAAAAGATAAATTTTTTACCCCAATTACTTTTGTAGATGATTCTTCTGTTAAAAATTATTCTTATGGATTTAGTAAGGAAACGTTTCAGTCTATTGATTTTTATTACTACCCATTTTATGGAGAAGGAAGTAGTAGTACATTATTGGTGATTCCCTCAAAAAATATAACTCTCTTTTTGGTTACCAATGTAAATTTTCTCCCGGGTCTAAAAAGTATTACACTCAATCTTGCTAAATTCTTACTTTTTCAAAATAAAGAATTTACTATAGAAAATTGTGAGGATAAAATTTATTCCTTAGTTGGACTCTCCCAATTATTTTTAACTTTTTTACTTATCACTATTAATTCTTTTATAGTGATCCAATATATCACCCAAACAAGAAAAGTGGTTGAAAACAAAATGATTCTCATGGGAAAATTTTTAATTTCACTCGGATCATTTTTATTTTTGGTATGGTTTCGCTTTCTTGCACTACCAAATATAGATTCATTTTCTACTCTCACTTCCCGATTTGATTCTTCCTCTTTTCACGGTTGGAAATTTGAAGTGTACTTTGGTTTTCTCTCCCTATTGATTTGTAGTTTTTTATTTGTTCTAACCTATTCTTTTGCAATTACAAAGTACAATTTTTATAGTCGTATAACGTCAAACAAGGTTAATTCTAATTGATGAGTAGTACTATACGCAATATAGGAATTTTTGCTCACATAGATGCAGGGAAGACTACTTTTACAGAGAGAATATTATTTGAATCAGGCGAATTGAGTAGTCCCGGAAGTGTGGAAGATGGAACAACCGAAATGGATACTCTTCCGGAAGAAATTTCTAGAGGTATTTCAATAACTGCTTCAACCTCTCAAATAAAGTATAAAATTAAACAAAAAACATATTTTATAAATATCATTGATACTCCGGGGCATTTGGATTTTCATTCCCAGGTAGATTCAGCCTTGTTGGCAGTTGATATCGCAATCCTACTTATAGATGTTACTTCTGGAATTCGATCACAAACAGAATTAATCTCCAAAAAACTGATAGATAAGAATATTCCAATTCTAATTTTTCTTAATAAAATTGATAGATCCATTGAAGTAAATGAAATAATAAAAAATATAGAAAATTTATTTACAATAAAAAAAGTTTCTGTATTTAAAATTTTAGGTAAGGATGATTTTAAATTTTTACCATTCCAAAAAGAAATCGATGAGGAAATAGAATTAGCATATATAGAATGGAGCAATGAATGGACAGATAAATATTTTAAATCCAAAGATCCTAAAAAAGTTCTCCTGTCCGGATTGAAAGAAGGTTTTCAAAATTGCAAACTTATTCCTATTTTTGTTGGAAGTGGACTAACGGGGATTGGTGTTAGGGAGTGCTTACAATTTATATGCTCTCTTGTCCCCAAAATTGAAAAAAAACATTACGATGCCATCCTCTTTAAAAAACAAATTCATCCTTACTTGGGTAGAATTTCCTATATAAAAACTTATATTTCTCTAAAAGAAGGGGATGTTCTCTTTCATGGAGACGTACCATATCGTATTACACATTTCTATTCTATAATTCCGGGAGGAGTGCAGGAAGTCCGTGAGATCGATGAATTTTCAATAGCTGCTTTTTTGTCTCCCAAAGGAAATGAAACTGATCTCTGGCAAATAGGTGATTATTTATGGAAAAATCCACCACAAGAGGGTGAAAAAAGAGAAATTGGCTCCTTTCCAAAATTTGGTAAAGAATTTATCCAAATACTTGAACCCGAAAAAGAAAAAGATCGTCTGGAATTGGAAGAGGTTATCAGGGGGGTGGTATGGGAAGATCCCGGTTTAGATGTAACACTAAAATCTGACACGGGGCAATTCCAATTGATAGGGATGGGAGAGCTCCATCTGGATGTAAGTATCAAAAGATTAGAAAGTTTTTTACAAGATCGTTTTACAAAAAAAAATTTGTATGTGGCATCTTATGGTCTTATAAATAGTAAAAACTCAAATTTAATTTGGGAACACCACACATCAGATTTAAAATATTATAGCTTTACACTAGAATTAGAAGCTTCAAAAAGTAGTACGTTTGAAAATACAATCACTTTTATGACTAAGGTTCAAAGTATGCTAAGAGTATCAATTGAATCAGCCTACCATGAAATACTTTCCCACGCAGCAGATGGTACACCCATATTGGGATTGTCCATCCAAATAAATAAAATCATTCCTCCCAAAATTGAGAATGAGCATTCTATTTCCCTCACAAAAGTAGCCGTTGTAGCGGGGATTAAAAATTTAGTTCGAAACCAATTCAAAAAAATCTCTTCTAAAACAAATTTTGAAATTTTACTTCCCCACTCACAGGTAGGCTTGGTTATTTCCATGCTCCAAAAAAGATCTGCAAAGATTCACGGCATGGAATCTCTTGATTCTAATAAAACAATAGTTAAGGGAAGTGCGGCATCGGAACATCTCTTAGGATTTACCTCTGCAATGAGAAATGTAACGCAAGGAAAAGCATCTATTTCCTTATTGACTGATTTTTCAATAGATTCATACTCTGAACTATGAACATATATCCAAAGTTTCCATTCCCGAATAAAGAAAATGGAAGAAGATAATCACTTAGTAGTACAAAAAATCTTGAGAAGGGATGAAAAATTTTCCCGCAAAATGGATAGATGTATTACGGAAATCTCAACCATCACCGGAATGAATTTTTCTGATATTTTAGATTTTCTCCAATTTGGAGCTGAAAAAGAATTGAGAGAACTAGATGAATCTTTTGATTGGAGTAGCTTTCGGAGAAAAATAGCAGCTCGGCTGAAAGGAAAATCTATTCCTGAAGACTAGTAAGTTCAATTACATTTGATCTCAAACGATTTGAAAGCTGGTATGCCAGTTTTTCATAAAATATAGAGGATACTTCTGGATATTTTCTAGTGATTTCATCAAAGTTTTTCCTAGATAATACATAGAGCACAGCATTGTCAGAACTCACAACCGCATCTGCAGATCTTTTTTGGTTATCCAAAAAGGAAAGGTCACCAAAAAAACCTCCCGTGCAAAATGTAGCTCTATGGGCAAAGTTACCATTGGCAAGGGGAATTTCTATGCGTATATCACCCTGTTTGATGAAATAAATCTCTCCACCCTCATCTCCAATTCTAAAAATTTTATCACCTTTGTAGTACTCTTTTTCCTCTACCTCAGAAATGAGTGTTCTAAGTGCTTTTGCATTTGCCCCTTCAAAAAATTCAAATCTATCGAGGTCAAAATTTTTGCTCTCAAGTTTTTTACTGATTTCACTCAGGATTGAGTCCTCTACCCATTCTATAGCATCACTCAATTCGGGGAAAACTTCAATACCACCCCCTTCATGGGTAAAACCAAAATTTGCCAAATACTTTAGTAGATTTTTACCTGTGGGAACCGAAAGGGGAACATTGGAAAAAATAAGAGTCCCATTTGCTTCTTTGATCTTTTTTTGGATTTGGACCAGCATATTTGAGGCTGTAAAATCAATGGAAAGCACCCGCCTCATATCAAAAATAAAATACTTACATGTTTTTAAATAGGGTTCAACTTCCTGGTAGAGTTGGTCTGTAGTACCAAAAAATAACTGTCCCTGTAGTTCAATTGCAACACAATTTTTACCATGTTCCATTAAGATTTTACGTTCGGAAGAAGTTCTTGTTTTTTTGGAAGATATTTTATTACCCATAGAAAGTTGTCGTATGACTGAAAACCTAATTTGCTCTCTCATAAAGAGAGTGATTGCAAGTGCAATACCAACTCCCGCTGCCGAAATTAAACTCAACGAAACAGCTGAAATAATAACAGCTAGTATTACAATAAAATCAAAACGTGTAGATCTATGTGTGAGCAATTTTATATTTTTAACATCTATCATTCTAAATCCAATTACAATCAAAACTCCAGCAAGCGAAGATATTGGAATCCATGCAATGAATGGTGTGAAGAGGAGAAGAATCAAAAGCGAAGTAAAACCACTTATGATACTAGAAATTTGGGTTCTACCCCCACTATAAAAATTAACCAATGCAGGTCCTGTTGCCCCCGCACCCGGAACTCCCCCGCAAATGGAAGCAGCAATATTTCCCAACCCCTGGGCAATCAATTCTTTGTTAGAATTGTGTCTGTATCCTGTGAGAACATCCAAGAGAACACAGGTCTTGAGGGTATCAATGGATAATAGCACAGCTAGGGTTAGAATGGGGATGCTCAAACCGGTTAAAATTTTCCATTCAATTGTTTGTAGCATAGTAAAATTATCGAGTATGGAATCTCCAATATCTGGTAGGGATGCATTGATCTTCCCAATCAAAAGGGGATTGTTTTCAAGTGATTGCAACCCGGGCTGGTTGAGGGAGAGTGCGAAATAGGTAAGTATCCCAAAACCCAAAGCAAGAATCGGAACGGGAAATTTCTTTATAAACTTCGGGGCTATTACCATAACAAAAATACTCACACTTCCAATGAGTAAGGACTCTATACGCAAATTTGGGAGTGCCATTACCAGGGCAAAGAATCCCTTCACTGATCTAATTCCAAAAAACTTAGGAAGTTGTCCTAAAATAATCAAAGATCCCACTCCACCGAGGTATCCTGCTACAACGGGATAAGGGATATACTTTATAAATGCTCCCCCTCTGGACAATCCAAATAGGAATTGGACGAGGCCTGCTCCTGCGGATACTAAAATTATGTATATAGGAACAAAACTAGGGTCTGTCCCTGAAGATACCATATCTTCTGCAAACACACTGAGAACAGCAGCCGCTGCTGCACAGGGGGTTGAAATTAATCCGTGTGTTCCGGTTAGAAATGCGGCAATCAAACCCAGTACTACAATTCCTATGATACCTGCTATCACCCCCTTAGATGCAATCTCCGCACCAAGTGAGGAATATATAATGAGACCAAATGCTATAGCTGAGGGGAGGGCAACCAGGGAAGCTGCTATTCCTCCTAAAATTTCACTTGAATTAATTTTTTTTTGATCTGCCATTTTTTTTAATATCGGTTGGAATTAAAACCATTACTCACATAAATTCAATCACAAAATGAGCTTTCAAAAGTAGTGTGATTCCAATTCCTAATCCATAGTAAACTCCCATTGGTACTTTCTTTTTTAAAAATCTCTCCGATTTCTTTTTGGTGATCACGCTTCCTAAAAGTGCAAGCATGTACGATGAATTTAAAAACAAAATCCACCATGGATGGGAGGCAAGAAATGAATAGGTAGAAATATAAAAAACATCCCCCAATCCCATTCCCTTTGGATAAAAGAAATACAACAGATAAAAACAAATGAAAAATCCAATGGCTACAAAAAATGAAATTTTATTTGGAAATTCTCCATGAACAAAATATCCACAGAGGATTCCAAAAATAAGTAAAAATGGTATATTTTCGTAGTCCAAAATATACTTCTTATAATCTGTCATCATTGAAATCAAAAGATGCCCCATAAAAAAAGTAAAAGTTATTGCAAAAGTTATATTTTTTAGAAAGTATAAATTTCCAATAAAAACAAGGGAAAAAATGAGTTCAACCAGTGGGTAAAATTTTGAAAATCGTTGATTGCAGTTAAAACATTTTCCCCTAGCTAGGATTCCCCCAAATATAGGTATAAGATAGGTTGGGGGTAGAGTTGTATTGCACATTCTACAGTGACTTGGTTTTGTGAAAATAAATTTCCAAACATGTGACGGGTCAATTTGTTTTCTACCCCGACCATAGATAAAAAAAATTATTCTTTCACCCAGAGTAGAATAGAAACTTCCAAGTGCAGCAGCAAAAATTCCCCCAAAGAAATAGAAAGGAAAATCTATTGAGAAAGTTCCTGTAATGCCAATACTCCTTTTTTCAAATTTTCCCATGTGCTTGCAAAACTTATTCTAATATAAGAGTGAGTGGGGTGAAAAATAAATCCCGGAACTAAAATTAATTTTTTTTCTGTCACAGCTCTTTTGATAAAGTCCTCATCATTTCCATTTATTTGGATAAAATAGTAAAACGCCCCCGCACTTTTATTGATCTTATAAAAGCTATTCAATTGGGTATACACATAATCTCTTTTTTCTCTGTAGTCATCGATATAGGGTTTCATATCTGTTTTTAGTGCTTCAAGTCCAGCGTATTGCGTTGTGGAGGGAGCGCAGACAACTGTATACTGTTGCAGGGTGGTGAGAGCCTTATTGATTTCAATAGGACTCACTATACTCGCCAGACGTAAGCCGGTCATATTAAATGATTTAGAGAATCCCGAAAGTGTGATTGTTTTTTCATAAAATTTACCCACCGAAATAAATTTTTTATCATAGTCAAACATTTCATAGATTTCATCAGAAATGAGATATGCACCGGTTGCTTCAGCAAGTTCTACCAGGTTTTCTAACTGCTCTTTTGAGAAAATATACCCGGAAGGATTGGAAGGATTGGAATAGATGATGAGCTTAAATTTTTTCTTTTTAAGGGGAATTATATCCTCTAAGGAAAAATCTTCTCTTAGAAGATCAATCTCCGCTCCATAAAATTTGAGCATCGATGGGTACATTAAAAAGTAGGGGGAGATAATTAAACAGGTATCACCGGGATCCACAAGGGCATTGAAGAGTAAAAATAATGCGGAGGAGATTCCTGAAGTAATCAAAAGCCTCTCTGGAGTGGCATACTCAATCCCATTGAACTCCTGGTACTTTTTTGTGAGGGCATTTTTTAGCTCGGGTATCCCACCTGTTATTGTGTAAGATGTTTTTCCATCCATGGCTGCTTTGTTGAGGGCTTCTACGATGTTGGGGGGACAGGGAAAGTGAGGTTGTCCTATGGATAGATTGATTGGGTCTTGGATGGTGGCTGCGAGTTCAAATGCTTTGCGGATAGGGGATGAGTCTATCATCCCCATTTTGTGGGAGAGAGGTAAAGTCATTCTTTCACAATCAGTGGATATTTGCCTCCAAGTCCAGAATTTTTCTCTTTAGTTGGGATGCTTCTTCATACTCTTCAAAACGAATGGCTTTGAATTTTTTAACATAGAGACTTGCAAGCTCATCACCAACGGGTCCCTGGTAGGTATAAATAGCATTCTTATAATTCTCCAGATCAAACTCTGGATTCTTAACCGAGATCTCACTTGTGAGGTTCTCAATTTTATCTTTGGCCATTTCACGGGCAAGACCATCAGAATTTCTATATTGGATGGATGCTTCCATGAGTATATTCATGGATTGGTTGAGATCATCTCCAACTTGGTATTTGACTTCTCCCTTGTCTTTGTTCTTACAGAATTCCACATAGCGCAGGACAAAACTATTGTACTGCTCCATACGTTCCTGGAGATACCGATTGCCTCTCTCTGTGTCTTCTGGCATGATAAAATCGGGCAACTTGGCTATATCATACATGTCAATATTTTTTGTTAGGGCTTTTTGCAAATCTTCCATCGCGGGATAAGAAACCGGAGGAAACGTAACTACAGGAAGACTTTCATTGACCTTCAGGAAACTTACAACAACGTTGGATGCTATGATATCGCAACCGGATTGGAATGGGTTTTCCCCGATGACCTTGCAATACACAATTAAGTTTCCGGTAGGATTTGAAGTAGATCCTTTTTCAAGCATACATGAACTCCTTACCTTTCTTCTTTTCTTTTGTACAATTTGACTGAACCTACGGAATAGTATAATAAAATTTTTTTTTCTTTTAAATACTTTTCAATATCTTCATTTATATTATCTATCGGATAGTAGGGGCTCCATCCTCTTGTGTCCAGCAAAATAAAATCTTTGAGAAAATCTTTTTTTAGACTATACACTCTTATGTCTTTTCTAAGATGCATTCCCATATCAAAAAAAACATTCACGCTTGCATTTTTTGGAATTTTCTCTACTACAGCTTGCGTTTCTTTCACTCTTTCTCTGTCAAATGTTCCAATTTTTTGAGGGAAATCCCTGTTTCCTTTGAGTGAATAAAACACAGATCCCCAAAATAATAGAATAAATATGCTTTTCTTTTCAAAGGGTTTTTCTGATATTTTTCTTCCCAACATCAAAATAGAGTAGAGAAGGAATGGTAGTACGGTATATGAATAGTAATGGTAAAAGGAGTTGTACCATTCTTTTGAAGAAAAAATATGGAGAGAAAATAGCACAACCAAAGCACCTAAACTAGGGATGTGAAGTAAGGGAATAAATCCAAAAGAACCAAATAGATTTACCAATACATTTCTCTTTTCAAATAAAATGGAGAGTACCTCCATTGGCCTCATTATAAAATTACTCATAATTTCTAAAGGTGTATTTCCCCAATGTGACCAGGCAGATATCCAATTTACCTTTGCTGAGCTATCTAAATTGGATTGGACTATATATATTAATAAAAAATAAAGAATTGAAATTCCAAAATAAATCACAAATTTTTTTACCTTCTTTTGGAATAAAAACGTTGTAGCAAAGAGTACTACATAAATTGGCATATCCTCTTTTATCATTAAAAGAAAACACAATCCTAAAAACTCTAATACATAATTTCTTTGAAAGATTCCATAGAGAATTAAAAAAAAGAAAAATAAAATGGTAATTTCATAGTGATACCCTGTGTTTAAATTGTAGATATAACTATTATAAATTGGAAAAATTGCTAAGTAAAAATATATATCCTTACTTATTTCTAGCCTGGATAAAACTCTCTCCCATAACCATAAACCTAATCCAGTAAAGATAAGTAATGTGTTACAATAAGCCATTTTATAGGGAAATAAGCTCATAAACGGAACAAAGATAGCTAGAATGGGTGAAAAATGGTGGGAGAGATAATTTCCATGATCAGGATCCCCAAAGTGATGTGCAGAAAATAAATTCCCCCTCTCCGTTTCTAAAATGATTTCTGTGATAGATACCACATCATTTTCTGTTAAAAAAAATGAGTTGTAGTGATAGTATTGAAGAAGCCCCAAGTGTACTATATAAAAAATATAACTACAATATATAAATACTTTTAAATATTTGTTAATTAAAATAGATTTATCAAAAAAAATTACTTTTTTAAAATATAAAAAATTATCTTTTTTAGATATATAATTTATATAAATAAAAATAATATAAAGGAAAAGATATAAAACTAATTTATTAGGTGTTTTGAAATAGGGATAGATAATAAAAAGTGTAAAATTTAAAATTGAAAAAAGTAGAAACATGAGAATAAAAACGCAGTGGAATAAACAAAGAACTTTTTTGTTTATTCCACAAAGTCTAGAGAATTAAGCTCGTTCTAGGATGATTGAGCCACCTACACCACCACCCGCACAGATGGCATTGATAGATTTTTTGTAAGACGGATTTTCATCAAAAGCCATGATTTGGTTTAGAAGAACACGAATTCCTGTTGCTCCCAAAGGATGCCCAATGGCAAGTGTGCCTCCATTGGGATTTACCTTTCCAGTTTTGTCGAGAGATTCTAGATCAAAACCAAAAGATTTTTTAACTTCTCTAAAAGACCCCATGGCTGTGGCAGCAAATGCTTCGTGAATTTCAAAATTATCCATCTCTTCAAATTTCATAGAAGATGCTTTCAATGCTTTGTTCATGGCAAATGCCATACCAATTCCCATATAGGCGGGATCAACCCCATACATACCCCAACCTGAAATGTATGCTTGGATCTTAAGACCGAGTTTTTTCGCCACAGATTCTTTTGTTACAATAAAACCACCGGCTCCATCGGAACGCGGGCAGGCATTGAAGAGAGTAACGGCTGCCTTAGATTCTCCTTCTTTAAATGGTTTGTGGATCCACTCCCCATATTTTTCGTAAAACTCTTTGATGCTCATATACTTTGAGTCAAATATCACACTTGCCTTATCAAATCTGCCCGGATTCTCTACCATACCAGTTTTCGACATGATAAATTCATCGTCTTCGAGGACGGTTCCATCCGTTAAGGTAATTGGGAGTTGGTAGGGTTTGTATTTACCGGCTTTGATAGAATCATAAGCTTTTTTATAAGATCGATAGGCATAGTCATCTAGATCTTTTTTGGTGAGATCATAGTTTTGTGCTGCAATTTCACCCGTCATGGCCATGTTCATTTTGCGGATGGGATCATTGAGTCCCTCATCTATGGAATCTATAACTTTCACGCCCAGGCTTAGGGCTTCCCCCCAGTTTTGTTGGAGCTTATCCACTGTAGATGTCTTTGAATTTTCCTTTGCACCTTCAATGATAAATGGTCCTTGGGACATGGATTCTAGACCCAGGGCTAAGTACAGATCACCCTCTCCAATGATAACCCTTCTCGCAGCATCCAAGACGGATTCTAAACCAGATACACAATTGTTTGCTACTGTTATGGCGGTTGCTTCGAGTGGGATGCCTGCACGCACAGAGATCACTCTTGCGACATTGGGAGTTTTCACGTTTTGGCTGATCTCACCTGCTACAACCCCATCTACTTCCGTTTTTGCAAGACCTGTTCGTTTAAAAATTTCTTCAGTAATACGAAATCCAAGTTCTGCCGAGGGTATATCAGCGTATGATTTTCCAGCCTGTCCTACCGGGGTACGGATTCCTCCAACCAAAACAACCCTATCATTGTCGAATGTTGTGAATTTCATTTAATTCTTCCTTATTATAGTTTTTCCCACTCTTCCATTTTTTGGAGTAGCTTTTGAACATCACTAAAAACTAGACCGTATTGTCTGTAGAGTATATTTCCTCTTCGATCTAAAAAAAGTAGTGCGGGTTGCCCTTCTATTTTAAATTCTTCTGTGAGTTTTAAACTTGGATCTAAAATGCTGGTGTATTGGATTCCAAATTCCTTTGCTGTTTTTTTTAGTTCATCCAATGTTTTATTGTCATCGGTGTTTACACCCATAAATACAAAGTTATCCGGGTTAGATTTTTTGGAGAGAATGTCAATGAGGGGAGCAGCTTTTTTGCAGGGCTCACACCAGGTTGCCCAAAAGTCTAAAACTAAAATTTTACCCCGGTAGTTTTTTAATTTTAGTTTGTTTCCATTCCAGTCATACACCTCAAGGTTTAGATATTCTGGAGTATCAAATTTTCCCTTTGGTAGAAAGCCGGTATAAAAAAGTAACAGAGAAAAAAGTGTAAAAGAAAGAAATACTACCAGATAAGAAAAATATTTACTATTCAAATTCTATCACTCAAAGTAAGAAATCAAACCATTTTCATAGATTAATTCCAATTCTTCCATTCTCCAAAAACATCCTATATCCGATATATTCAGCTTGTATGCGGAGCGACTCTCCCCAATCTCATGAAAATCCACCTTATGTTTTTTGCAAATATCTTGTATCTTATTTGAATGTTTGGGAGAATAGGAAATTACCAGTGTAGCAGCAGTTTCTCCAAACATGGTAAGATCCCACCTCTTCTTAAATATTTTTCTGATGTCTATATCCAACCCCACTTTACCTCCAAAAGCTGTCTTACAGAGGGCTATCAATAGACCTCCCAAAGAAAGATCTTTTGCGGATAAAACATAAGAATTTTTATTTAGATCTAAAAATGCATTCATAAGATTTTTTTCATCTTCCAAAGAAACCTTTGGTATTTTACCCGAAAGCTTTTTGTGCATTTCATAGAGGTACTCACTCCCTCCTAGGGAAGGGTTAAAGTTACCGATGAGTGCAATTTTTGCATCAATCTGTGGAATAAATGGAGATACACGATTAGAAATATCTTCTAAGAGCCCAACCATTCCAATTGTGGGTGTTGGTAGTACAGGTCCCTGTGGGGATTCATTGTAAAAGGAAACATTTCCACCCGTAACAGGAAGTTGTAAAAAACGGCATGCATCACCCATTCCCCGAATACATTCTGAAAACATATAATAATTTTCAGGGATATATGGATTGGCAAAATTTAAATTATTGGTAACACCCAATGGGGTAGAGCCTGTAACTAAAACATTTCGCATGGCTTCGCATACAGCAAAAATAGTTCCGTAATACGGATTTAAATACGTATACCTTGAATTACAATCAGTAGAAACTGCTATACCTTTTTTTGTACCGGGAACAAGTGCTAATCCACCATCACCTCCGGGTGGTATTACCTTTACTAAACCTACATCAGTGTCATACTGTTCATAGAGAGGTTTTCTCGAAGATATGTTCTTAGAACCAATTAATTTTTTTAAAGTATTTTCCAAAGACATTGCATCACTGCCATTTGTATGAAGATCGGGATAAATTTCGGGTGAAAATTTCTTTGTTTGGTTTAAATACTCGGGTTTTTTTTGTTCCCTTATATATTGGGGAGCCCCACCACCCAAAACAAGTGATTTAGCGGGGATTTCAGCTTTTATCACTCCATCTTTTTTTACTCGAAGTAAACCATCGGATGTTACAACTCCAATTTCTACTGCATTTAAATCCCATTTAGTAAAAATTTCTACTAATTCCTTTTCTTTTCCCTTTTTGGGTACTACAAGCATTCTTTCCTGGCTTTCTGATAGCATAGCTTCATATGCATTCATTCCAGTTTCGCGATACGGTACTTTGTCTAAATCTATCTCCATTCCCGTATTACCCTTGGCACTCATTTCGGATGTGGAACAACTTATTCCCGCTGCTCCCATATCCTGGATACCAATGAGCAAATCTTTTTCAATTGCTTCGAGGCTTGCCTCCATGAGGAGCTTTTCCATAAAAGGATCCCCCACCTGTACGGCAGAGCGTTTCTCTTCTGTGTCCTTGGTAAGGTCTTTGGATGCAAAGGATGCACCGTGGATTCCATCTCTCCCTGTGGTTGCCCCCACAATGTAGACGGAATTACCAACCATTCCCCCTGTGGTGGCTTTTGCCATTTTTTCATGGCGAACTATTCCCACAGTCATTGCATTGACAAGAGGATTTACACTAAAGGATGGATCAAAGAAAAGCTCACCCCCGGCAACTGCAATGCCTAAAGAATTACCATAATCTCCAATACCTTTCACCGCACGTTTTAAAAGGTAGGAGTTTCTGGAAGATGCTTCCGGGAATCCAAAACGTAAGCTGTTTAGAGAAACTATGGGACGGGCTCCCATTGTGAAGATATCTCGCATGATGCCCCCAACACCCGTAGCCGCTCCCTGGTAGGGTTCAACAGCTGTGGGATGGTTATGGCTCTCTATTTTAAATACAACGGCCAGACCATCTCCTATGTCCATGGCTCCCGCATTTTCTTCCCCTGTCTTAGTGAGCAAAAGCTCGGAGGCGGATGGTAATGTTTTTAATTTGAGTATTGAGTTTTTATAGGAGCAATGCTCCGACCACATTCCAGAAAAGATACCCAATTCAGTGGAAGTAGGAGTACGACCTAATATTTTTATTATTTCATTGTATTCTTCTTCCCGAATCCCATGCTCAATCGCATCTTCTAAAGTAACCTTTTCTTTTTCCATTTTGTTATGTTTCCTGAATCTTGTTTTGTTTCTTTTTGTTTTTTTGTCTTTTTTTTATTTTTTTTCGAATGATTTTTTCCCGTAGGGGATTGGGCGTATAGAGCGATTCCAATCTCTCGCAGAGAATTGCCCTGGCTTTGTATCGGTTCAACCCCTGGGTTCTGTATACTGTGCATTTGATTTCTATCCCCGAAGGTAGGTGTTTCAAATGTACGGCAGTGGATACTTTGTTGACATTTTGTCCACCATTTCCAGAAGCTCTGGTAAAGCTTTCCGAGAGATCGCTTTCCTTAATTCCTAGTGCTTCCATTTTATTTCTTAAACTTACATTTTTTTCCGGGGAGATGGGAAATGATAGAGTCATAGATTCAGAGATGACCTATTCTTTTCAAAATAAGGAAAGGGTTTTCCATAATCATCCAAACAAACAAAAGTAACCTTGCACTGGATGATCTCTCTTGCTTCAATTTTGCCTATGGGAAGGGATATAGATTTTGTTTTTATGATTAGAGATGAATTTCCAACTCTTTCAATCCCCGCATAGATTTGGATGATATCCCCATTTTTACCCGGAGTTTTGAAATTTACATCGTCCATGTTTACGGTTACTATATTTGTGTATCCTATTTTTCGCATGGAGTATATTGCTGCAGATTCATCTATCCATGCAAGCATGATCCCGCCGAATAGGTTTCCATGGGCATTTAGGTCTTTTGACATTACCATGTGCTGGGTGATTAGTTCCATACCGGAAAGATCTATCATTTTACCTCCGCGGAAGGGCATACTCTTTGTAGTACGCAGTTTTTACAATCCCTTCTATTTGCCTTACAATACTTTCTGCCCAAAAAAATAATATAAAGGGATATATACAACCAATGATTTTTGGGCGAAAAAACCTTCATAAGATCTTTTTCAATTTTTACCACATCTACTTCTTTCGTAAATCCTAAAAGTTTTGAAATTCGTTTTACATGGGTATCCACCACTATTCCCTCCGAAATCCCATAGATTTCATTGAGTATTACATTTGCAGTTTTTCTGCCAATCCCGGGCAATGTAGTCAGTTCTGCTATGGTTTTTGGAAGGATGGAATTGAAGTCTGAGATAAGTGTTATTGAAAAATTCAAAATGGATTTAGCTTTGTTTTTATAAAAACCGGTGGAATAGATAAGTGTTTCAATATCTTTTACGTCTGCGGAAGCAAAGGATTCCAAACTAGTATATCTGGAAAAGAGGGCAGGGGTCACAAGATTTACCCGTTCATCCGTGCACTGAGCACTTAAAATAACAGCAATTGCAAGTTCGTAGTCCTTTTCAAAGGTAAGGGGGCAGGAGATCACTCCAAATTCTTTTTTTAAGAGCGAGTAGACCTTGGAGGCTCTTTTTTTTTGGCCGGGGTCATGGGAAATTTTAGATTTCATTTAGTGGGTAAAAACAAAAAAACCCAACTCGGGGAAGTTGGGTTTTAAAAATTAAAAACCATATCTTATTATTTTATGAAATTACTTTTTTAGCTTTGGGTGCGGTTAGGGTTCTTCCTACATATTTTTTAGGAGCAATGGATTTAAGATCACCACCATTGTCTTTGATGGCTGCTTTTAGACCTTTTTTACGAAGGGTTCGAAGAGCACGGGTGGATATTTTTACAGTGACCCATCTGTTTTCATCTTCTAGGAATATATTTTTTTTAACTATATTAACTTTCCAAATTCTTCTTGTTTTGAGGTGAGAGTGGGAAACAGCATTTCCATACATTGTTCCTCTACCTGTAACTATACATCTTCTAGCCATATATTTTCCTTGTTTTTACTACCTTTTTATATTTAGATTATCAGTCAAACTCAAATCAATAGTTTTTTTGAGATACTCAATGGTATCTTCCGGACTGTCAGAAAAATAAAAAAGCTTGAGATCGGATTCATCAATCAGTTCATGCTCGAGTAAATAATTCCAATTGATCACATGCTTCCAAAACTCCGTTCCATACAACACAACAGGGATCTTATGAGAACGTTTTGTTTGGATGAGAGTTAAAGATTCAAAGAGTTCATCCACAGTACCAAAACCCCCAGGCATCACTATAACCGCTTTGGCAATGCTCATAAACCATAGCTTTCGGATGAAAAAATAGTGGAAGGTAAAGGTTAGACCGGGAACAACAAATGGATTTGGGTATTGTTCATGCGGGAGTTTGATATTCAATGCAATGCTTCTACCACCCGCTAACCATGCACCTTTGTTACCTGCCTCCATGATTCCGGGACCACCACCCGTACAGACCAAAAGACGATCCTGGTTCCCCGGAGTGGAAATGGAAAGTGACCATTCGGTGAGTGTTTTTGCGATGGTAACTGTTTCTTCGTAGTATTTTATTAGATCTTTTTTCTTCCCTGTGCTTGTGGGGTGTATCCTAGCCGAGCCAAATATAACAACGGTATCGTGGATGTTTTCTTTATCGAGGATACTTTCAGCATAGGAATAGTCTGCAAGTATACGGAGGTGACGGGCATCCGCCGATCCTAAAAAATCTGAATTTTTGTGAGCTTCTGGGGTCATAGTAGTAAGTTCGAATGTTTAATAAGAAATAAAGATCCTCATTTTAGAAAAAAATCAGTTTCCTTTGTAAAATGGATTAGGTCCCGCATTTACACAGGAAGAATAACAGTCATCAATGCACGAGTTGACATTTACATTCACCATCTCGCAGGCTGACTTGCAATTTTTTTCGCAGTACTCTTTTCCATCGGCTTCTTTTTTTACACATTGATTTAGGCTTAGGAGGAGTAGAAAAAAAAGTAATTGTTTCATAAGTAGAACGCTATAGCAAAAGTCTAGGGTTGCAATTAGAATTTCAAATCCTTGTAATTAATTTTATCACTCATAGAGAATCTCGATCTGGCCCTTCTTAGAGCTCTGGGGAGCAATTTCTGTGGGGCTGGTAATGGGATTTTCAAAAACATTGCCCGAAGAGCTGAGGGGTTCAATTGCTATAGTTTTTCTATCTTCCGGTGTGTAGATTTGAAAATAAGGCAGAGGTATAAAGTCTGGTGAGAATTTACTCGAGATACAAATGGACTCACCAGTAAAAGGAAATCTAAGGCGGATGAAGGGATCAACGGAAAGGTTTATATTTGTAAAACAGTGATCCAGGCTGAGTGTGTTGATAAGGTCCCCATCCGTAAAAATATATTTTCTATGGCCCTCCAAAAAATATGATTCCGGGAGAAGATCCTTTCTAAGGGGCAGAACAGAGTCTAAATTGGATTCAAGTGTGCAGGTATTGATTTTTGAATCCAATTGAAAATAGGGGTGATACCCATAAGAAAAGTACTGGGGGGAGTTGGTAGTATTATTAAATGTAGTTACGATTTGGAGTTTATCCTGGTAAAGGAGAAAGGTTTCACTTAGCTCTGGAAATTTTGGATGAAAAGTTTCTGATGTGATGGTTACATAGCTATATTCATTTGTTTCCTCAAATTTTACCAAAGTTCTTTTAGATTTAAAAAATAGGCCATGTATCGGGTAGTCATTGGTATCACAAAGTGCATTTTCGAGTAAAATTTTTTGATTTTTGAAATTGATAAATCTACTTGCAATTCGGTTGACCCAGGGATAGAGAAGGTAGCTCCCCGAGAGAAAAAAGTCTTTTGTGTCGTCTTTGGAAATGATTTCTTTTGTTGTTTTAGATTTTAATGATGTGAGAAGAAGTTTACGAATGGATCCACCATTTTCTAAGTCTAGATGAAGGCGGGATGATTTTGTCTCTAGAAGAAAGGATGGCTTCAATAGGTAGACCTGTAACTGGATTCTATTTTAGAACCATAGGATTGGACCAGTGATTTAACTATTTCAATTCTACCGGCAAGAATTCCTTCTTTCTCAATGGAATCTTCCTGGAATCCAAATTGCTTCCAACCCTTGATTGTTTGGCATATGCCACCTGCACTTTCGACGAGGGCAATCCCCCCTCCAATGTCCCAGTCACTTTTTGGTTTGAGTGAGATACAGAGGTCAGCTTTGGCTGCAGAGACTAAACCGAGTTTGTATGCAATGGAGCCAATTGGTCTTACATCATAATTTTCTTTCCAGAAAGAATCATCATACAACCCTTCTTTGTATTCTGTGTTGGAGACTATGCAGATTGGTTTTAAATTGCTGGTTTTGGACAAAAGAGGCTGTGTCCAATTTGTGAGGTTGGGGCTGGAGAATGATGTATTGATAAGACCCATCCCAATGATGCCGATAAAAAGTTCATCAGTGGAGGGATTTAAAACTATGCCCAGTTGGATTTTTCCATGTAGGGATAATCCCAGGCTAATTGCAAATTGGTTGTTTTTTTTTACAAATTCCCTGGTTCCATCAATTGGATCCAAGAGCCAGAGAAAATCTTTCATCTGCCTATCCGGCTTTTCCTTTTCCTCTTCGCTCAGTAGAAAATGATCTGGAAAATGCTTTTGTATGGAGGATGATATTATTTCGTTTGCTAGAAGATCTGCTTTTGTGAGGGGATCGTCTTTTTGTTTGTAGGTAACGGAAAAGGGATTGTTATAAATTTTTAAAACCTCTTCCCCCGCCTCAAGGACAGAAGGAAGAATGGTTTTAAGTGTGGAGAGCAATTACTTTGCGGGTGCTTCTTTTGCGGGGAGTAGGTCTTCTGTCAACTCTGGAGATTTTAGATAGAATCTTTCATCGGAAGGAATTTGGACATACAACTCGGGATCTACAGCAAAGCTATAGTAAATAAAATAATCTTTAAATTTCAAAAAGTAATTGAATGTACCTTTTTGTTGTTCAAAGGTAATGGAAGTAGGATTTAAATCTTTGATTTTTTCCTGGTAATCAGGATATTTTCTAAGAAATGTAAATCTAACTGCATTCACTAAATTTTTATCTAATGTTTTTTTGCGATAGTCTCTGCTAATTTTTTTGTTTTTTACCAGCTCTTCTACTTGAGAGAATTCACTGATTACACCAGGGGTACCCAGAATTCTTTCGGCCAGTATGGATTGTACGGATAGGATTGATATTGCCAGGGCCAAAATAATGATTCTTACCATAAAGAAACAACCTTCATATTTTTTTACTACTATAATCGGAAATCGAACTTTCTTGCAAATACTTATTTTTCTATGAAAGATAAAAAATAGAAAATTAGACTTGGTTTTACTAAAAATTTGAAAAATCTTCAAAAATCAATGATTTCTAAGTTTGTATAGGCGAGAAGAAAATTCTTTTCGGTGTATCCAAAGCGTATTTTTACCTTTCGGTTGTCCCCCTGTCCCGATATTTCCAGGACTGTTCCCACTCCATAGTCTTTGTGTTTGACCTTGGAACCCCTTTTTGGTTCAGATTTTGAACCTATGATCGATTTTGGACTGAAATCAGCGGGGGATTCTTTTCTATTCCCCGCTTTGGGGGAATGGGCTGGAACTCTGTACGAGATTTCATTGGATTTTAGTAGTATAGAGGGAGGTATCTCCTCCAAAAAACGGCTGGGCTCCCGTCTTTGGACCTCTCCAAATTTTCGGGTGTAATTGGAATACGAGATATAAAGGTTTGACTTTGCCCTGGTGACTGCAACGTAGCATAACCTCCTTTCTTCCTCTATACCCGAGGGATCTTCCAGGCTCATAAAATGTGGAAAAGTGCCATCCTCCATTCCGGTTAAAAATACAATTTCAAATTCCAATCCCTTAGAGTTGTGAACTGTCATTAGGGTTACATAGTCGGAGAGGTCCTCTCCATCTTCCTCGGAGGTATAGAGCGATATCATATTTAGGTATTCGGATAGAGAAGGGTTTTCTGTGCTCTCCTCATATTCTTGGATAGATTCAATGAATTGTTGGATGTTTTCTAAGCGATCTGTGGATTCCGGATCGGCATTCTTTGTGAGATCTTCTTCTATTCCCATCATAACTACTAGAGACCTGGCAATAATGGAGGGATTTTTTTGTTCAAAGATCATAGTTTTTAGGTCTTTGAGATTGGATATAAAATTTGAAAGTGCAAGTTTTGCAGCTTTTCTTAGGTCTGTAGTACCACTTTCTAAAATTTCATAAAGATTTTTATTTTCTTCCAAAGCCTTTAGTCTAAGTTTTTCAATACTTGTATCACCAATTCCCCTGGGTGGAAAATTAATTATTCTAAGAAGACTTCCTGTATCACTGGGATTTATCAAGACAGAAAGATAAGCCATCATATCTTTGATTTCAGCCCGATCATAAAATCTAAATCCCCCAAAGATTTTATAGGGGATATTCTCTGAACGGAGTGCTTCCTCAAAAAATCGCGATTGAGCATTTGTTCTGTAAAAGATGGCAACATTTGAATACTTATTATTTGTTTTGTATAAAGATTTAATTTTATTTAAAATGACTTTTGCTTCATCAATTTCGGAGGGATAATCGGATAGGAGTAGGGGATTTCCATTTTCTCGATTTGTAAAGAGAGTTTTTTC
>CAMCZP010000050.1 GCA_945887855.1 Leptospira interrogans serovar Manilae | reverse complement strand
ATATCTCCGTTATCTCGGTGATTCCTTCTCTCTATACAAATAAATATTCACTCTATGCAACCACAATCCAAAGTTTAAAAGAAGAGCTCACACTAAATTTAGAAAGGGACAAACGTTCCATACTGAAACGACCTTTTTACTTTGCAGACAAAGGCTTCCAAAGATCTTCCCATCTCATTGAACTACAAGCTAAGGGACGTCCCATATTTGATCTCCACAAAGATGAACCCATTAGAAGAAGATTAGAAGCAATTGTGGATAAGGTATTGGAATTAGTTTAGGGTGTTCAAATGTAAGCTAGTGGATTAGCATTATTATAAAAATTCCACGCCTATTCTACTTTTTCTACATGGGTCTCTATTAAACTGTTGAAAGATTTTAAATAATTGAGTAGATTCAGATTGACTCGAAAAAACTCATGAGTAAATTAGGATTCACCCGAAAATACTCATGAAAAGACAAATATTACCATCTATTCTGAAAGATTTAAATGAGAAAATGGTGTTTCTCGCTGGTCCCAGGCAGGTTGGCAAGACTACTTTTAGTTTGGAATTGTTGGAAACCGATTCGACTGAACACCCCGCCTATATCAATTGGGATTATCCGCCCTCCAGAACTTCTCTATTAAAGGGGGAAATTCCTGCAGATCAAAATTTTTTAGTTTTTGATGAGATACATAAGTATCACGATTGGAGAAATTTAATCAAGGGAATCTATGATCGTTATAAATCGAGTAGAAAGTTTTTAATAACGGGTTCTGCAAGATTGGATTATTACCGCAGAGGAGGTGATTCCTTACAGGGAAGATATCATCTATATAGAATGCATCCTCTCTCCCTATTTGAAATTACATCCACTCCAAATGATTCCGATTTAGAATATTTATTAAGAACTGGAGGATTTCCAGAACCCTTTTTTAAAGCTGAAGAAATATTTTGGAAACGATGGCAACTTGAAAGACAAAAACGAATCATTCAAGAAGATTTGATTCAACTTGAAAAAGTAAGAGAAATTTCTAAATTAGAATTATTACACACTCTTTTACTCGATAGGGTTGGATCGATCCTTTCCGTAAATTCTCTGAGAGAAGACTTATCAGTATCACATGAAACAGGTGAAAATTATCTTCAGATTTTTGAAAATCTTTATAGTATCTATAGAATATCACCGTACTACACAAATAAAGTACGCTCTGTAAAAAAAGAAAAAAAACTTTATTTTTGGGACTGGTCGTTATGCAAAGATTCTGGAGCTAGATTTGAAAACTTTATTGGTTCACAGCTCTTAAAATACTGTCACTTCATAGAAGATGTTTTTGGTTTCAAGATGGAATTACAATATCTACGCGATACAGATAAAAGAGAAATTGATTTTGTTGTGATTGAAGATGATCAGATTAAATTTGCAGTGGAATGTAAGTTAGGAGAAAAACAAATTTCTAAGCATATAAGTTATTTTTCTGAGAGAGTGGGTATTCCAAAATTTTATCAAATTCACTTAGGAAAGGAGGATTTTGAGAAAGTTGAGATTAGAACTCGTGTGATGCCAGCCCTTCGGTTTTTGGAGATGTTGGAGAAGAGTTTGGTTTAGGGGGATTTAGTATTAGTCGTTTCACTATTTAATATTCTAATATATTTTACTACTTGTTTGCTTTTTAGAGAAAAAAGGTAAATACTCAGCGAGTTCAACTTTAATTTTAAAGACTAAATTTCTATTTAATTACATATCTTCTTTAATCTCAAATACTTCTGTTACTTTTCTTCTTTTCTTTGTAAAGAAAAGAAGAAAAGTAACCAAAAAAAGAAAAGAAACCCGGACGGTCGTGTAGCCGGTCCCCGAGTAGGGACTTCTGTTTGTTCCGTATCGAGGGGAATCCTCCGGGGTGTTGTAATACTTTATAGTTTTTTAGGGGTAATGATTAGTATTGAAATAATTTATGAATTTTATGTAGTGCAATAATAAGCATTCTCGTTGGTAGAGGCCGCTCGAAACCAACCTTCATAAGAATATTATCCTATATCAATTTATAACTACACCAACCTGTACGTTCCCCGAGTAGGGACATCTCTACGTCCCATATCGAGGGGCACTTTATACTAGAGAATGATTTCAAATTGAACCAACCTAACCAATGCAATAACCTTAATTTATCTACTGTTTCTCAATCCAATCATCTTAAGGTTACCTGTTGTTGCAGGGTTACTGGGGGTAATCAATGTTGTGCGGAAGTTTCTTTCTGTGGGGGTTTCATTCCCGGATGTTACTGTTCTAATTACAACCAAGAGATAATGCAGTTTAATTTTCATTCAAAAAAATGATATAGAACTTAAACAATATCAATCATCATATTTATTAATGATGGATTTCTCTTCAATTTTTAAATTATGGAAAAATTCATTTGATAGACTAATTAATTATATTTTTAATGAGACATAATATACATTATGGGAAGTGATTATATAAATAAAAAAGGGAGGAAGACTCCCTTATTTTTTGTTGACTACTCTTCTTTTTTAGATTTCTTTTTTTGTTTTTTAGACTTTTTCTTGTCGGCTTTTTTATCTTTCTTTTGTTTTTTGTCGGCTTTTTTATCTTTCTTTTGTTCTTTTTTATCTGCGTCGTTGATTTCTTCAGCAGGCTCGTTGTCTACTTCTTCTTCTTGAGCAAATACATTTCCTAAGGAAAGGAAAGAAACTAATAGGATAGATATTCCTAGTTTTTTTAACATACATTATTCTCCAGTTTGTTCTACAGTCTTATTGACTTTTGGAATTTAATGACATAGTATTTAGTCCATCATTTTATGAAAAGAGAATAATTTAAGGATTTAAAAATCTTTTAACTAAATGAGTGAGTCCATTTTCTAACTTTTTTAATGGTTTTTGTATATTTCTTTCTATCTTCTCCACAGAAGATTTTAAATTGAATGAGAATAAGTCTTCCTTTGTAAGGTATGTTGCATTGTGATAATCTTCCATTGCTGAAACAAGGTAAGTATATTCAATAAAATCTCCCCTATCTGTATAAATAATGGGTGTGTTTGAGAGATAAGCTTCGGCTAGAATACCATATCCAGGTTTGGTGAGTACTGCATCACAGGCATGTAAGAGATCGGGATAAAAGATATTATGGATATGTAGTACATTTGAACTTTCAAACCCCACCAATCCGGATAACACAATTTTATAATTTGGGTTAAGGTTTTCAAACTTGAACATAGATGGATCCAATCCATAAGCCCCAAATGAAAAGAGTAAATATTTAAAATCATCACGAAAGCCCAAAGATTCCCTCACATCTTTTCTATTTCTCTTGGGAATTCTTCCCACCAATCCAATTTCTTCGGTTTTAGGTATGGAATCTATCGGGCACTGAAAAGGTAGTACATATCCTGAAGTGGAGAGATTGTACTCTATTGATAATTTCTTTGCGTACTCTTTAAAATAAATATCTTCATTTGAATAGTGGTTGTATATGAAATCCCAAGTAAAATTTCCCACAAAGTAAGCTGGTATTTTCATTTTATTTGCCACCACAAAAGGCAGTGAAGAAATATCAGATAGTATGCAATCGGGAGAAAATGTTAAGAGCTGTTTTTCTATAAATTTTAATAGCCCTTCTCTCTCCTTATCAAAGCCAATGAGTGCCTCTTTTGTTTTACCTAGGTCCATATCAATTGAATTGTTTTGGATGATACCCACATCCGTTCGAAGATTTGTTTTGAATAAATTAGGATGGTTGTATGACTCTAAGAACTCTAACCTTCCTGAGTACAAATGTATTGTAATATTATTTTTTAGAAATTCTTTTATGATTTCAAAGGATCGGCTAATATGGCCAAAACCATGGCTACTAACAAAATAAGCAATTTTCATAACATTCTCTGACGAATGGTTTCGTAAAATAAAATACCGGCAGACATAGCAAGATTTAGAGAATCTGCCGATCCCTTCATGGGAATAGAAATTTTCTTTTCGGCATTTTGTTTGGATATTTCAGAGAGTCCATATTGCTCACTACCAAATATAAAAGCCACTGGAACTTTTAAGTCCTCCTGGAAATAATAGGTGGGCACCTCCGGTGTAACCGCAAGAGTGCGAATGGAATTTGTTTTGAAGTATTGCAAAAGTGGAGTGAGGGTTGTTTGGTAAACGGGCAATGTAAAGATAGTACCCGTAGATGCTCGTATCACATTAGGGTTGAATATATCCAATTTGGAATCCACTACAAAAATTGCATCCACTCCAGCGCCTTCGGCAGTTCTCAAAATGGTCCCTAAATTTCCAGGTTTTTCCACTCCTTCTATAATTGCAAAAAAATCTCCCGGAATTTTTTTTGTTCCTGAAAAACCAAAGTCAGGAATATTTCCAATGGCAATGAGGCCGTCGGGTCTATCCCTATAGGAAATTTTCTCAAAGATTTTCCTGGGAAGTTCAAAAATTGGTGTACCACTTTTTTCAATCTCATCAATCAAACTATCTTCATTTATTCCCAAAAAACACTCTTGTGATACAAAAAGTGAATGGAAGATAAATTTTTTTGATTCAAAACCTTTTTTTAATTCTCTAAATCCCTCTAAAAAGAAATGTTTATTTTTATCTCTATTTTTTTTTTCCTTTAATCCTGAGACATATTTTACTTTTTCATTTGAAAAACTTGTGATTGCAAATCTCATAACTCTAAACATCACAATCAATCCTATTGTGTCTATTGATTTTCTCCTTGAACCTTAGAACATTTCAAAAAGGTTAGTATCTAGATTCAACTCAAAGGAGAATGAGTATGCCAACTTATGATTATAAATGTAAGGATTGTGATAAAGTATTCGAACATTTCCAATCAATGAAAGATGAACCACTCACACGATGTCTGTGTGAAAAAAATGGATCTGTTACCAGGATGATCTCCAGCGGAAGTGGAATTATTTTCAAAGGAAGTGGTTTTTATGTGACAGATTATAAAAAGTCGGGTGCCCCAGATTCTAGTCCCTCTACCCCCCCTCCAGCTGCAACCCCTGCACCCGCAGCACCTACCAGTACCCCTACTGGAAAAAGCGAACCCTAGTGTCTAGGTTAGGCATCATTGCAGGTGCAGGAGAACTTCCTCACCTGGCAATGAAAGAAGCTATACAGTCTGGAGAAGATCCATTATTTTTGGCCGTTTCAGAATCAGAGTTTGCTCCAGGTAATTATATAGATAGGGTTTTAGAAATCAATATAACCCAAATCGGACAGGTTTTGAAAATATGTAAAAAAAATAATATAAGTAAATTAATTTTACTTGGAAAAGTAAATAAAGATATTATTTTAAAATCATTTAAATTTGATTTAAAATCAATTTTACTAATGGCAAAAATGCTCAATAAAAATGATTATACTTTTTTTGAAATAGCAGCACAGGAGTTTCAAAAGAATAAAATTGAAATCCTATCTCAAAAATTGTATCTCCAAAATTTACTCCTTTCCCCGGGAAGATACACTAAAAAGAAAATAGATAAGGAATCTTTGGAAGACATTGGTTATGGTATGGAACTAGCTAAGGAGTTGGCACGGTTAGACATTGGTCAGACTGTAATTGTGATGAATAAAATGACTTTGGCACTTGAAGCTATAGAAGGAACTGATGAAACAATAGAGAGAGGAGGATTTCTATCTAAGGGCAAAGGTGCCTGCGTATGTAAGAGTTCTAAACCGGGGCAGGATGAACGTTTTGATTTGCCGGTGGTTGGTGAACAAACACTTCAGAAAATGAAAAAACATTCCTATAAAACATTAGCCATACGAGCAGGAGAAACAATTGTAGTTAATCCGAAATCTTTTATTGAAAAGGCAAATGAGCTAAAGATTCATTTTTTTTGTTATACAGAAGGGCAGAGTTTGGAAGAGTTAAATAAAACACAAATGGAAATCAATGACTGAACTTCAAAATATATTAATAGTATCGGGTGAGCATTCCGGAGATTCTCTAGGTGGAGATCTAGTTAGAGAATTTAAAAAAATTAATTCCAATTATCAATTTTTTGGGATAGGTGGAACCAACATGATTTCAGAAGGTGTTCGTTCAACCTATGATATAGAAGAATTGAATGTAATAGGTTTTTCTGGGATAGTCTTTAAATATAGAAAACTAAAAAAAATAGCAAACCAATTAGTACAGGAATGTGTTAGGAAAAATGTAAAGTATGCAATCTTAATTGATTATCCAGGTTTTAATTTAGAGCTTGCTTCGATGTTAAAAAATGCTTCTAAAGATATTAAAATTATTTTTTATGTATCACCACAAATTTGGGCATGGAGGTTCAATCGAATTCATAAAATTAAAAAATATGTTGACCTTCAACTTTTATTATTTCCTTTTGAAAAAAAAATATATGACAGATACAATATTGACAATGTAGTTGTTGGGCATCCCTTGATGGGTAAAATGCAATCAATGTTGGAGACAGGTTTAGAAATCAAAACAAGTGATGAAAATAAAGTTATCACATTGATGCCAGGGTCTCGTACGGGAGAGATTAAACGTCTTTTGCACCTTCTGTTAGATTCTGCAAAAGTGATACACGATAAGCATCCAAACACAGAATTTTTACTTCCCGGGATAAATGAAAAGGAATCAAAGTTTATAGAAACTAATCTAGAATTATTTAAAAATGAAAATCCCAAAATAAAGATATCGTACCAATTTAATAATTCAGCAAAATGCTTAGAAAAGGCAGACATGGTTATTTTAGCTTCTGGTACAGCCACGTTGGAAGTTGCATATTTTAAAAAGCCAATGATTATTTTGTACATCAATAGCTTTCTTACACATTTTATTGGGAAAAGGGTTTTACTAATTCCTTATGTTGGATTGGTAAATATCCTGGCTGAAAAATTCATTGTAAAGGAGTTTCTCCAAAGTGAATGCAATACAGAGAATATCACACAGGAAGCCTTTAAAATTTTGGAAAATAAATTGTATAGAGAAGAGATGATTTCCAATGTTTCCGCAATCAAAGAAAGTTTGGGTACCGGGGATTCTTCAAAAAAAGCAGCAAATGCTATTCTAAAACTGATTTCTTCTTCTCCACCACCCTCTCCATCCTAACCAGGGAATCTTTGTAAATTCCCGTCCAAATTGTATCTTTTTTTTCTGAGAATAAAAAATATGCAAAGGGGGTTTCATCATTTCTATTTTTAAAAAATCGTAGCCCATTTGAATCAGTGAGGATAATTATTTCTTCAGGAATATTATCCTGGAATAACTTTGCATTTCCTTCTTCTTCAAATAAAATAAAGCTCATTCTCTCGGTTGGGATAATCTTCCAGTAACCTAAAACATCTTTTGTGTCGTACTTTTTTAAAAAGTCATCTTGGTTTACTTTTTCTTTTTTGCACCCAAAGAAAGCTACAATTAGTATTAAAATTAGAATCCTTATTTTTTTAACTGACATCTATTGTTTACCTCAAAAAAGCTATATGTTATGTTTTTATTATTTTGTGTGCCATACAGGTTGAATTGATAACCAAACCCTCTTGAAAAATTGGAGGTTGTATATCCCCTAAAGTTAATATCGGAATTTGTTATTTCAATTGATCTAAAATTACTTTCCTGGCCATATCCAGATAAATTCCCCTTTAAATCAAAAAATTTATCACCACTGATTAGTTCATTCAAATTTAAATTATCAATTTTTTCTAATTGTTTAATACTTACATTTTTAAAAGCAAAATCTATATTAAAGCTTTTATTGATGATAATATCAGAAAAATTATTTCCAAGGGCTACAAAGGAAATATTCATATCAAAATTCTTTGAGAAAAAATCTGTCCCACAAATATTATAAATCTTATCACTCCAATTTAGATCTTCAACTTTTACTTTAAGATCATAGTATGGATTTTTTCTATCAAAGATTGCTTTGAAATAACCCTGCTTTTTTCCTTTTGTGGTTCCAATCAAATCAAACACTTCAATCTCTAAATTAGCTTTGGAAAACTTAGTAGTAAGCTCCATCTTCCCAATTATCTCTGAGTCTTTTGATTTAGAAATGGAATTAGCCTTAATAGATGATAGTAAATTTAATTTATCCAGAAAAATTTTATAAAAATTGGATTCAATGATATAGGAATCAGGTAACATTTTTTCTTGTCGCTCTTTTATATCTTCTTGTATTCCTAAATTGATGGATTCATAAATTGGTATAAAATCATTTATATAGATATTATCAATGAGCAACTCTAATGTTCCATTGTTTATAGCTTGGTAATTATATTTTTGGTTTACGGTTTTTAATATATTTATATTTGCTTTGCTTTTTAAATTAAAAGGTGAATTGAATAATTTTCCTTCAAATTTAGTGATCAGAGTACTTTTTGTATCTAAATCAATTTCCCCATTAGAAATTTCTAAATCTAATTTTTTTTCATTCATTTTTAATTCAAAATTTTCTAGGGTAAGTTTACCTTCACCCGTAAACCAATCATTAATTTTTCCTGTTTCCTCTAACTCGAGGGATAAGTTCATTTTTCCCCTATATTTATCATTTTTATTAAGTATTAATTCTTCACTAAGTTTGGAAAAGTCTTCAACTCTTGAATTTATTTGGATTTTTCTGAGATTAGACTTATTTGTAACTACACTATCAGAAAATAAAAAATTGGGATTACTTATCTTTCGTTTATAAAATATTTCAAATTTTTTATTTTCATCTACTTCTTTAAAGTAAGAAAATTTAGTATTTAAGGATATAGAATTAAATTCTATTCCTGGAACAATACCTGCTGTTCCAGAATAATTTATTATATTAATATCTCCTTCTAAATTTACTTCGTCGTTCAATTTTGAAACTCTTACAAATCCTTCAGTCTCTCCCTTATCTCCCATTGAGCCTAATACACTGTTGATAAACCCCTGTAAATTATTGACTGGAAATTTATTCAATCTCAAATCAATTGTAAATCGATTGTTTTGGTCAATATTTCCCGTTCCGTAGAGATTCATTGTAAATGGAATATTAAAGTAAGAGTCATCAAAGGAGATTAAAATCTCGTCACCTACTTTATGGATACTCATCTGGATTGGTTTTTTAGATTTAATTAATTCTTTTGTTCCATCTCTTAGGGAAAAATTTAAATTTCTAAACTCAATCTTTGGAAAATTTCTCTCTTTGAAATATTTAAAAAAAGATTCAATATTAAATTCATTTATATCAATTTCTAATTTACTATTGTGGACAATGATTTCTTCAATAAAAACATTTTTAGAAAATACTGATGAAAGTTTTATATCAACTCTTTGTGAAATAAAAAAAAGTTTATTGTTAGAGAAATCTTCTTCTTCAGAAATCTTGATATCCTCAATTGTAATACCTTCGATTAAAGAAAAGTCTACTATACCCAATTCAATTGCTTTATTAAGCTTTATTTTTATATAATTTTTTATTACTTTTGTCATTTCGGAAAGATTTATATAATTTTTTTTCATTTGATAGACATAAAAATTATTAGCTGTATAAATAGATCCTAAAAGTAAGGAGATGAAAATAAAAATACTAATCATCCATCTGGATTTTATAACTCCAAATAAATTATTACTAACTTTGTTAATTACATATTTAAAAATCGGTAATAATAATTTAATCATTTCAATCCTGTCTTAACATTTCCAATTGATCTAAAAAATTTACTTCCGTTTCTTGGGTTTCTTCACCAATCCATCTCACAAGTTCTTTGTCTATTTCCTCTAAAAATCTTGAGGGAATGGAGGGAATTGACTCTCCAAATTTTTTTCTTTCTTTAGCCCGTGTCAAGTAAAGACGAGTTTTTGCCCTCGTAATACCTACATATAACAACCTTCTTTCTTCTTCAATTCCTGAGTCATCAGTTGATCTCGAACTTGGTAAAATACCTTCTTCCATTCCGGATAAAAAAACAGAATCAAATTCCAATCCCTTAGAGAGATGCATAGTCATCAGTTGGACTCTTGAATCTTCCTTGCTATCATTGTCATCATCATCTGAAAGTATAGAAAGCTTCATTAAAAAATCAAAGAGTGTAGGCTTACCCTCCCCGTCCCAATCTATTTCAAAATAACTCATCATATTTACAAGCTCAGAAAGATTGAGCATTCTAGCTTTTATTACTTTTTCATCATCTTCTTCCATACTAATTTCAGTTTCAAAGCTAACTTCTTTGATGAGATTTTTTAATACTTCACTCATTCTGGATTGTGTATAAAATTCTCTATTGAATTTTTGGATCAAATTTACAAGCTCATAAATTTTTGATACCGCAGCCCGTTTGATATCCGGGATAAATTCTGGAATCTCACATATTTTAAGTAGCACTCCAAAAATATTTATTTCTAATTCAGATGCTTTTTCTACAATCTTTAATTGCGTGTTTTGACCTAATCCCCTTTTGGGATAATTTAAAATTCGCAGTATGGAAAGGTCATCATTTTGGTTTGCAACTATTCTTATATATGCTATTAAGTCTTTGACCTCTTTTCTATCAAAGAAATTATATGCTCCTATTAGCTTATAAGGAATGGATCTCAAGCGAAGTTCTTCTTCAAATGGTCGGGATTGGTAGTTTGTCCTGAACAAAATGGAAATCTCTCCTCCCCTTACTTTGTTTCGTATGATTAAATCTTGGATTTGGTCTATTATATAAATAGCTTCTTCTCTCTCGTTCTCTCTCTCAATTATAATAGGGATAAAGTTCCCCTGAATTGTTCCAATGAGTATTTTTTCTCTTCTATTTTTATTTTTTTTAATGAGTGAATTTGCAACACCAAGAATTGTTTCTGATGATCTATAATTTCTTAATAAATTTATAACTTTTGTTCCAGGAAAATCATTTTCAAAGTTTAAGATTAGGTCTTTGTTTGATCCCCGAAATCCATATATACTCTGGTCATCATCCCCTACTACACATATGTTGTTATTATTTCCGAGCAATTGTTTTATTAAATTGTACTGTACTTCATTTGTATCTTGAAATTCATCTATCATAAAATATTTAAATTTATTATGATAATAGTGACGCACTTCTTCTGAAGATTTCATAATTTCTATGGGTTTTAAGATCAAATCATCAAAATCTAATGCATTCATTCCTCTCATTGTATAATTATAATCTTCATAAATTCTATCTATTAATAAACTCCATTCAGAAGTCTCATCTCTTTTCTTACCTGAATTTTTATAATAGCTAAGTTGAGATAGTATTTGTTTGATTGGAAAAAGTTTTGAGTCTATTTTATATTTTTTTAATATATCCGATATTATTATTTCTAAATCATTTGGAGTTTGTAGTAAAAATGGAGTTTTAAATCCAATCTTTTCAATGTGAAGTTTACATATTTTTAAACCCAGGGCATGAAATGTAGAGAGTTCAATTCCCTTTATTTTTTTTCTTCCTATTAATTTATAAATTCGTTCTTTCATTTCCCTTGCACTTTTATTGGTAAAGGAAAGTGCTACAATCTTCCTGGGATCTACATGTAATTCTTCCACCATTCGTATGATTCGATTTGTAATGACTCTAGTTTTTCCTGAACCAGCCCCGGCAAATATAAGGAGTGGTCCATTGGTGGAATTTACTGCTTCTATTTGCTCTCTGTTTAAATCCAAGTGTTATACCTTAGAGACATAATATTTTGATTTTTCAAACTTGAAAACAGTTTTTTTGGTTCTTCCTCATTTTTATTAAGAACCTAGTGAGTAGTTAAAAGAAAAATTTGAGTGGCAAAACATTACATATAAATTTTCTTGAGAATCACTATGACACAAATTCCTGAGATTGTTCCTGTTGGAACCCTACCTCCCCTAGGCATCGTACCAAAAAAAATGTATGCACAGCTTGTCAGACCTGAAAGATATGGTGAGCCAAAAGATGCTTTTAAAGTGGAAGAGATTGAAATACCTTCCATAGCAGATGATGAAGTCCTTGTTGCCGTAATGGCAGCTGGTGTCAATTACAACAATGTTTGGTCTGCATTGGGCTATCCTGTGGATGTAATTGCAGCTAGAAACAAGAAAGGCGAACCAGAAAAATTTCACATAGGTGGTTCGGATGCTTCTGGAATAGTTTATAAAATTGGAAAAGATGTATCAAATGTAAAAGTTGGAGATGAAGTCGTAGTACATTGTGGTATATGGGATAGAAATGATCCCTGGGTTAAAGCCGGAAAGGATCCTATGTTTGCCCCATCCCAACTCATATACGGTTATGAAACCAATTGGGGATCCTTTGCTCAATTTACAAAAGTACAGGCACACCAATGTCTTCCCAAGCCCAAACACTTGAACTGGGAAGAAGCCTCAGCTTATATGCTAGTTGCCGCTACTGCGTATAGAATGCTTCACCATTGGAAACCTAACGATGTAAAAAAAGATGATGTTGTCTTGATTTGGGGCGGATCGGGTGGTCTGGGCACAATGGCAATACAAATTGTAAAAGCTGCTGGTGGAGTCCCCATTGCAGTTGTATCCTCTGAAGATAAAAGGGAAATTTGCATGAAGCTAGGAGCGGCGGGCGTCATCAATCGAAATAACTTTAAACACTGGGGAGCCATAACTTCCGACATCAACAAAGCAGAAGTATTTGCTGAGTGGACAAAAGGTGCTAGGGAATTTGGTAAGGCTATATGGGAAATAGCAGGAAAAGGTAAAAATCCACAAATCGTATTTGAACATCCCGGTGAATCTACAGTTCCAACCTCAGCATTTGTCTGCGAAACAGGGGGAATGGTTGTAATATGTGCGGGCACTACAGGTTTCAATGCTACTATGGATCTAAGGTATCTATGGATGCGTCAAAAGAGATTCCAGGGTTCACATTTTGCAAATGATGAAAATTGTAGGGATTTAAACAATCTTGTAATACAAAAAAAAGTAGATCCAGCCCTCTCTAAAACCTTTACATTTGAAGAAACAGGATTATCACACCAGCTCATGAGAGAAAATAAACATCCATATGGAAACATGTCAATCCTGGTGGGTGCCCCTTCTTTGGGTATGGGGAAAAGCTAAAAAAAATGAAATCAGTAGAGATAAAATTATTTGGAATAGATAATCTCTCTATCACTGAAAAAGAAATACCCCGCCCCAAGAGGGGTGAGGTGTTGGTAAACATTAAATCTGTATCACTAAATTATCGTGACTACCTGACAGTTGAAGGAAAATACAATCCTAACTATAAATTACCAATGGTTCCATGCAGTGACTCGGCAGGTGAAATTGTTGAAATAGGTGAGGATGTGGAAGATTGGAAAATTGGAGATCGTGTGTTGGGTGTTTTTGCATCTAATTGGATCTCAGGAAAGGCTTCACATAAGGACATAAGAAAGACTTTGGGTGGGCCACTGGAAGGCACCCTTCAGGAGTATAGAGTCTTCCCGGAAAAAGGATTGGTTCTATTGCCACACAATCTTTCTTTTTTGGAGGGCTCCACTCTCCCCTGTGCTGCATTGACAGCATGGTCATCGCTTACGGAATTTGGAAAAACCAATCCGGGAGATATCATTGTAACACAGGGATCCGGTGGAGTTTCTATTTTCGCTATCCAATTTGCCAAATTATTTGGTGCAGAGATAATTTCTATTACAGGAAGTGAAGATAAAGAAGAAAAGCTTTCTAATTTAGGTGCATCCACTGTGTTGAATTATAAGAAGATAAAAAATTGGGGCAAAGAAATAAAAAAAATTACTACTTTAGGTGCTGACCATGTGATAGAAGTTGGTGGTTCAGAGACTCTTGAAGAATCAATCCGTGCATTAAAACCCTTTGGTCAGATTAGTTTAATTGGGATATTGGGTGGTAGTTCCGCTACTCTCAATTTACTCCCCATCCTCATGCAAAATATCAAAGTCCAGGGAATTCTTGTGGGAAGTAAATCAGCATTTGAATCTATGAATCGAGCAATTGAATTCAATAATATAATTCCAATAATAGATAAAGAATTTCATCTCACCGAATTCAAAGAAGCTTTTTCCTATCTAAAATCAGGAAAACACTTTGGAAAAATTTGTATTAAATTATGACGTTCCTGCAAAAAGTCAGTTTTTGCAAATGAATTCGCAACAATCCTAGGCTTTTTTCCGCCTACGGGCGGAAAAAGATAGTTATTGCAGTTGCGTCAATTATAATAAAATTTTAATTTAATATTCTGGAATTAATTTATCCACATTGATCTCAAATCTCTCTAAGAGTGCGTTTTTAGATAAATCATATCTCATTAGATTGATATTATAATTTATTCTAGCCTGGATTTCCTGGAGCTGATTTTGAACATATGTATCCAAAGCATTTTTTACTGCTAAGGCATTGAATCTACCCAAACGAAAACTATTATAAATTCCTTTGTAATATACTTCTGATTGTTTTGTTGTTGCAATTGCATTTTCTAATATTTTGTGTCCTACAATTACCTGGTCATATCTATTATGAACATCATTTATTATTTCTTTATAAAGATCATCTTCTTGGATTTTTACCTGAGCATTTAGAATTTCTGAATCCCTAATATCCGCCCTTATTCCTTTGTCCAAAATTGGATATATAATTTTTAAGTCGGCTATCCCATCCCAATATTTTGTTGTGGGTATTCCATTGTCTGTGTTGGTAAAATTGTATTGCGGAGTTAAAATGGTTTGGGATTTTGAAGACCTCGATCCAGTAAATTTAATGGATGGGAGTGCATTGTCTTTTGCATTGTCTCGAGACATTTGAGCAATTTCTTTTTTAAATGCTATACCCTTCCAATCATTTCTATTTTTAAATGCATATTCTAAATCTTTTTCAAAATTTATATCTGAAGGCAAATCCAATCTCAAATCAGTCATTTCTCCAAATTGAGTTTCTGGTGGGAGATTTAGGATTCTTATCAGTTTTCTTCTATTTTCCTCATTTTCAAGCTTTGCTTTTTCCAGTTGATTTTCTGTTTGTGATACTAATGCGTTCCATTGGTTGATTTCAAATGATTCTGCCAATCCGAGTGTGGCTTTTTGTTTTGTTAAATCTCTAACATCTTTTGAATTTTTTAAGAGTTGTTCAAAAGTATTAACACTAGAATCAGAAATAATGGAAGACCAGTACGTTATAAGTGTATCTACAATTGTTGTAGAGAGTTTGTAACCTAAATCTAATTTTCCAATTTCTCCCTGGTTTTTTAAAATCTTTTGTATATTTTTATCCTGGATACCAAAACTATTTTTTAAAATATCCTGGCTTAGTGTTACGGTAACAGCACCTGTATACAATGCTGGTATAGCCAATCCGCTGAATCCATTGGAAGCATTCTTAGCAGCATCCTCAAATGCATTCGAGTCAAATCGGGTGGTTGAAATTTCGGTTTTAAAATAGGTTCCTGTGTTGAAAACTTTTTCTAGACCACCACTGATCTTATCTGTAGATACTTTTGTTCCAGTAAAGAAATTTAATTGATTGTCAGGGTTGATTGATTTTTGTGAATCTACTCCTCCTATTAGTTTCCAGGAATATTTCGACTCAGCTTTCAAGAAGCTAGAGTCTACCTTGACTAGTTCAAAAGATGTATTGCGTATTTCAGGACTATGTTCAATAGCCCTTTGCACTGCTTCTTTGATAGTAAGTTTTAAATTCGCAGGATTCTCATTTTTTTTAACAATATTTCCTTTTTGGGAAAATAAAGAAGTAAAACAAAATAAGAAAAATGAGATAAATAAGAGGATAGATTTCATTTTATTTTCCCAATGCTTTTTTCATTGTAACACCAATATCTGCGGGAGAAACGCATACATGAACACCAGCACTTTTCATTGCATCCATTTTTGACTTAGCAGTACCCATTCCCCCACTGATAATAGCCCCTGCATGCCCCATTCTCTTTCCGGGAGGTGCGGTTTGTCCTGCAATAAATCCAACAACTGGTTTTTTTACATATTGTTTTATATATTCAGATGCTTCTTCTTCTGCTGTTCCACCTATTTCACCTATCATCACTATTCCTTCTGTATCCGGATCTTCGTTTAATAGTTTCAATGCATCCATGTGATTTGTGCCTATGATTGGATCCCCACCAATTCCTATGCAAGTAGATTGGCCTAGTCCTTGTATAGACAATTGCCCTACGGATTCATATGTTAGGGTTCCAGATCTGGAAACTACACCGATGGTTCCTTCTTTATGAATAAAACCGGGCATAATACCAATTTTACATTTACCGGGACTAATCACTCCCGGGCAATTGGGGCCTATCAGTCTGGATTTTGAATTACGAAGTACGCTCCATACTCGTAACATATCATTTACAGGAATTCCTTCTGTTATACAAACTATCAAAGGAATTTCTGCTAAAACTCCTTCTATAATTGCATCTGCAGCAAATGCAGGGGGAACAAAAATTGCCGCAACATTTGCACCTTCGTGCTGCATTGTATCTTTTAGGGTGTTAAAAATTGGAACTCCATGTTCACTCTTCTGTCCACCTTTTCCGGGTGTAACACCTGCAACTACTTTGGTTCCATATTCTATCATTTGAGAAGTGTGGAATGCACCTTCTTTTCCTGTAATACCTTGTACTACCACTTTTGTATTTTTATCAACTAGTACTGACATTCTATTATCCTTATTTTATTAGCTGTGGAATTTTTTGTATAGCATCGGAAAGTTCATCAGCCACTACAATGGTGAGTCCGGAATCTTTGAGAATTTTTTTTCCTTCTTCAGCATTCGTACCTTTGAGTCTTACCATTAAAGGAACTTTTATATTTACAGATCTGGCTGCTTCTACAATACCCTGAGCAACACGATCACAACGAACAATCCCACCGAATATATTTACAAATATTGCTTTTACATGTGGATCACCTAAAATGATTTCAAAACCGTTTTTTACGGTATTTACATTTGCCCCACCACCCACATCTAAAAAGTTAGCAGGTTCAGCACCGGCATATTTGATGACATCCATAGTTGCCATTGCCAGTCCCGCACCATTGACCATGCATCCAATGTTACCATCGAGCTTTACGTAATTCAAGTTGTATTCGCTGGCTTTTAATTCTAAAGGGTCTTCTTCTGTTTTGTCACGGTAAGCCTCTGTTTCGGGATGACGGTATTGGGCATTTTCATCTAATGTGATTTTGCAATCCCCTGCAATGATTTCATTTTGTTTGGTTAAGATCAGTGGATTGATTTCTAACATTGAACAATCTTCTTTCATATAAGCGTCATACAAAGCTGTAAAAAATGAAATTGCACTTTTCATGGATTCAGGAGGCAGATTGAGTTTGAATACAAGCTCTCTAGCCTGGTTGGGTTGAAGCCCTATGCCTGGGTCGATTGCTATTTTTATAATTTTATCTGGATATTTTTCAGCAACTTCCTCTATGTCCATTCCACCTTCTTGGGAAGCCATAAAGATAGTTTTTTTTAAGGATCTATCCAATAGAATACTTACGTAGTACTCTTTTGCAATATCAATCCCCTGCTCTAAATATACTTTGAGAACTTTTTTACCTGCAGGTCCAGTTTGGTGAGTTACCAATTGCATACCATGAATTGTTTCAACGGCAGACAAAGCTTCACTCTTAGCTTTTGTGACCTTCACTCCGCCACCTTTTCCTCTACCACCTGCATGGATTTGAGCTTTTACCACAACGATTGATGAGTAACGTGCCACCTCATCATATGCTTTAGAGGCATCTTCTACCTTATCGATCACTACACCAAAGGGTACTCTGACATTGTGTTTGCCGAGAATTTCCTTTGCTTGATACTCATGAATTTTCATACAATACCCTGCTAGATTAAATTTCTTCTCAAGTGAGAATTCTATATTTAGAATTTCAATCTATTCTCTCTCTGTCATTAAATAAATGAAAAAATAGGGAATACTTTGGATCTAAAAAGTATAAAAGTCATAAGTTGAAGGATGAAATTTCCAATATACTATAATTTAATTCAATTTATTGGATTATTTCTTGACTGATATTCTCTTGGATGAAACATGGTAGAAAATATTCTTTTTTTGGAGAAAATCCATGTCCAGAAAACTTCAACAAGAAACAATTGCCCTCCACGGCGGGCAAACTGTTGATCCAACCACAACTTCGAGGGCTGTCCCTCTTTACCAAACAACTTCTTATGTCTTCAAAGACACAGACCATGCTGCAAGGCTCTTCGGTCTTCAAGAATTTGGAAACATATACACTAGACTAATGAACCCTACCACAGACGTCTTAGAAAACAGAGTAGCCCAATTAGAAGGTGGTGTAGCCGCTTTAGCTACAGCATCGGGTCAGGCCGCAGAGACATTGGCTATTTTAAACATTGTGGAAACAGGCCAAGAAGTGGTTGCGTCATCTTCTTTGTATGGTGGAACCTATAATCTTTTTCATTATACTCTTCCAAAATTAGGAATCCACGTTAAATTTGTAGATTCATCCAACCCAGAAAATTTTAGAGCAGCAGTGAATGACAAAACTAGAGCCTTTTATATTGAAACATTAGGAAATCCTAAATTAGATACACAAGATATAGAAGCTATTTCTAAAATTGCACACGATGTCGGAGTACCTTTGATAGTTGATAACACTCTCCCTTCTCCTTATTTGGTAAATCCCATAGCACATGGTGCAGATATTGTAGTACATTCACTCACTAAATTTTTAGGTGGTCATGGTACTTCAATAGGTGGTATAATTGTCGACAGTGGAAAATTTAACTATGGAAATGGTAAATTTAAAAATTTTACTGAACCCGATCCGAGCTATCATGGGTTAAAATATTGGGATGTATTCGGAAAATTTGAGCCCTTTGGTGGAGTAAATATTGCTTACATCATCAAAGCTAGGGTTCAAGGATTACGAGATATTGGAGCAAGTATTTCTCCTTTCAATTCATGGCAAATTTTACAGGGAATTGAAACCTTACACTTACGAGTTGAAAGGCATTCACAAAATGCTCTAAAAGTTGCTGAATTTCTTAGTAAGCATCCAAAGGTAAGTTGGGTAAATTATCCCGGGCTCTCAACAGACAAGACTCATGCTATGGCTAAAAAGTATCACACACGAGGACTTTTTGGAGCTATTATAGGTTTTGGTATCAAAGGTGGAGTCCCTGAAGCTAAGAAGTTCATAGATAGTTTGGAAATTTTCTCTCTCTTAGCGAATGTGGGAGATGCTAAATCATTGGCTATCCATCCCGCTTCTACCACACACTCCCAATTGACAGAAGCTGAACAAAAAACAGCGGGTGTTACTCCGGATTTCGTAAGATTATCTGTTGGTTTGGAACACATCGATGATCTTCTCTTTGACTTGGATGAAGCATTGAAAAAAGTGTAGATATGTCAACTAGATCGGGATCCATAGGGAACGTAGAGACCAAATTAGTCACTATAGATAATTTGATTTTAGAGGGAGGCTTTGAGCTTTCCCCTTTAGAAATCGCCTACGAGACCTATGGAACCCTTTCTGAAAATAAAGACAATGCAATCCTCGTATGCCATGCTCTCTCTGGAGATGCACACGCTGCTGGTGTTCATGAAAAAACAAATATAAATGGATGGTGGGATGAATACATTGGTCCCGGAAAACCATTAGATACAAATAAATATTATATTATCAGTAGCAATGTAATTGGTGGATGCATGGGAAGTAGCGGACCCAAATCTATCAATCCCAAAACTGGAAAAGCATACCAATCCGGTTTTCCATTCGTATCCATATCAGATATGGTCAATGCTCAAAAAAAGCTAATTGAATACTTAGGTATCACAAAACTCTTTTGTGTTACAGGTGGGAGTATGGGCGGAATGCAGGCGTTGCAATGGTCTGTATCTTACCCTGATCTTTTAGAAAAATGCATTATTTTGGCCACCACTTCCGAACACTCTGCACTACAAATCTCATTCAACGAGGTAGGCAGGCAAGCCATTCAAACAGATCCCAATTGGAACAATGGTGAATATGGAGATAAAAATCCAAAAATTGGATTGGCATTAGCTAGAATGCTCGGGCATATTACATATCTCTCAGATGAGTCAATGAGGGAAAAATTTGGCCGAAAACCTCCACGTGGAAATATAAAAAATACTGATTTTGCAGTTGGAAGTTATCTACTTTATCAGGGGGAAAATTTTGTAGATAGGTTTGACGCAAACTCCTATATCTATGTTACAAAGGCCTTAGATCATTTTAGTTTGGGAAGAGGAAAGGAACTAACAATAGCACTTTCCTCTGTAAAGGCAGAATTTCTAGTGATTGCATTCACCTCTGATTGGCTATATCCTCCCTACCAATCTCGAGAAATTGTTCGTTCTTTAGAAGTCAATATGGTACCTGTAACCTTCTGTGAAATCAACTTCTCCAAAGGTCATGATTCTTTTTTGATCTACAACCAGGAACAAGCACACTTGATTCATCACTTTTTAGAAACATCTTACAGGCGATAATGTCTCTCTCCTCCACAAATAGATTAGATTTTATTTACCTATATAATACCATACCCAGTGGAAGCAGAGTCATTGATTTGGGATGTGGGGATGGAACTCTGCTCTCCCATTTAAAACAAAAAAAAGTTTATGGTATGGGCATTGAAAAAGATGAATCAGAGATCTATAAGTGCATTGAAAAAGGTGTCATGGTTCATCATGGTGATTTAGACAGTGGGTTAGATCATCACTTAGATAAAAGTTTTGATTTTGTTTTGTTGAACCAATCAATCCAGGAAACTAGAAACCCTGGAAATATAATCAAAGAGTCCTTGCGGATTGGAAAAAAGGTAATTGTATCGTTTCCAAATTTTGGTCATTGGAAGATTCGATTAAATGTATTACTAAAAGGTAGGACTCCGGTCACTGACCTACTTCCATATCTGTGGTACAACACACCCAACTTACATTTTTTATCTATAAAAGATTTCGAAGAGTATTGCAAAGATCAAAACTATAAAATAGAGAATTCTGTTTTTTTTACATCAACTAGAAAGGTAACTAATTTTCCAAATTTCTTTGCAAAAATAGCTCTATTTATTCTGACAGAACCTAGCAAAAAATTGTAAAGGAATACCCGGAGCGGGGGTCGAACCCGCACGTCCTTACGGACACAGGATTTTAAGTCCTGTGTGTCTACCAGTTCCACCATCCGGGCGGATGGATTTAGGCGTCGCCCGGATTCGAACCGGGGATCAAGCTTTTGCAGAGCCATGCCTTAGCCACTTGGCCACGACGCCAATGAATTTCAACCATTTTACATAGAGGTTGAAAGTCAAGAGTTTTGTATTATATCTGCTTCAAATAATAGTTTTTTAGCTTGGAATTTTGTAAGAAAAGTTTCGAAAAACCCGGACCATAGTTGAGGTAAATTTCTGAATCTTTTGCAATATCTTTTATAGCAAGTATTTCAATATATGGATGTTTATCCATCTTGCTAAACTCCACATTCACTCCTAACTTACCCTTTATTTTCTTACCATCCACACTCCCCGGTGCATGGTTTATAAATCGTAAAATCATGGACTTCGAGGGATGTAAAGCTACATAGGGTTCGATCCCTTCAATATTCGTCATATCTAACATATGTCCCCATAGGGGTAAATAACTTTCTTTATTGCACTCCTCCATTGTCAATAACTTTCCATTGTATGGGCCTAAGGATTCACCTCTCTTAAATGGCATAATTGCAAAGAGACCTAATCCCGCATCGGGTAAATTACTTTTTTTGACATACAATGACTTTGATTTAAATAGAATCTCGGAATTTTTTCCCATTATTGAGACATAATATTCGTTTTATAATTCGTCAATATTATTTATAGAATCCATTTAGTTTCAATTTGACTGGGGATTCTTTTCTAAAACTATGGAAAAAAAGGCGACATAGCTCAGCTGGTTAGAGCAACGGAATCATAATCCGCAGGTCCGGGGTTCGAATCCCTGTGTCGCTAC
>CAMCZP010000049.1 GCA_945887855.1 Leptospira interrogans serovar Manilae | reverse complement strand
GCAATTGTGTGTGACATAGAAGTATCCCACAACTCTTGTGCTAGAAAAATATTTTTTAATCCATCCCCGCCATGTCCTCCCATAATAGCTGAAAACTTTGCTTCATACTCCGGTTGTGGAAATGCTTTGATTAGGTAGAGTGGCGGGAGGAATGATTTAGAGATAGCAGGCAATTGGAGTAGGGCATTCATTCCACCCCGGGATGCAACTCTTGTATAACGCCTTGGTGCATTGGCTGCTAAAATGGGAAGGGAGAAGTTTTTTGCAATTTGGAGTAGGGGTAAGTAGTCTTTTTCAAAGTTGTTCCATGCCCTGGTTTCTTTCGCCAATTGTTTGCCATCAAAAATCCCAAAACTAAATTCATCTAGGTATATTTGTTGGTCTGTTTCGAACATTTCTAGGGATAGGGAAGGTTTTAGGACGCTGAGGGATTGGAAAAGATTAGCTTTTTCTCTATGCCCCTCGTTATCATCATGCTCTTCTCCCAGTATGAGAACATCTGCATTCTTAAAAAGGTCTATAATTTCTTTATGATTGATTTTTTGCAGAGTAGAGGATAGGTAGTATCCCGATTCCAGGCTGTTTTGTTGTGAAAAGATGCTCATATTGAGAAGTAGAAAAGAGATCAAAAAAAGAACCATCGGAAAATAAGTGGAACTTTCTACTCTTTTGGGAAAGCAAAATGTTTCTTTGCCAGTTGAATGGGATAAGTGATTTTTTTTTGAGTGATCCATGCAAGTATAGACTTTCTGGATATGAAAAGAAAGAAAATCTTTTTCTTTCTTTTAAAGAAAAAGGAAAACTTAGTGGATATTTTTAAAACTGGTCGAAACTAGTTAATAGCAGAATCGTTTCTGAAAATACCTATAATAAAAGAATTCCAGTGGAAGAAGAACTACGCATATTTTTATCGGAGAGTTATGAAACTCTAAATTCCCTCGATAGGGAGCTAATTCAACTCGGGAAAAATCCGGAGTCTGAGGATATTCTTCGTACAATTCATGCCAATTTTCAAACATTTTTAGAATCCAGCAAATTCCTCCATTTTTCTAAGCTCGAATCACTTACCCACATCGGGGAGCGGTTGATCACCCAGCTCATCCAGTCAGATTCTGAAGTCTCTGGTGAAATGATCACCACGATCTTAAAGCTCAATATGGTAATACGAGAAATCATATTCCATATTGATGAAAAAGGCAGCGAACCCTCCGAGATCAACAACTCCATCATTCGGGATGTGGAAGAGGTAATTAAGAAAAAAGAATCCGAGGGAATGATTGGTGATATCAATGATGTGACAGATATCTTCATGGCGGGCACTCCCACTCCCGGAGTCACAAGTGAATCCGATCTCACGGATCGTCTTATGAACACAGTAGTGGAAATGATCCATGTTCGGGGGAGGCTCTTTAATTTTCGTCCTTACATTAATTCGTATGAATATTCCCAAATCATTGCCCGTATGTCAGGTTTGGTGAGTGATGTTTACACCCAGGTGCGTAGTTCAAAAACCCAGCCCGTGGGAACTCTTGTTTTAAATTTAGATAAAATCATAAAAGATACTGCCAAGCAATTGGGAAAATCTGTTATTCTGCGTATCATAGGAAAAGAGCGGGAAGTGGATGCAAAGCTTTTAGAGGGTCTTAGAATTGCTCTTGTCCAGATTTTGCACAATTCTGTTACGCATGGAATTGAGAGAACCGACCAGAGAATCGCGCATGATAAATCTCCGGATGGTTCTATTACGATAGAATGCTACCAGAGTGGAGAGCTTTTTCACTCTATCATCTCGGATGATGGGGAAGGGTTGGATCCCGATAAAATTCGTAAAAAATTGGTAGAAAAATCTGTTTTGTTCACAGAAGAAGCAAGCAAAATCCCTGATGATGAAGTGGTTCATTACATCTTCAAGGATGGATATGCGGGTCTCAATGAAGCGGGTGGTTTTATCGGAGGGCGACCATCGGGTTTAGATATTGCAAAGGCAAAAATAGAAACAATGGGTGGACGGATCTTTTTGAAAAATTCCCAAAAAGGTAGGGGAGTTGATATTCATCTCACTCTTCCCCAAATCAATGCAATTGTTCCTGTGGTCTGTGTCAATTTTGGCAAAGAGAGATATGCTATACCCAAAATCTATTTGGTAGAAATTGTTCCTCTTGATTCAGAATCTCTCATAAAGGGCATAGAAGTCATCCAGGGGAATTCTGTTTTTATTCGAAGGGGAAAACGATACCCTCTCATTTATATGAAACAAGTTCTAAGGTATGAAGATCCCGATATGAAGGAGCTACCTGAGAATCCTCTCATCCACATCATCATTCTTGAAAATGATGGAATGCAATTTGCTATGGTGGCAGATGGAGTTACAGATATGGAAGAAGCTGTAGTGAGATCTCTCAGTTCGCAGTTGAGTGGAATTTTTCTTTTTTCTGGTGCCACCATTCTCAGCGATGAAAAGCCTTCCCTTATACTCGACATTGGAGAGATACAAAGGCACTATATCAACAGCAAAGCAATCAAGAAGATTGTAAACTTTGAAGAAGTGGACATAGTAGAAACAGCTACTGAAATCCAAAATAATATTGAACCTCCGTTCTTGGAGGAATTTTTAAAATGAGAAAAATTTGTACATTTACAGTCAATAAAATTCGTTTTGGAATAGACGTTTTGAAGGTAATGAGTATCTTACATAATATTGAAATTATACGCGTACCCCTGGCAGGGAAAGCTGTTAAGGGAATCATCCAGCACAGGGGTCATATTATAACGGTGATTGACCTTCGCAAAAAGTTTGAACTTCCCGATTGGGAAGAAGGCAAAATTCCCCTCCATGCCATAATCAAAACTAAAAAAGGTGCTTTTAGTTTTTTGGTGGATGAAGTAGGGGAAATCCAGGAAATTCAACAAAATACAAAAGTAGAAATTGGCAAAAATGTTCAGGAAATCGATGGTTTCTATGTGTCCCATTCCTATAAATTGGACGATTCCATCCTATTGATTCTGGACGCTGAGAAAGTAGTGGAAGTGAAATCGGAGTTATCTGTTTAAATCCTCTTTGGAAGATTGGTATGAGAAAAATTGTAATTAACAATCAAAAGGGCGGGAGCGGTAAAACAACCACTGCCGTAAATATTTCTGCAGGACTTGCAGATAAAGGGAAGAAAGTTCTATTGGTAGACTTGGACCCGGGAGCATCCTCCTCCATTTGGTTGCTCGGTGGGGAGAGGCCCGAGGTAGAAAAAGATCTTTTTGATCTAAACTCAGGTGCCGAGTTGATAACCGAGCTTTCCCTCAAGACCACAGTAAAAAATCTGGATATCATTCCCTTTTCACCCATCAGGTATCGCAATACAAAGACATTGAAAGACAGCCCTAACAAGAGCCAACTTCTCAAGAAGAAATTCCAAAACCTGCCCGGGAATACATGGGACTATGTGATTTTTGATTGTGCCCCCGGTTTGAATCTGAGCACGGTCAATGCATTGGCAGCATCAGATGAGTTGATAATTCCAGTGGTTGCACAAGCATTGACTCTCTATGGAGTGATTGGCTTGTTGGAAACTGTGGAGTCTATCCAGCTTAAGTTAAATCCTGATCTTCATATCTCCGGGATTTTGCCTTGCAGGGTTGATCCTGCAATCCGTCATAATATGGAAATAGTAGAGCTACTCATTGAAAGATTTGGAATTTTGGTATACAATACCTATATCCGGGAAGATATAAAGCTTGCCGAATGTCCCAGCTTCTTTCAAACCATATTCCAGTATGACCCAAAATCCTATGGAGCAAATGATTATAGAGCTGTTGTAGGTGAGATTTTATCAAAGGACAATAAATAAATAGGCAGGGAACGGCAATGACAAATGTGAAGAAAACTATAGGTAACAATCCTTTCGGAGTATTCGAAAAAAGTAGGAGCCTTCCTGCAAAGCCTTCACTCCAAGTGAAGCCAGAAGGCATTCCTGGGCTCATCCAAGAAATGGGCGAAATCATTATGGATTTTGCTGAACTCAATGATTCCATGGGTAAAAATGCGCATAGGTTGGAAAAACAAACCAGCCATGCTTCCAATGCAGCCAAGCAATTGGCGGCTCATATCCAGGGAGTTATGCAGTCTCTAGAAAGACTCAAAACGGGAGTGAAGAAAATTTCTACCAATGTTTCTAATTCTACCAAAGCATCTTTGAGTGCACTCAAGGCAGCGGACAGTACAAATTCTGTCTTTTCTGGATTCTTGGATTCTAGCAAGGAATTGGATAAAATTGATAAAATTGTAGCCACACTAGCCCAGCAAATCAATATATTTGCTCTCAATGCCAGTATAGAAGCAGCTAGATCGGGGGAAGCTGGTCGTGGGTTTACAGTAGTTGCCAATGAAATCAAAGAACTTTCCAAAGAGACATTTAAAATAGCGGATGAGATTCGAAATAAAATAGATAGTTTTTTTGCAGATGCTAAAGAAGCCATCAGCACAATGTCTGAGATTTCTAACCAAATTCTCTCCATAAAAAACAACCAACAATCTATTGAAGAGGCAATCGAAGAGCAAATTGATGCCATCAATGAAACAGCCAAGAGCACTGCAAGTATCACTCGTTCTTCTAATAGTGTCACAGACAATGTTCTGAATGTTTACAAACTTGCAAAAATTAACACTGAAAATGTAGAGAAAACAATTCGAGCATCCCATTCTCTCAATAAAATAGTAGAGGATATCTCTGCTGGCTCTGAAACAGGAGCATCTGGTGAACAATCGGCGGAGAATGAAGAATAAATTTTTCATCCTACTTGTTTTCTTACTCCTTTTTGTACCTCCTATCTTTGGGGATGAACTTCCTGACTTTAGGATGGGCAAGGAACCCGCTCGGGCAAACTTCAAAAAGGGTCTTCTCCAGCTAAACAACTACCAATATGGAGCGGCTAAGGAAAGTTTTATGGCTTCCCTTACCGTGATGGAAGAGTTTTACCTCGCCAGAAAAATGCTCTCGGATGCTTATTATTTAGCAGGGGAGTGGCAGGAAAGTTTAAATGAACTAGAGATCATTGAACGAAGGGGTATATCCAACCAGATTTGGAAAAATAGAGCGGAAGTTCTTCGTTTGAACATTGCTGGGATTGGAAAAAAGGATGGTCTGACTTTTTTTAAGCAAATTTCTGGGGACTCCCACCGGGGATTTCGTTTCCGTCATCCCACAGATGCTCTAATTGATACGGTTGGAAATCTCTATGTACTTTCCTTTGAAACAAGCAATATTATAAAATTTGATCCAAATGGATTTCCTCTGGGAAATTACAAAGGAGGTTTGGGAAGAACATTCGAAGGACCAATGTTTTTTACTCTCCACAAAGAAACTCTCTTTGTCTCCGACTTTGTCTCTGATCGTGTTTTTAAACTCTCCCCATCGGGAAAACTTTTGGAAAGATTTGGAGAAAAGGGAATAGGACCTGGTCAATTTCATGGACCCTCTGGGGTGGCAGTGTCACAAAATGACTATTTGTATGTCAGTGACTCCGGCAATAACCGTATCCAAAAATTTACTCTCGATGGAAAATTTGTTCTCCAATTCAATCGAACAGGCAAAGGATACAATGATAAACTTTCTTTTCCTTCAGGTATTGCAATTGGGGAAAATAATTATATTTATGTAGCAGACAAAGACAATAAGCGAATTTGTATTTTTGATGATGAAGGAAATTTTATAAAACAGTTCACTCATCCCAATATGGTCAAACCAAGATCTATTAAATTTCATGAAAATAAGATATACATAGCAGATGAAACAAATGGTTTGATGATTTACAGTCCCATCCAAGAAAAATGGACACGTATTTCTACATTTAGGGATTCTCGTGGGGAATATGTAAAAATCCTAAGACCATTTTCTAGTACCTATGATTACACCGGTTCTCTTTACACAGTAGACTATGATCGTCATACAGTTGATATCTTTTCTCCAAAGAATTCTTTAACTTCTAACTTAAATGTATTTGTGGAAAGGGTAGAATTAAATCGTTTTCCATCAGTATCTTTATTTGTTCGAGTAAAAAATAGAAGCAACCAAGACTTAACAGGGATTGGAAGGGAAGCATTTCGTATTACGGAAAATTCCAGTATATTTCCCCTTTTGGGAATGGCAAACATGAAGGAATTTAATAACCAGGTATCCGTTTCTATGGTGTTTGAAAATAGTGAAAAAGTTAAAGAAATATCTCCAAACTTAGATAGTTTTTTAGGAAATTTCTTTTCCTCTCTCACCAAAAAGGATAAGGTAGAAGTCATACGATCCGGTAAAGACTCAGAAAAAGTTTATGACTTTGGAACTTCTCCTTTGGACATATATGCAAAGATTAGAAAGTCCACCCCGGAATCCGAGTTTATCAATTTAGGGAAAAGTATGTACCAGGCTATATCTGATCTCACGCCAGAATTGGGTCCCCGTGCTGTCATCATGCTTGTCTCCGGGGAAACACTGCCCAATGCATTCAATCAATATAGTATTTTACGAAATATACAATTTGCAAATGCACATTCTATCCCTATTATTGTGCTCTCTCTTGGAAGCGGTGATGGGGAGATGAGCACTATTTACAAAGATATCGCAACTCGAACAGGTGGTGTTTACTTGCGTGTTCCTGGTAGTCAGGAAGAAACTGAAATATACAATTTTATAAAATCTAAAAAAGACAATCGGTATATCTTGTCCTACAAGAGTAAGACTGGGGAAGAGTTAGCAGGAAAATTTATAGATTATGAGCTTTCTGTTTTCTTTAGAGAAATCATAGGGAAGGCACAGGGAGGTTACTTTGTTCCTGAAAACAACTAAGGCTTTATTATCTAGAAATTTTCTTATAAATACAAAGTCTCCTAAGAAATTTTTTCTTGTACTACTTATTTTTTTAATTTCTCATTTAGTTTACTCTCAATCTACAGCAGAGCATTTGGCTTTGGGTGAGAAAGCTTTTAGGGAAAAAAAATACCGTCAGGCATTGGCAAACTTTAAGTCTGCTCTAGATGAAAATCCAGCATCTAATAAAGCAAATCTTGGATTTGCAAAGTCATCTCTAGCTCTGGGTTCAAGATTAGACTCTTTAAATTCATATAAAAAAGTCCTCGAAAATGATCCTAAAAACAAAGAAGCTTTGAGCGGGGTTGCTGAAATCATGAGCTTGGAGGGTTCTAGCTCGGAAGCTCTTGAGATAGTCGAAGCTGGACTAAGAGATGAGCCTTACAATGTAATACTATTAATAGAACGGGCAACTATCCTTTTACGGATGGGTAAAAATGAGCTGGCACTTCGAAGATTAGATGAAGCCAAGAAAAAAATCAATGATAATTATGAATATTTTCTTTTATTAGCAAAGGCTAATATTGCCAACCGAAACTATGCAAAAGCTACAGAAATTATAGACCAGCTTCTTAAACAATATCCTGATAATTCAGATGTTTTTTATGAAAAAGCTTATTTGAAATACCAACTTGCATCTCGAGAATCAAATAGGGAAATAAGAAAAGAGTTAATGAATGACTCTCTATCTTTCTTGGAAACATCTCTTTCGCTAGATCCCAAACATGAAAATTCAAGAGTTTTAGGAGTTAAAATCCAAATCTGGCTTGGTAAATATGAGGATGCATTCCAATTTACCAAAGAGCTTTTGGTTGACTTTCCAAACGATCCCGCAACTATTCATTACAACGCTTATTTAGCCAATTATCTAGGGGATAGAAAAGAAGCTACAAAGTCATACACAAATTTATTAACCATAGATGAGATGAACATTGTAGCTAGGTACGCAATTGAAGATTACGTATTGAAAAATTCTGCTGAAAGGGATAGCTTAAGAAATAAACTAGGTTTATATCGTTTTGATTTGTATGATAAATCTACAAATGAATTGGAGTATAAAATAGCTAATTACCACATCAATAGAACCAACCTTTTGATCCCGGATAATAAAAAGTTACGTAGTACATTAGTTGAAGATAGTTTTCGTTTTGGGGACAAGCAAAAATTACTTTCTACTCTTTTGTTGCAAAGAAAAGAAAACCCAGATGATGTAAAAATAACCAATAGAATTGAAAATTTAGTTAAGAAGATAAAGGATACTCTCTCCTACATGGAAGGATTTTCGGATAGAGATGGTCTCTTGCAATCTGACCTTAGAACCGAACCTGAAATTTTTTTATTTGATCTCAAGCCAGAAGAATTTATTCCTGATTTTCCTGATACACCACAGGTATTGACCTCTTCTTTGAAATTTGCTCTCTCCTTAAAGCCCCAAGTTAAAATGGTAGTTGGAGACGAAGAAAAAGCTATAAGAGACGCAATAGAAGATTCCCAAGGAAAAACTAACTTTACAAATTCAATCTACTATTCATCCGAAGCCCTAGAATTCTTAAACCTAAAGAGAAGAAGAGATAACACTGTGCGTTATGTTGGTTATGGAACTTTTAAGAATACTCCAACTTCTATTTCTGTAAATTATAATATTTATGATAGAACTACAGGGAAAAATATAAGAAATATTAATATAAATACATTTGGAAGAAACAGATTAGAAGATTTTTCTGCACGACTAGCAGATGAGATTGTCGCTAATCTGCCCCTCCAGGGAAAAATCATCAAAGTTAAAAAAGAAACCGTAGTACTAAATATAGGTCTTCGAGATGGAATTAGAAAAGGTGATGTTCTCATTGCAGAAGATAAGGGGAAAGAGTTTGGAACACTTAAGGTTACAGAAGTAGACGATTATCTCTCTGAAGCTGAATTTGATGATATGAATTGGAGGAAGGTAATTGCAAGAGGTTTTTCTGTGAAAGCCGGTCCCAAGCTCATGAAACGCGAAACTTTACCTTAAGTACTACAAATTAGTAAAGTATGGATCTTAAAAAGTTATACATTTTATTTATTTCTCTTATATCAATTATACTTCTATATACCTTTTTAACTTCTGGCTCAACTGAAAAAAAGAAGAAAAAATTATCTGCAGATCAGTTGTCACTTCTTCTCGGAGGAGGGGGATCTGGATCTGTAAATGAGACCACAAAGCGTGGGTATCGAAAAAATCCCAATAGTTCAGTGTTTGATGAGGGAGATTTCATGAATGTGGGGGTCAACAAAGATTATGACGAAGAAACCACAACAAATCCCAAAGGGGAAGCCCCTCTCAATCCCCAAACGGGAAAGCCTTATGATGATGAAACAATGGAGCAATTTGAAAAATTGAGATTGTACTTTCCGGGAAATGATCTCATACCTAAACGTATGACTCCTGAAGAAAAACTATCAAAGGAAAGAGAAACAGCAGAAATGGCTAGAATAGCAGTTTCTTTACAATCAGGAAAAGCCACCAATAAAGATGTAACAGTTTATTATAGTGGGCAGGAGAAAGTATTAAATGATCGAGTAGAAATTATAGAATACCTAATAGATGCTCAAAAAGAAGATAGCTCATTTAACAAAGACAACCAAATCCAATTCGATAAAATATTAGAGGGAGCTAAAGATCAGCTAAAAAATTTAGAGAATGAAAAAATAGAAGCATTGAAAAAAGCGGTAAATTAAATTATGAAATGTAAAACTATTTATGACGCAATTGCAATACCTATCTTTTTATGCCGTCAGGTAGAAAAAACCCCAGGATTTTTGCTTATAAAATTCCAAAAACAGACTTTTTACACCAACTCCATTTATAGCTTTTTAAAAAATCAAATTATATTAGTTTTATCTTTTTTTTTATTAAATTTTACACTCCATTCTAAAGAAAGTTCAAAAGATATAACTGTACTTTTTCAATTATGTGATAAAGATCAGGTTCAAAAAATTGAAGAGATAGAAAACTTAAAAGATAAGATAAATATAGTTAATAAAAAGGGAATGACACTTTTATCTTATTGTATAGAGAAGAAAGCAGAAAAATCTTCTCTATCTTTATTGAAAAACAATATTAATTATAAATGGGAAGATATAAATAATTATAACTATGCTACCTTTGCAGTTAGGGCAGGATTAAAAACTGTACTCATTAAGATTTTAAATGAAAATCCAGCACTTTTATTTTCTAAAGATCGATTTAAGTTAACACTTTTAGATCATGCTATTATAAAAAAAAGAAAAGAGATAATAAAATTATTTATAGAAAATTATCCTGAATTTTTTAATAAATCAAAAACATCTTTTACTTCTATCCAAAAAGCAGTTGAAACAGGATCTATTGAGATTTTGGAATCTATTCTCTCTTCCAAACCAAATGTAAAAGAAAATGAAGAAGCTATTTTGCTTCAAAAAAGTGCAGAATATTCGATGAATTCTATAGGTTTTTTGCTCAGTTTGGGTTTTAATGTAAATTCTAAAGATGAAAAAGGTAATACAGTAATTCATAAAATTGCACTTTTAAATAATCCAGAATTGATCGAATACTTAAAAATCTTTCCTTTCCAAATGAGTAGAAACTTGGAAGGTCAATTGCCCATTCACATAGCAGCTAGGTATGGTAAAACAAAGGTATTTAAAAAATTATTAGAATGGGGAACAGGGGTCAATGAAGTGGATATGTTGGGAAACACTCCATTGCATCTATCAGCAGAATTTGGTGATTCGGAGATGGTTTACTATTGTATTACATCTAGTCAAAATCTTAACCTAAAAAATAAAAAAGGAGAATCTCCTCTGGCTATTGCAAAACTCTCCGGCAATGACGCAAATTACTATTTGCTAATGCTTGCCGGAGCAGTTGAATGACTATCGATCTCTAACATTGATTGTGTGTAGAATCGAATACACATAAACAAAAACTTTATAAAGTGAATAGCTATTTGGTTCCTCAAAAGAGATTCCATACCCGGGAGGTTTTTCAAAATTTCCACTCTTGTTTTCCCAGCTTACTTTCCCTTTCCCTGTAAACGTATATCCATAGAGGGAAAATTTATAAGAGGGAAATATCCCAACTTCGAATCCTTTGTCTGTGGAAAAATAAAAACCTTTTTCTGAAATATTTAAGATTTCAGATTTGTGGACTTCGCCACCCAAAGTGAGTTCCACTGGTATATGTGTTGAAAAACGTGGGAGGAGTTTCGTAGAGAGAAACTTATCTAGATCTCTAAAGTTTTTATCTCCGGGTAGATGGAGGAACTTAAATCCAAATTTCCCATCTTCCACCCGCATCATTTCGGCTGGAGCTATCCACTGTGAATCCAGATTCATCTTCACTTTAACTTGGGTTCCCGTTTCAATATTGCCTTCCACACTAGCTAAAAATCCTGTTGGAGAGATATCCATTGTTTTCATGGAGTAAATTTCTTTCTCACTCACTTGGATCTGCCCTAGGATAGGAATTTCAATTCTCCATTTCTTACGAAATCCTCGTGGAATTAAAGTGAGGTAAGGAGTGGAAATTTCTTTGTTTAAAAAGTACATATTCAAAAAGAAGGGGAGAAGGGTTATAAAAAGATTCCAAATGAATTGCTTCGTGAAACCGCCCTGGTAAATCAAATGGAGACCATGCCCCACCAAGTATAGATTAAATCCTAAAAATAAAAAATATCCCCATCTTTTTACACCTAAAATCCCAATTCCCAGTATAAAACCAGCTATGTTCAATAGAAGTGCGGGTGTTTGGAAAAGATTTAATAATATGGAAAATTTCCAAAATGGAATCCCTTGAGCATATGCAGTCCATAGGTAGCTAAAAACAGGGGTGAGAAGATAAAATGACCCAATGATTTTAATAGTTAAGGGAAGCTTGGAGAAGGATACAGGAAATATTTTTTTTAACAATTGAGAACCCCTTTCTTGAGTGAGTGCCATACTCTAAAGTGAATACTAGATACTATTGAACCTAGATTTCAAGAATTTTTCTTTTTCCTTTTAAGAAAGCCTAGATTTCTATCTTCATCAAAAATTGGAATTAACCTAAAAAAAACCTTACAAATATCATACTACTTTCTACGTAAATCTTTCAGTTTTTTGTTTCTAAAAATCATAACTTGTTTAAATTCAATATTTAATAGACAAAGTAAGAGGAAAAAATGCTAAGAATTGGAACACCACTCAGTAGAACTGCTACAAAACTTATCTTATTAGGTTCGGGAGAACTAGGAAAGGAGGTAGCTATTGAAGCCCAGAGGTATGGAATTCATGTTATAGCAATTGATCGTTATCCTGACGCCCCAGCAATGCAGGTTGCACATGAATCCAAAGTGGTAGATATGCTAAATCCCGTTGAGTTAGAAAAAGTCATCCGTGAGTTTAAGCCTGATTATATCGTCCCGGAAATAGAAGCTATTTCCACAGACACACTCCTGCTCTTAGAAAAAGACGGGTTTAATGTTATCCCTAGCGCAAAAGCTGTAAAACTAACCATGAATAGAGAGGGGATTCGCACCTTTGCCTCCAAAGAGCTAGGTCTGAAAACATCTAAATTTGAATTTGCGGACACATTGGAAGAATTCAAAGAAAAGGTTAAAAGTATTGGAATCCCTTGTGTTACAAAACCTATCATGAGTTCCTCTGGAAAAGGGCAATCCTATATCAAAAAGGAATCTGATATAGAATCTGCATGGGAATATGGTCAATCTGGAGGTCGCACTGGAAAGGGAAAGATGATCATTGAAGAGTTTATTGAGTTTGATTTTGAAATAACTCTTCTTACCATTCGCCATATAGATGGGACTTCCTTTTTAGATCCAATTGGTCATCTCCAATTATCTGGAGATTATGTAGAATCTTGGAGTCCCCAGCCCATGAGTGAGAAAGCTTTAGCAGAAGCAAAAAGAATAGCGGAAACAGTAACTACAGCTCTGGGAGGATATGGGATTTTTGGAGTAGAGCTATTTGTGAAAGGAGATACAGTTTATTTTAGTGAAGTATCACCAAGACCTCATGATACAGGATTGGTCACTCTGATTTCCTGTAATCATTCAGAGTTTGCATTGCATGTGAGAGCAATATTGGGATTACCTATGCCAAATATTAGGACATACGGCCCGAGTGCATCCGCAGCTATTTTGTTATCAGGAGATTATAAAGAACCCATTTTTGAAAATTTAAATGAAGCACTCTCCATCCCGGATACCGCCTTAAATCTATTTGGAAAACCGGAAGTAAAAGGGAAAAGAAGAATGGGAGTTGCTTTAGCTCTGGGAAATACAATAGAGGAAGCCAGAAAGAAAGCTGTGGATGTTGCTAGGAAAGTTTCTCTAAAAATGTAATGTATGAAGAATAAATTTTTATCAATTTTTAATACTGATATTTCTAGTATTGCCAAGGCTGAGCTCTATGAAGATTTGTATTACAAATATTCTTCGAAGGGTCGGTTTTATCATACTCTTTTGCATATTGAGAATATGATAATCGAGCTTGATTCAGTTTGGTTGCACTTTGCTGACAATATTAAAAATACTTATGATGATATCCAACGTGCATATAATAATCTTTACCTGTCTATATGGTTTCATGATTCTATTTTTGATCCCAAGTCTAAAGATAATGAAATCAATAGTGCAGATTTTGCGGCTTCCGAACTTCAAAAGATGAACTACTCTGAAAAAGATTTAAAAACCATTTGCGAATTGATTTTATGTACAATCGATCATAGACCCATGAAAGACACGGATCTATTTAAATTATTTTTAGATTTGGATTTGGCAATCTTGGGAAAAGAAGAAAATGAGTACTACAAATATAGTAAAAATATTCGTATGGAGTACAGCCATGTTCCAGATCATATTTACAATGAGAAAAGAAAAAACTTATTAAATATATTTTTAAATAAAGATCAAATTTTCTATACAACCCATTTCCAAAAAAAATATGAATCACAAGCAAGAAAAAATATAAGCGGAGAGATTCAACTTTTAGCCTGAGTAAAAAAGTCTTTCCAGGAAAACTTTTTAATCCAATGTATAGAAAAAATAAATAAATCGACTTTTGCTCCTAACTTAACTAAAAAAGATTGTATTAATTAAATAGAATACCCCCTATAGTATATTGTTGACAAAATTTTAAATTAAACTAAATTGGTATTTTAGGAGAATTCTATGAAAGTTAATATGGGAATGTTAGATAGAGGTTTTCGGTTGGGGCTAGCTATAATGGCAGGTCTTTTGTATTGGACGGGGATTCTAGATGGAGTAGTGGGGATTGTTGCCATTGCAATTGCTGGTATCTTTCTTTTGACCTCTTTGGTAGGATTTTGCCCTCTGTACTTGCCATTAAAGATCAGCACAAAAAAGGAATCTTGATATGAAATTAATTGTTCCCGTACTGGGGGTTGTGTTAGCTTTTATAGTATTTAAGTTTTTTACAGGAGGAGCGCTTATGGCAGATAAGCAAGCAGTGAGTGAGAAAATAAAAAATGGGGCATTGGTAGTGGATGTTCGTTCGGTGGGTGAGTTTTCTGAGGGACATTTTAACGGTGCACTCAATATACCCGTAGATGAAGTACAAAAACGTATTTCTGAATTTGGAGCCAATAAGGATAGAGAAATCATTCTCTATTGCAGATCGGGGGGACGTGCGGGTTCAGCTAAACAAATGCTTGATGCGGCAGGTTTCAAAAAGGTAACAAATGCAGGCGGTCTTACAGATATGCCTTAGGGCATAAAACGTATTACGTTTATATTCCTCCCGGTATCTTTGCCTCTATGGCTAAAGTAATCGGGATGGGATAATGTTGATAATTTTGAATCATCTATCTCCATATCATATTTATTTAGCACTTCTTGTACTACATTTTCAAGTCCTAAATAAATTTTTCCTTCTTTTTTCATAATTCCAGATTTATAACTCTCAAAAAAAGTGGATACATCCTCTTTGACTTCATACTCATGCCCTCGAATGCAGGGACCTAGAAAAAATGAGAGTCCTATGCTTGGGTATAATTGGAGAACGCGAGTAATCATTTTTTGAGTGATACCATCCCTAGTTCCTTTCCATCCAGAATGTAAAATACCTATCAATGGTTGAGAATAAGACCAAAAAAAAAGTGGCATACAATCCGCTGTTTTTACATACAAAAGGATATCTTTTTTTTCTGTCCATAAACCATCACCCGTAAGAGGGGGATGGGATTCTTCTGCTTTGAATATTTGAACTCCATGGACTTGGTTTAGACCATAGATTTTTTCTTTGGGAGATCCATACCTTTCTGATAAAAAATCTTTGATTTGTTGGGTGCTAGAGGGTGAAGAAAAATCAATCGAAATGAGATCTTTTTTTCCAAAAGTTGTCATTTCAATTTTGGAATGGTGAGTTGAAATGATTTTTTGCATATTTCCCCCCACACTCCTGTTTTTATGGGTTGCGTCCAGAAGAAATTCTTAGAAGTATAGAAATGGTGAAAATATTTAAGCGTCTTCTCACATATTCTTTTCGTTATAAAGGCAGACTTATAGCGGGTATTTTCTTGTCATTTTTGGTTGCTGTTTTCAATGGAGCATCTCTCACCAGTATGGTTCCCATTTTTGATTCCATGGGAAATTCCAGTAGCTATAGATTTCAACTCTCTATGACCAAAAGAGACATACAAATTTTAGATAAGAAAAAACTAGAACCCAATTTGAAAACAATTGAGTTTATAGAGTGGAAAATTGCAAATTCTAAAGTTAAGCTCAACAATCACTTTGCATCTCTCAGTGCGGATCAGATTGTATTCTTATTTGTAAGCCTCGTATTTCCAATATATATACTAAAACTTATTTGCTTGGGGGGTGCTATTTATTTCATTAATTCTACAGGCTCAATGGCCATTCGTGACCTACGATTAGAAATTTATCAAAAAGTCCAAACTCTTCCCCTAAATTTCTTTGTTAAAGAAAAAACTGGTATTTTAATGAGTCGTATTATAAACGATGTAGATTCACTAGGAAAGGTAATCTCTGGTGATTTAAAAGATGCAATTTTAGATTTCTTTTATATTGTAACACATTTATTGCTCTTACTTTTTTTAAGCTGGAAAATGTTCATACTTGTTTTTTTTGTGATACCAGTGATAATGGGCCCCATATCTGCATTCACAGAAAAAATTCGCAAAGCCACTAAGAACCAACAGGAAAGATTATCTGCACTCAACGGGCATCTCCAAGAGATGATAGCCGGTATTCGTGTGATTCGAGCATTTGGAATGGAAAAAAAAGAGTCCTCTAAATTTGGTGGAATCAATCAGGAATTGATGGAAAAAACTTTTCAGGGGCATTTTTACCACCAGGTGGGCCCATCTATCATTGAGCTCTTTGGGTCTATCATAGCATCTACTCTGTTAGCATTTGGGGCGTACCTCATAGCTAACGAAAATTTTTCTAAGGGTATGTTTCTTGCTTTTTTCATGACTTTAGTTTTTGTAATACGTCCACTAAAACAAATGAGTATGATGATTAATTTAATCAACAGTGCAGTGGCTGCCGGAGAAAGAGTATTTGAAATTTTAGATTCTAAAACCGAAATACAAAATAAACCCAATCCATTGCAGTTGCCTACCACTATCAAAGAAATCAAACTCGATCATGTCATCTATAGGTATCCTGGATCTCAAAAGCCCGCTTTAAATGATATAGACCTCTCCATCCAAAAAGGGGAAACAATTGCCTTTGTGGGGCCATCTGGGGGTGGAAAATCAACCCTCAAAGATCTTTTGAGCCGTATGATAGATCCTAGTCAGGGCAATGTTCTCTTTGATGGAAATGATATTCGAGAATACGATTTAGGTAAACTTAGATCCAAGATTGGAGTGGTCAGTCAAGATGTATTTTTATTCAATGGGACTGTTCGTGAAAATATTACATTAGGAAATGCTAAATACACAGAAGACCAATTGATAAAAGCAGCAGAGGATGCCTGTGCCCTAGAATTTATCAATTCTCTGGAATTTGGATTTGAAACACCGATTGGGGAAAATGGTGTGATGCTATCGGGTGGTCAGAGGCAGAGAATTTCCATTGCACGTGGTATATTAGCAAATCCTGAAATATTAATTTTAGATGAAGCTACTTCTGCTCTAGACAATGAATCCGAGCGAATGGTTCAAACTGCTTTGGATCATTTATATAAAAATCGTACTACAATAATCATTGCACACAGATTGTCCACCATTCAGATTGCTAATCGAATTTACTATCTAGAAGAAGGTAAAATAGTAGAAAATGGAACACATGAGGAACTAATCAAATTAGGAAATAAATATAAAAAATTGTATGACTACCAATTTACTTCTACCTAAAGTAAGCATTGCTCCCATGATGGATTGGACGGATCGCCATTACCGATTCTTTATGAGAATTATAACTAAAAAAACTCTCCTCTATACAGAAATGATTACAACAGGTGCTATTTTATATGGAGATAGGGATAGATTTTTGTCGTACTCCAAAGTAGAGCTTCCCCTTGTAATACAGTTAGGAGGAGACAATCCCGATAATTTAGCTGAATGCTCTTTGATTGCAGAAGGATATGGTTATACAGAAGTTAACTTAAATGTAGGATGCCCGAGTGATAGGGTGCAAAATGGAAATTTTGGAGCTTGCCTGATGGCAAAGCCTGAATTAGTTGCCTCCTGTGTTGCTAAAATGAAATCCAGGGTAAAAATTCCTGTGACCGTAAAGCACAGAATAGGCATTGACTCACTCGATAAATATGAAGACCTAAGAAACTTTGTAAAAATTGTCTCAGAAGCAGGTTGTGATAAATTTATTGTTCATGCTAGAATTGCCATATTAAAAGGACTCTCACCTTCTGAAAATAGAACAATTCCGCCTTTGCGTTACAACGATGTCTATGAATTAAAAAAAGAGTTTCCCCATTTGAATATAGAAATCAATGGAGGAATTAAAGATCCTCTGATTTCCTCCGAACTGTTTGAAAAAACAGATGGTATCATGATAGGTAGAAAAGCCTACGAGGATCCCTATATTTTTTCAGGAGTGGATTCGGAGCTATTTAAATGTAGTACAGAAATTCCAACTAGAAAAGAAGTTCTATATCAAATGATTCCTTATATCGAAGAACATGCTAAGAGGGGAGGAAAGCCCAATCAAATTGTACGACATATTTTAGGACTTTTCAATGGAGTCAGGGGAGCAAAGTATTTTAGAAGGTATCTAAGTGAAAATATGTATACCATGACAGATATTAAATCACTTATCCAAGGTTCAGTAGAAAAAATTGAGGATTGATTATTTCTTCCTATACACAGATAGTTTTAGTCAGAATCAAATAGCAGTAATTTACCGTATGGAAGAGAAGAAAATCTCAGGAGTTGTAGAGGGAATGTTATGATTTCTTATAATCTTCAATTGGATGATTTTTACAAACTCGGATTATAGACTTGAGAATATACAGAACAATTATTACCAATACCCAAGAAGATAAGCTTTTTAAAAGCTTTTCAGCACCAATCATTTCCTGAAAATAGGAATCGAAGTGGTTAACAAAATATTTATTAATTTTTACTATATAAACCCAGCCGGCATGAATACCAATAGAAAAGTAAATATTACCCGACAGGATGGTGGAATAAGCTAAGATTATACCAATTAAGAAAAGTCCAAAAAATTCTGGAATAAGTTGGGAATACTCAGAAATCGGTCTTACAAAATGAGTCATTGCAAAAAAAATACTCGAGAAAAATATTGCTTTATTGCTTCCATAATCCTTTCTCAATATTTGTAAAAGGTATCCACGAAAAAACCATTCTTCTACAAGTGCTATTATAAAAACCACGAAAAGTTGAACTACTAAATTAATATAAAAATGAATGGATAGTTCTTTAATTTCAATACTGGAACCATAGAAATTCAAATGTAAGGCTATCAAGGCAAGCATCGAGAAATTTCCCAAAAGGAAACCTCCGATAAGTATCCGAATTGTATAAGGATCTGTTTCTAAACCATAAGAAACCAAGGATCTTTTCTCCACAGATCTACAAAACCAAATCATTACAAAAAACAAAACGATTGTTAGTGAGCGTGATAAAATCTTAGAAAAATGAAAAGGTTTTACATCAGGGTGTTGGCTAAGCAAATAGTCCTGCCAAAGATAAATCAATCCAGATAGAGCAAATCCAATTGATATAGTATACAATAGTATCAAAAATAACTTTTTGTATGCTTTCATTAAATTTTTAATAGATGGAATTATCTTATGGAAAGTCAAATACAAAAAGAGAAATTATTTTAAAAATATTGAAAATTTTTATCTTATGAAATTTTATAATTTAGTTCAGGATGCAATCCAATAGTAAGTATATCTATTGATAAGGGGTGAAATCAAGTCATGCTTTTGATCTCAAAATATTTTTTTGTAAGATAATATACTTTATATTTCTAAATTCAATTATTTTTCTTAAACTCTCAATCCATAATCATTTTGCAATCAAATCAAAAAAGGAGGATTTAATTTAATATTTAAGAGGTGATAATAATATTACTATTTTAAAAGAACTATTTTTTCTTATATAAAATATTAATTTTTTCCTACTAAATAAAAAAATAGAATTGATAAAAATTATCGTATATTTACGATATACACTAGATTATTCAAAATAAAAAGTAAGATATCAAAAAATATTCTACTCATCCATACCAACCGTTTCCCAAGCATAAAAAGAAGGAATAGAAGTTGGATTCATATAATATGAGTAGGTTATAAGAAGGGAGGTTTGATTGAAAAATATATTGGTACTATGCACAGGGAATAGCTGCCGGAGTCAAATGGCGGAAGGCTGGTTACGGTATTTTGCAAATGGAAAAGCGGAGATTTATAGTGCGGGAATAGAAACTCATGGAGTAAACCCTAAAGCTATTCAGTACATGAAAGAGGTAGGTATTGATATTTCAAACCATACATCAAATAATGTGAATGAATACCTTCAAATTCCATTTGATATTATCCTCACAGTTTGCGATCACGCAAAAGAAAATTGTCCGTATATTCCATCTAACGCAAAAAGATTTCATCATAACTTTTCTGATCCATCAAAAGTAAAAGGAAGTGAAGAAGAAATTGCAAATGCTTTTCGAACCACAAGAGATGAAATCAAAGAGTACAGTAAAAAATTAATTGAAGAGTATTTATAAAATGGAATCTGAAAAGCAATTATCTTTTTTAGATAGGTATCTAACACTTTGGATTTTCTTAGCAATGTTTTTTGGGGTGGGTGTCGGGCACTTTTTTCCGGATATGCCGACTTTACTAAATCAATTTCAGAGTGGTTCAACTAATTACCTGATTGCATTTGGTTTAATTCTCATGATGTACCCCCCTCTCGCAAAGGTAAAATATGAAGAAATGGGAAAAGTATTTAAAAACACGAAAATACTTGGACTTTCCCTCCTTCAAAACTGGATTATCGGTCCTTTGTTAATGTTTATTCTAGCAGTCATTTTTCTACCAGACAAACCAGAATATATGATTGGGCTCATTATGATAGGAATTGCAAGATGTATTGCAATGGTAATTGTGTGGAATGATTTAGCGAAAGGAGATAATGAATATGTTGCAGGACTTGTTGCCCTCAACAGTATTTTCCAGGTACTATTCTACAGCCTCTATGCATATATTTTTGTAACCTATTTACCAACCCTGTTTGGTATCAAGGGAGTAGAGGTAAATATTAGTATTACACAAATTGCCGAAAGTGTTTTTATCTATTTGGGAATCCCATTTATTGCGGGAATGATCACTAGATTTGCACTTGTTAAACTGAAAGGAAAAGAATGGTATCATTCGAAATTCATTCCCAAAATAAGTCCTATAACCCTTGTGGCTCTTCTGTTTACAATAGTAGTCATGTTTAGTTACAAAGGAAATTTAATTGTGCAAATCCCTTTCGACGTAGTGAGAATTGCAATCCCTCTCCTTTTTTATTTTAGTATTATGTTTTTTAGTGCGTTTTATTTAGCAAAAAAAGCAGGCACCGATTATTCCAAGTGCGTATCACTAGCATTTACCGCCGCAGGAAATAATTTTGAATTGGGCATTGCCGTTGCAATTTCTGTTTTCGGGATAAACTCTGGAGTTGCTTTTGCGGCTGTAATCGGACCTCTTATAGAGGTTCCAGCCTTGATATTGCTTGTAAATTTTGCATTGAGTCAGAGAAGTAAATTTATGGAGATTTAGAGCTAACTAAATTTATAGTAACTTTTATTAGAGTATTTAAACTATTTATAAATGAGAATATGCTTGCAATAGTAGGATATAGTATTTTTTTAAATTTATTTATTTAGATTTATTATTTTTAAAAAATTCATACAAAGCTATAAAAAAAACTCACCATTCCTGTGCATGTGACGATTATATCAGAAATTCCTTTATACTCTTCAAATGTTTGTACAAGAAAAATTGCGATACCTAAAGTTAATGCTAATAATAGAAATAATATCTTATCAAGAGTGTTCAAAATTATTTTTTATGAGATAGAGATATATCAATCTTATCTAATCGAAGTTGAATTTCATCAAATCGATCATCCACTTTTTTCTCTATACTTCTTTTTAATATAGAAAGAATTCCAAAAAAGGAACAACCAATTGTTAGACTTAGAAAAAAAAGAAAATATATACTCACTCTTAAAACTATATCTTTAAAATAAAAGTCGTCAATCAAAAAATATCATCATTTTAGGTAAGGAGCTTACTCATCCTAATTATTAATTTTAAAATAACTCTAAGTAATCTTTAAAATATTTCATTTTTTTGAAATTGGCATAGGTTACTTGGAGTCTAACTTAAATTATATCAAAGTATAAGGATTTACAAGAAATTGGAAATTTATAGTCTATTTTTTGAACGAATATAAAATCATGAAGAATACCTTCCTTTTTTATTCTATCTTTCTATGTGCTATCCTTATGCTCTCTTCTTCGCTTTCCTCTCAGAATACTCTGCCATCCCTCTATGTGGAGGAAATCCAAAAGGAAGGCAATAAATACTCTCTACTTTTAAAAATATACAGGATGAACAAAGAGTCCTACCAACCGAATATCAAAAGTTCTATCTACAAAAATTTCTTTTCCTTCCAGTTGGACTTTTACGTCAGAGAAATGAGTCGTTCTCTTTTGGATCCGGGGTATTAGCTAGAGATGTTTGGAAATAAAGTTGGTTTAAAAATATGGAAAGGATAGAGAATTTTATGGGATTTATTACCTCACCCCTGCTTTTCTGTA
>CAMCZP010000048.1 GCA_945887855.1 Leptospira interrogans serovar Manilae | reverse complement strand
AGTCCTGTGGTGGGTTCATCTAAAATGTAAAGTGTCTTACCAGTGGAGCGCTTGGAAAGTTCAGTGGCAAGTTTAATTCTTTGAGCTTCTCCCCCACTGAATGTGGTAGCAGCCTGCCCCAGTTTTATATAGTCCAAACCAACTTCTTTCAGTGTGTCTAACTTCCGTTTGATCGATGGGATATTTTCAAAAAATACAACCGCTTCTTCTACAGTCATGTCCAATATATCAAAAATATTTTTAGTTTTGTATCTCACTTCTAAGGTTTCTCTGTTGTAACGCTTTCCTTCACAAACATCACACACTACATAAACATCAGGTAAAAAATGCATTTCGATTTTTAAGATTCCATCTCCCTCGCATTTTTCACATCTACCTCCCGAAACATTAAAACTAAATCTTCCCGGTCCATATCCTCTGACTTTGGCATCTTCAAGTCCGGTGTAGAGTTCTCTGATGGTTGCAAACAATCCTGTATACGTAGCGGGATTTGATCTGGGGGTTCTACCTATAGGAGATTGGTCTATACTGATGACCTTATCAAGATACTTAATTCCCTCGATTCTCTTGTGTTTACCACTCACAATTTTTGCACGCATGATTCTAGCCGCCAATTCATTGTGTAAAATTTCATTGACCAGTGTAGATTTGCCACTTCCCGAAACCCCAGTCACCACCGTAAGACATCCAAGCGGAAAATCTACATCCACATTTCGTAAATTATTTTCAGAGGCTCCAATTACTTTTAAAAATTGACCATTCCCCTTTCTACGCTCTTTAGGGATTTCTATAGAAATTTTTCCTGATAAATATTTCCCTGTGACAGAATTTTTATTCTTTTTAATATCTGCAGGAGTTCCTTCTGCTATTATACTTCCCCCATGCACTCCCGCGCCGGGGCCCATATCAATTATGTAGTCAGCTTCCTGCATGGTTTCTTCATCATGCTCAATGACCAAAACTGTATTACCAATATCCCGCAGATCTTTGAGTGTATTGATTAGTTTTGTATTGTCTCTCTGGTGAAGTCCTATCGATGGCTCATCTAAAATATAGAGAACACCCATGAGCCTTGAACCAATTTGGGTTGCTAGCCTGATTCTCTGTGCCTCTCCACCGGAAAGTGTACCCGCACTTCTCTCTAAAGTGAGATACCCCACACCCACATCATTTAAAAATTTTAGTCTTTGGATAATTTCTTTTAAGATAGGTTTCGCGATTATATCATCCGAACCTTTTAATTTCAAATTACTCGAAAAAAGGAGAGCTTTTTCTACACTGAGTGATACATAATCATAGATACCCAGTTTTTCTACCCTTACAGAAAGACTTTCAGGTTTGAGTCTTTTTCCTTCACAGGATGGACAGGGGTGATTCGTCATAAAGGACTCATACCATTGCCTCATAGCATCTGATTTGGTTTCTTTGTATCTCCTACGAAGATTTGTAACTACACCCTCAAATTCTCTTGAAAACTCACGGTGAGAATCTTCTTTTCTGAAATCATAATCAATTTTAATATTCGAATCGCCATACAGGATGATTTTTTTTACAGTCTTAGGCAAATCCTTCCAGGCTGTATTGATATCAAATTTTAAACTTTTTGCCAGTGCATGGATAGTTGCCATATACCAATATCCACCTGACTTTCCCCAAGCTTCCAGGCAACCATCCATCAAAGAAAGCTCGGGATCATTCACAAGCAATTCATCATCAAATTCTAATAAAGTACCCAATCCATCACATCTATTACAGGCTCCCTGCGGAGAGTTAAACGAAAAAATCCTGGGCTCTAGATCGGGAATGGAAACATTTTCACAATTCGGACAACTTAGATTTTTTGAATAGTAATGATCTTTATTCATATCATTTACTATTAAGATTCCATTGCTTTCTTTTAGGGCAATTTCTACCGAATCACTCAGTCTTCCCCGGATCCCTTCCTTCATCACCAGGCGATCCACAACAATTTCTATAGATGATTTTATATTTTTTTTTAATTTTATTTCCTCTTCAAGTGTTACAATTTCTCCATTCACCCGAACTCTGTTGAAACCGTCTTTTTTAGCTTTTTCAAATACTTCTCTATGCTCCCCCTTCATAGAATTAATTATGGGGGCTAAAATCATGAGCTTTGTATTTTCGGGAAAGTGTAGGATCCTATCTAAAATTTGATCCACACTCAAAGATGATATCAATGCTCCACATTTATGGCAATGGGGTTTTCCAATCCTTGCGTACAACAATCTAATATAGTCATATATTTCGGTGACAGTGCCTACAGTAGATCTGGGGTTGCGATGTGTTGTCTTTTGTTCTATAGAGATGGCAGGGCTCAATCCTTCTATGAGATCCACATCGGGTTTGTCCATCTGGCCTAAAAATTGTCTGGCATAAGAGGAGAGGCTTTCCACATAACGCCTCTGACCCTCCGCATAGATTGTATCAAATGCTAGGGAAGATTTTCCAGAACCAGAAAGTCCCGTGATCACAACCAATTTATCCCGGGGAATATCTAGATTTATATTTTTTAAATTGTGAGCCTTTGCTCCACGGATTTTAATATGGGTGAGTGACATGGCAACCTCTCTCCCGTTCATTCTTTTTTCAATTGACAATTGGTCGAGAGAATTCCAAAAATAGGAGGAAGGTAAACAATGATAGCAATTGAAGAATTTAAAAAAAGCTTGGGCAGATTTGCATCGGGAGTCACCCTCATCACCTACCGCGATGGATCTCTCTTAAGTGGAATTACCGTCTCAAGTTTTTCATCCCTTTCCCTTGATCCCCCTCTCATTCTTTTCAATATCCTTAAGACAGCTTCCAGTCATGATAAACTGTTGAGTTCTCCGGGGTATGCTGTGCATATCCTCTCGAATGAACAGGAATCTATCTCCAACCAATTTTCTAGCTCAAAGACGGATAGAAATGAGATTTTAAAAAGTTTAGATCCCAAATTTATAGAAGATATCCCCGTTTTGGAATCTTCCCTTTCCTATTTGGTTTGTTCCAATCACAAAACCTACGAAGGGGGCGACCACACTATTTTTATTGGGATGGTAAATCACGCCCATACAAATGAAGACAAATCCCCATTATTGTACTACAACAAAGGTTACAGAAAATTTAGTGAGTAATTTTTTCCTCACTTTCAGGGTTTCATTTAAACAAAAGCGTTCAAAAAATAAAGGGGAAAGTTTAGTTTTTGGTTTGATATTTTTTTGAACTACGTGGATAGTTTTATAACTTAGCAAGCCCGGGACCAAAAACCCAAAGGAATTCGTATGTACATCACATCAAAAGGTATTGAATTTACAAACTTTCAGGAATTTTCTAAATTTACAGTGGATAACAACCTTGTAGGAAGTATCCAACTCAAAGAAGCCATCAAAGACAAAACAGGAAATATCCTAATCAAAGAACTTGTAAACATAAAAGAATCTGCTATCAAAAAACTGGAAAGTATGGATGGTCAATACGATCAAAATTTTAAAATTCATATGAACAATGATATGCTCGAGAAATTGGGGCTTGCCGTTGCTAAAAAAATCACTCCCTATATTGATGATTCCAAGGATGAATTCATCAAACACCTTTTTGATCATAGCTCTTCAATCATAAGTAATTATACATCCTTTATCCAGAGCTCTTTTTATGAACCCAAGATTCTCCTTATTTTTTATCGATTGATGATTGAAAGACCGGAATTTTTTGAATATGCCATAGAACTTTCCCTTTTAACATTGGGTACCATAATCCAAAAACCTCATCCCATGAAGTTCATCCATCGCCATGCTTTTTTAGGGGGCTTCTTTATAGATATGGTTTATTCCGAATCGGACTACTGGAAGCAAACCTATTACACCGAAGCCGATATGATCCAGGTTTCCAAGTTGAGTTCTATCACAGCACAAAATGTCGGTCTCTCCGATGAAATAGTGCAGTCGATTGAGGGAAATATCTTACCCGAGATCTATACAGAAACAAAAGTTGTTCCCCTCGACTACGAAACTCTCAAGCGAAATTCCCTCCTCTTAAAGGTAGATCGTGGCGAATCAGAATCAGAAAATGACCCTGCCCGTCCGGAAGCCGTCCACCTCCTAACAGAAGCAATGAAGATTGCCAGGTTTATAAAAGAAACCCATAAAAAATTGGAAAACTCCAAAGAAGATATCGTGGAACAACTCCTTATTATGTTTACATACAATACGGAAAAAGGAATCTTTCTAAAAGAATTAGCCTATCCTATCATAGCAAGGTTCAAAGAATTTAAATCAACCGTATCTCGAATTAGAAAAATTGCAGAACTTGAAAACCGTTGTATAAATCCACCCTCTGCATGGGCATATCCAAAACCCAAAGCCACGCAAATTTTATGTAAAAACAAAGTCTATGGTTGTAAGTACTTTGTAGGTGGATGGGACATTAGCATTGTAAATCCACAAACAGCCCTGGGTTACCTTGGAGTTCCCCTAAATCCCGGATCATATCCAAAGTGTAAATTAGAAAAAGAACTATCGGAAGGATATGACTCCAAAAGACACTCTTAATTGTAGTACAACTTTCACTTTCCTTCTATAAATAAGATTAGATCAGAAAGAGTGGATATATACGGAACATCTGCTCTTTTTTTTGCACCAATCACAAAGGCATTCCATCCCATTCGAATGGGTGTATAAAAATCCAATTCAGGCTTGTCCCCCACATAGATCAATTCTTCCGGTTCCCTGCCTGACATTTCCAATGCTTTTTGAAAAATTACTTCCGAGGGCTTCTCATATCCAAACTCAGCAGATATAAGTACGGGTGAGAAATAATGTATTAGATTTTTTCTTTCCAACAATCCCCTCAACCTATAATCCCAGTTAGAAATAATTCCCAACTCAATATTATGTTTGTGTGCATATTCTTGTAGTACAAAAAAACTTGGTTCAATGTCCCATAAGGACTCATTTTCAAATTTATCAAATATTTCTTTGTATACACTCTCCGATAAATTAATTTCACTTTCACCCAAAACATTTTGTAAAAATAAGGAAATAAGTTCTTTCCACCATCCATCCTGACCATGGGGATGAATTCTATATCTATCCTTCCAATCTGGATTTGGTTTGGAGTTCATTTCACTCCACGCTTCCGCAAAATAGGTTTTTAAATTAGCATCTTGGTGATGGTTTTTTAGTATTCCATGCTTTCTCAGTACATCTAAATAGATTGCACCCGGTGGAATTCCTAAAAATAAAAGTGTATCTCCCACATCCAAAAAGATATGACGAATTTGTTTCTTAATTTTTAACATATTGTTAAATCCAAACTAAGAAGTGGTTCCTTATTTAGGTAGAAAAAACTATTTACCCGAATAAGATTCCAGTGAGAATAGAAGATATGAAACAAAAATACATCATAACGGGTGGAGCTGGTTTGATTGGTTCCAATACCATCCATGAATTAAACCTACGGGGTGAGATGGATATCCTGGTTGTAGATCACATAGGTACATCTGAAAAATGGAAAAATCTCTCTAGGCTTCAATTTTCTGATTATATGGAGAAAGATGATTTTTTAAAGGCAATCATTAATGGCGATTCTTTCCAGGGGTACACGCATCTTATCCACTTAGGGGCATGTTCTTCCACCACAGAGACAAATGGAACTTATCTCATTGAAAACAACTATAAATACACACAAAAACTCGGAGCTTTTTGCATGACACGGGGCATTCGCTTTCTCTATGCATCCAGTGCTGCCACCTATGGATTGGGAGAAAATGGATATCTGGAATCTAATTTAGGAACTCTGAATCCTCTCAATATGTATGGTTATTCCAAACACCTATATGATCTCTATGCTAATAAATTTGGATTTCTTTCTAAAATAACCGGAGTAAAGTATTTTAATATTTTTGGATATGGAGAATTTCATAAGGGGGATATGAGAAGTGTAGTTCTCAAAGGTTATGAACAAATCAAAGCTACAAATAAAATGACTCTATTTAAGTCTTACCATCCAGAGTATCAGGATGGGGAGCAAAAACGGGATTTCTTATTCGCAAGAGATGCAGCAAAAATAACCCTCCACCTCCTCCACAATCCATGCTATGGCTTATACAATGTGGGAAGGGGAATTGCAGAGTCATGGAACGATTTGGGGAAAGCACTTTTTAAAGCACTTTCTATGAAAGAAAATATTGAATACATAGACATGCCGGATTATTTAAAACCCAAGTACCAATACTATACAAAAGCAGACACAACAAAATTACTGAGCACGGGGTACAATGAGGGATTTATGAGTCTACATGATTCCATAGCTGAATACATTCATACCTTGGAGAATGGAAAAATAAAAAAAGTTTAAATAATCACTATTTTTTTTTCCAGAACATAAGATCAATCTTGACAGGGAAATGGCATCATAGTATAGCTTACACCATGTCTTCGGAAACGATTGTAATTGATGACAACATCCAAATGGAACGGGATAACCAATCTTATATCCAAATTAAAACATATAGGATTTCTCAAGAGCTGGAACAGGTTATCCATGAAAACTTAAATACTATCTTTGCTAAAAGTGAGCGTCCTGGAATAGTCCCTCTAGTGTACACCATTCTCAAAGAACTCGGTATAAATGCTTGCAAAGCCAACCAAAAAAGAGTTTTTTTTGAGGAAAAGGGTTATGATATTTTAAACCCGGAAGATTACTCAAAAGGAATCAAAGAGTACAAAGCATCTTTCAGTGAAGCAATGGGTATAGAATATGGTCCTAAGTCTAAGAATAAGGGATATTCATGTATCATACGTTTTGAGTACAACAATGGTGGTATTACAATTTCAGTCACCAACAATACCCCTATTACAAAACAGGAAGAAAAGTCTATCCGTGAAAAATTAGCGAAAGCAATGGGATATGATGATTTGGCTATGTTTTACATGGACAATGCAGACAACACTGAGGGTGCAGGTTTAGGATTGGCTCTCATTATAATTATGTTAAAGGGTGAAGGCATTGATCCTAATTATTTCCGAATCTCCATATCAGGTGAAACAACCACAGCCAGACTAGAAATCCCTTTAAGTGCAGAATTTAAAAGTAAACGTTCGTAATGCCCCCAATCACTGCCTGTATTATCACTCTCAATGAAGAGGATAATATCAGGCGTATACTTGATAGTTTACAATCATTAGATGAAATCATCATAGTAGATTCTGGATCCCAAGATAAAACTGTAGAAATTGCTAAATCTTATCCAAAAGTAAGGATTGATAAAAGGCATTTTGATAACTATATCAACCAAAAAAATTTTTGCATCAATCTCTCCAAAAATGAATGGGTTCTTTCCCTCGATGCAGATGAATGTATTACAGAAGATTTTATAAGTAAACTTAGATCCCTTCCAGAAGTAACCTGGACGGAAACCAAAGGCATAGAATTTCCAAGGCTCACCACCTACCTGGGGAAGTGGATCTACCACAGTGGGTGGTATCCCAATTTTCAACTCAGATTGTTTCAAAAAAAATATGGAAAATTCACAGGTTTTCTAGTCCATGAAAAAGTCTATGTAGAGGGAAAAATTATCAAACTCGACTCCCCTATCTTACACTACTCCTACAGAAATATATCTGATCATTTAAAATTTATAGATACTTACTCATCACTCACTGCCCGCGAAAATTTTTCTAAAGGAAAAAGGGCGGGAGTCATCTTCTCTATTCTAGAAGGGGTCTATAAATTTTTTCAGATGTATTTTATAAAATTTGGTTTTTTAGATGGCAGACATGGATTGATTTTAGCAGTGTTAGGAGCTTTTTATAATTTTTTAAAATATATAAAATTATATGAAATGGAACTTATGGATAATATCAAGAGGCACGAAGAAAAAAACTAAATCTACTTTTTTCTATCATGCCCCGGAAATTTCATTCTTATTTAGTAACTTCTCACACAACGAATATAAAGTTTTGTATCTTTTTTAATCTTCTTTTCATTTCCATAGACTTCTGGTGAAAAATCAACTGCATACCCCGTTTCTCCATTTAGATTTTCAACTTCAGAAGATGAACTCCAAAAGATTTCATCTGGAGCATCAGGAAATGTTTTAAAAGTTGCTACCCTTCCCAATGCTGCAAGGGCTTTTAATTCCACGATGGTAGGAACCCGCCAGGAGCCTGCAGTGACTCCGCTCGATACACCTGTGGTGTCTGCATTGCATGTAGCGTATGCAGTTACATTTGAAGCCGTTGAAGTTAAAGTAGAATTGAGAATGGGAATAAGTGCTAACGAATTACAAGTATTGGATGCCGAATTGCAATAGGCATACCTGGTTGCACCGTATTTCAAGTCATTGGGAGTGAAAATACTGGGACTTGTAGTGCCCTGACAATCCTTTTGTGTTGATCTGTATACCTGACCCTGAGCACACCTTTTCCATTCCAGCCTCGTGCTTGCAAATTGCATTGTTCCATACGTTGTTTCCGTGGAGAAAGTGGTGACGGAAGAAGAGGAATTGATCAGCCCGTATAGGATTTGGGAAAGGTCTTCTTCCGGTATACCAAATTTATAAGATTTTGGCTGCATCTCACAATTGTAGAAAAAAGTTAGTAAGAGTAATAATAGTAGGTTCTTTTTCATGTCTCTCATCCTAGAAAATATGTCCGAAGTTTAGATAAAAATTTGAACCAGCAAACGGACCTTTTGCAAAGTTTTCTGTTTCTCTTGATTTAGCCCATTCTAAATAAATAATAGTAGATTGGTTCCAAATAATCCTCAAGCCCAAACCATAAGAATACTTATAATCTTTTAATCCTATGTTACCAATCTTATCCCAGGGACGGCCAAAGTCAAAGAGGGGGGCAATGTTGAATGTAAACCCGGGCAATTCGTAAACTCTATATCTCAATTCAATGTTACCAAATCCCATCACAGGACCCACGAAACGATCTTGTATAAAACCCCTAAGAGTAGTTCTACCACCCAATCCAGCAAGACCCCCTTCTGTTCCCCACATATTTCTATATTCGTAGAAAGGAGCATCTCCCGTGGTGTTTACAAGGGAAAAACGGGTAGCTAAGATCAATTTCTTTTTAGTTATAGAGTCTGGTAAAACTTTGAAAAAGTATCGCACACTTCCATAGGTTCGATTGAAATTATAATCGGATCCAATTTGCTTCATAGATCTTTCATGGGTTACTTCTGCAAATATACCCCTAGATGGATCGGGTTCGTAATCCCTAGTATCATAAACCATACCTACTCTCAGTAAGTTTACATACCCGCCATTCAATCCCCTGATTAAACTGGCTTCACTGTCTTCTTTAAGTTTGGTTTTCCCCTGGGTTGTTGGAATATCTATATTTGCAAGGGCAAAGGATGTGTCCCCAAAATAAGGATCCTGGGCTTTTTGTAGGGTTCCATCATACGTTCTAACTTTGTTTCTGGAAAGTCGGGATCCCACTACTAAACGTACCAATCCATCGAAGAAGGACTTTTCCCCTGACATATTCGCAGAAGTAGCTTCTAAATCGTATCTATGATACTTTCGGTCTGTGATTTTTTGGTTCTGGAGTGCTGGAAAATTAGAATTTAGATAGGTATTAACGTATTGGTTATCTGAAACAATAGTTTCGTTGGGCCCATTGGGATCCCTTCTATACGAAATAGCTCTCTCGTATTGGTCAAAAAAGCCATTTGTTGTGTATGGTTGGCCGAGTTCATTCCTATCCCTATAGTTTAAACCTGTGAGTGACCTTTCCCCTATCCCAAAGTATAGGTTGTTAGGATTTCTATCGTATACCAAATTAGCCCGAACACGCCACTGGGAATCCAAAAAATAGGGAGCATCAAAATTGAGTTCGTGGTATTGCGCTTTTCTTGTAGTATTGGAAAAGTTTAAGAAGAACCTTTGTCTATATGGAGTGTATGCAAAGAAAGGATCTTCCTTTTTTCCATTGTTGAATAGAAATATTCTACCCCCAAATCCGGAACCATTGTTTGGATCGCTAAAAGGTCCACCAATTCCTGTTGGGAACCAACCTTCCTTCTTCTTTGCTAAATCCTCTGCAGAGATTCTTTTTTCTTCTGATATTTTAAATGGTAAATTACCAACAGTATCTTCTACACTCTTGGTATTTTTGCCGGCTGCATCCTGTACGGTTTGGGCATTGAGAAGGCCAGTACAAAACATGAAAACCAGACATGAGGCTATGCACAAAATTCTATTGTTCATAAGTAAATTCTTCTGTAAGATCAGGATTTTCTTTCCGGGAATAGAAAGAATTCGTTAGACCATATTATGATTCTAATAAAAGTCAATATAAATAAAAAAATTCATAATTATTTTCACTGCCTTTCTGGTTGACGAAACCCTTTGGCTTTGGAAACCTAAATGGAATGAAACCTAATATTGGAATAACACTGTTCGTTTTAGGATTGGTCATTGCTATTTTTGGGTTACTCCTGCATTTTAAAATCAATCTGCCCTTTGGAAATCTTCCCGGGGACATCCAAATCAAAGGGGAGAACTACTCCATCTACATTCCAATCACAACATCTATTTTGGTAAGCGTTCTCTTAAGTCTATTGTTCCAAATTTTTAATCGATAAAACTTGGTTTCTTTTTACTCTCTTGTCCTATATCTAATTCTCCAAACCTGTTTACTGGCAGAAGAGAAAAAACCTTTAGAAGTCATAGGCACCACTAAAAATAGCACAATTTCCTCAGTAAAATCTGACCCGGCAGGTTTCACGGAAACAATCAAAGCAGAAGATTTCAAAGGAAGATACACAAATCTCACAGATATCTTAGAAAGGGAGGCGGGCCTAAAGATCCGTCGATTTGGGGGTTTGGGTTCCTATTCCACCCTGTCCATTCGGGGGTCCAATGCCAATCAGGTTCGAATCTATGTGGATGGGATTCCCCTCAACAATTCACAAGGGGGGGAAGTGAACCTCAGTGATCTGGGTTTTGATAATTTAGAAAAAATAGAGATCTATAAAAGTGGTCTCTCCTCGGGCTTTAGCAATTCGGCTATAGGTGGAACAGTCAATTTACTGACCAATAAAACAGAACCAAAGAAAGTCAATAGGGTCTCACTGGGAGGTGGGAGTTTTCAAACTTTTAAATTGAGTGGTTTTCATTCTAATTTTACAGAGAAAACAAGGTTCTCAATTTTTGTTCAAAAGGAAAAGTCTGACCAAAATTTTTTATTCAGATCAAACAATGGCACACCCGTTCTAAATTCTTATGATGATAAAGATACCAGACGAAAAAATGCTCAATTTGATAGGTATAATTTTACTACAAAACTTTCTTTGGATATAAGCGAATATACTACAATTCATTTTTTAAATGACTTTACCACTAGAACAAATGGAATACCGGGTCCCGGTTCAAACCAAACAGAAGAGGTAAAAAGAGAATATTATCGTAATACAAGTGGAATCTCTACGTCCACAAAGTCATTATTTATAGAAAATCTTTCTTTTGATTCGAGACTTTTTTATACTGGAGAAAGAGATCATCTCTTTGATCCACTGCAAGAATTTTCATCTGGCACTCCAAACTCCTTAGCAAAAATTCAAAATTATGGCTTTCATGCTCTTCCAACATTATCACTTTTGAAGTACAACCAAATTTTTAGAATACTAGTTTCAAGTGAAAAAGAATCATTTATTAGAGATAAAAGAAACCGATATGATGAAATTACAGATAGGTCAACAAAAAAATTTAGAAACCATACTACGTTTCAAATTCAGGATGAAATACGATTATTTAAAGAAAAACTAATACTATTACCCGTAGTACAAAATGAGTATTTTGTAGATAGATTCAATGAAAACCCATCTCTTCCGGATATATACTCTTCGATTATAAATGAATATAGACTACCTTCTTCTTCACGTAAAACTCAATTTCTTAACACTAGAATGGGGGCAGTTTTACATTTATTTAAAAATTCTGTATACTCACTTAGCTTAAAAGGAAACTATTCCAAGGAGAATAGAATTCCTCTATTCTCAGAGTTTTTTGGTGAACGGGGGAGTATTTTGGGTAATACAACTTTAAAACCGGAGAGAAGTCGAAATGCAGATTTAGGAATTGTATTAGATTATACCGGAGCAAATTTTAAATTTACCAATACATTTTCAGGATTTCAAAAAAGAATCCAGGATATGATTTTATTTGTACCAAATTCTCAATTTTCCCTTCGACCGGAAAATATAGATTCTGCAAATATCCAGGGTATTGAACTAGTAACAAAATTTATATTAAATGATAAATGGAAGCTACTTTCCAATTACACATACCAAAAAGCTCTCAATACATCCAATATAACATATCTAAAAGGAAAGTATCTTCCCTTGCGTCCCATGCATGAATGGTTTGGGTCGGTGAGTTATAGATATAAAAAATTAGAGGTGGGAGGAGAGATTAATTTTATTGGAGCCACATATAGGGATAGATCCAATGAATATATAAATTTCCAGGAGGCCAGATGGATATACAATAGTTTTTTACAATATACAGTGTTTAAAGATTCAGAAACAAATAAAGAACTCATGGTAGGTTTGGATATTAGAAATATTTTGAATTATAGAACCTATGATATCATTGGATACCCACTTCCGGGGAGATCCGTGTATCTCACAATAAGTGGTGTTTTTTAGTTAAAAATTACTTCTTCGTTTCTTACTATTGTGTCCTGTCGAGAGGGTGAGCGATTTTCGGGATAATCCGTAGAGAAGTGTAAGCCTCTGCTCTCTTTTCTTTGCAAAGCAGAACCTATAATTAATTTGGCAATTTGGGTTAGATTTCTAAGTTCAATCAATTGATTTGAAATTATGGTTCTATTATAATAATCCCTAACTTCATCATAGATCAAGTTGATTCTTCTAAATGCCCGTTCCAAGCGTAAATTGCTTCTCACAATTCCCACGTAATCACTCATGATTGTTTTTATTTCGTGCAGATCATGTGATAACAAAACCCACTCTTCTGTATTTTTTAATCCTTCTTTGTCCCATAGAGGAACTTCTCCATGGTCTTCGGTAAACGTGATCTGCGTGATATTATCTTTGATATTTTTTGCAATCCTATGAGCAAAAACCAAACCCTCCAACAAACTATTTGAGGCCAGTCGATTTCCACCATGAACCCCCGTACAGGCGGCTTCTCCAACACAATAAAGATTTTTAATATTTGTAAGACCATCCACATCAGTTTCTACTCCACCACACATGTAATGCGCTGTGGGTACTACAGGTATGGGTTGCTCAGTTATATCAATGCCCAATGACTTACACTTTTCATAGATAGAAGGAAAGTATTTTATAATATCAGGTTTAATTAAGTGTGTTACATCTAATAATACATTTGGATTACCCGTTTTTTTCAACTCGTTATCAATGGCTCTTGCGACAATATCTCTAGGAGCTAGATCTGCCATTTCGTGGTACTCAGCCATAAAGGGTTCACCACCCATACGGCGAAGTATTCCACCTTTTCCTCTGACAGCTTCGGAAATTAAAAATGAATTTCCTTTTTCATGGTAAAGAGAAGTTGGATGAAATTGATAAAATTCCATATTTTTTACAATGGCTCCCGCTCTATAGGCGCTTGCCACACCATCTCCCGTAGCAATTGTGGGATTTGTAGTGTGGAGATACACCTGCCCTGCTCCACCGGTAGCAAGGATAGTTGCCCTTGCTAAAAAAGGTAGTACCTCTCCTTTTTTGGAATCTAAGATATAGGCTCCATAACAAATATTTTCCCGTTTTATTTTTGATTTGATATGATGGGGAGTGATTAAATCTACACAGTTGTGATGCTCTAGAATTTTTATATTGCTAATTGACTTTACATGAGATAAAAGAGTGGATTCAATTTCTCTTCCTGTTCTGTCGTAGGCGTGAACAATTCTTTTTTCTCTGTGCCCGCCTTCCAGTCCCAGATCGAGATTACCATCTTTGTCCTTTGTGAATGGAACTCCTAAATCTAAAAGCTCCCTCACCCTAGAAGGACCCTCTTCTACCAAGATTCGGGTTGCATTGATATCACAAAGACCTGCTCCAGCCTCTATCGTATCACGGAAATGTATTTCAGGATTGTCTGTTTTAGAAAATACGGAGGCGATGCCCCCCTGTGCATAGTTTGTGTTGGACTCGTAATCAAATTTTTTAGTGACAATGGTTACTTCCCCAAATTGGGAAAGTTTGTAGGCAGCTGTTAAACCCGCTACCCCACTTCCTATCACTAAAAAATCTGTTTTAATTTTTTCAGGCAATTACTTTACGTTTACAAACCCATTGATATAGTCTATAGATCTCAAGAGCTGGTAGTCAGGCTTGATTGCTCCCTGCTTGGAAATCTCAATTGCTTTATCTGCTTTTCCGTTTTCTTTCACCCAATCCTTTAAGGAATCAATGTTGAAGTATTCTTTAGGTTTTGCTTCTGAAGGAATTTTTGGCAAATGATGCCACATATTTTCTTCTCTGTACTGGAAGGGAAAACTTCCATCTTCTTCTGCGGATACCTCAATATCTGGTTCAACACCCACAACCTGGATTGTCTTACCAGAGGGTGAGTAGTACCTGGATTGTGTGATCTTTAGTACATAATCATTGTTGTGCGGAAGATCCATTAGCTTTTGCACGGTAGCTTTGCCAAATGTTCTCTCTCCAAGTAAAATCCCTCTACCGTGGTCTTTGATTGCACTTGCAACAATTTCACTGGCAGAGGCTGATTTTGCATTGATCAAAACAGCAAGGGGAAGATCAGTTAGATCTTTTTCTTTTGCCCTCTGTTCATCCACTCCACCCCTATCAGGACTTCTGGTGCTCACAATGACACCATTTGTAATAAACATATCACTGATATCGACTGCTAAATCTAAATAACCACCTGCATTGTTTCGAAGATCTAAAACCAAAGCTTTGAGTTTGATATTTTTCTTTTTAGCTTCTTCTTCTAGTTTTCTAAAGTGTGAGATGATATCTTTTTCTGAAGATTCTGTATTGGATCTTACAAAACCCGAAAGTTTAATGTATGCTATGTGTTCATTGTCTTTTATCAAACGGGATTGGACATTTTTTATTTCTATAGTGTCACGTACTACTTTGATTTCAAATGCTTTGGGTTGACCCGTGCGTCGTACTAAAAGAGTTACTTTTGTACCTTTTTTCCCTTTGATTCTGCGTACTACTTTATCAAGAGTTAAACCTTTTGTAGATTTTCCATCCACAGCTAATATAGCATCCCCCGCTCTAATTCCAGCCTTGACAGCAGGGCGATCTTCTAAGGGATTTTCTACAATTACTTCTCTAGTTCCCCCTCCGCTTAAAATTGCACCAATGCCTTCAAAACTTCCATCCTGGATTTTGGCCATGGATTCTTCCCAAACTTCTTTTAGAAATACATTGGAATGGGGATCCAAAGAATTTAGGTATCCATTGGCTGCGGAGAGCCAGGCATCCTTCATGCTGTATTCCTCTTTCTGGGTTTCATCTTCTTCGGGCTCTCCCATCATATCTTTGATGGGGGGAACTTTGTATTTGCCTATATTTTCTTGGATGAACACCATAACCCGTTCGAATTCTTTTCGGGAAAATTTGGTTTGTTCCCATCTCACAGTGAGAACATCCTTTCTTCCTTTTTCTCTTTCGATTAGATTTTTCAATTCATCATTAGACATTTTAGGTTTTTGGGATTCTGACTTAAGACGTGACTTTCGTATTTCATCAACTTTTTTATAATCCGGTTCAAAGACTAAAAATGAATCAGTTGGGGAAAGTTTAAAAACTTTACCGGGCATGATATCATCTTTTTCTTCGAATTTATCACGTTCATTGTAGTACGACTCAGGATAGAGGTAAAGAGAATTGGGAAGACTCATCATTGCAAAGACAGCTGCATCTGTATAAGCTCTATCCATGTCGATGGTTTTATCGATATAGTGACGTTCTACAGATTTCAAAACCTCATTAAAATCTTCTGCACCAAATTTGGTGACTCTTTTTTTAGCGGTGGGTTCGCAGTTGAGTGTAGCGGAGAGTGCAATTGCAATGGAGACTAATATGGATATAAATACTTTTTTTTTCTTCAAAACCTATCTCTCTTACGTGGGAATATTCTTCCTTACATTAATTTTACATAGTATAATGTCAAGAATTTCGGCTATTTTATGAAGAAGCCATTAAAAATTCAGAAAAGGAAATTTAAGCCAAACTAATTGATAAAAAATAATACCTGAAATACCATAGACAGTTCCAACCAACCAACCTCCGAGTACATCACTTAAATAATGATGAAGGGATAGCATTCTACCCACTCCAGCCAGAAGGGAAAACATAAAAATGGAAGGATGCTGGGAAAAAATACCAAAGAGTAAGACACAGGCTGTCATGGAATTGGCAGCATGCGCTGAGGGAAAGGAGTGGTTCAAATCGGGATGGTTGTTTTCTTTTCCCATAATTTTCAGAGAGGGTCGTTTTCTGGAAATTTTTTTCTTAATCCAAAGCACAGTCCGATCATTTATAAAAGAAAAAATAGAGATATATAGAATTGTAGAAAAAATATTGGGAAAATTAGAGCTAACCAATAAATATAGAATGAGTAGAATAAATACTTCACCCCGATTGGTTCTGGAAAGAAAAAAATCCAATTTTGAGTTTTTTATATGCTTAAAAATTAACTCAGCCAGGAAGATATCCCATTTTTCAAAGAAAGAAATCAAATACCCAACACTTTTTGCAGCTCTAAAATCAAAGTTTCTTTTTGTAGTGTAATCTGAGTAGAAGTCTTTAAATCTTTTAAGATAGCTGTCTTATTGTTTATTTCTTCCTCACCTATGAGAAGCAAATATCGATATCCCTTCTTTTCTGCACTTGGAATTTGTTTTCCCAATTTTTGGGTTCCATCCAGACTGATTTCACAATTGATTCCGATGCTGCGAATCTCTTTTGCTGTGTTTAAGACTTCCGAGATGAAAGCATCCTGCAAAAGGGGAATATAAATGGATTTGTGCAAGTTAAAGTTAGGAACTAAATTGTGTGATTTTAAAAAATTTTCTAAGGTAACATCTCCTAATCCAAACCCAATCCCTGAGAGGGCTTCAGAAGAAAAGAGACCGATTAGGTTATCATATCGACCTCCCCCATACAGAGATCTTTTGTTCTCTTTGTCGGTGTCATATATCTCAAAAATAAAACCCGTGTAATAGTCAAAACCACGAATGATGGAGGGGTCAAACTCCAGGGAATCGGAGAGCCCAAGTAGATTTGTTTTTTCGGTAAATTCTTTGATGGCTGAGATGGGTTCTTTTGCAATTCCTTCCATCTCTTCAACTGTTTCCACACTGGATTCTAAGTATTTATAAATTTTTGGAATTTGGATGGATGGTGAATCTAAAATTTCAGAGAGAGAATGTTCAAACTCTTGGGTAGAAATCTTATTTTTCTTATCTAAAATTTTTGCCACAGCCTGTTCTTTTTCCGCGGGAAGGGAAAGTGTAGTTTTTAAAAAAGAAGAGAGAATTCCTCTATGAGAAAATTTCACTCGAAAAGATTCTTTGGGTGCTCCAAAAGCAAAGAGAATGTCACAGGCGAGAGAAATAATCTCTACTTCGGCATGGATAGAATTGACTCCAAAGATATCAACATTTAGCTGCCAATGCTCCCTAAGCCTCCCATGGCCCGGAGCTTCATACCTCCACAGATTGGGTATGGAAAACCATCGAATGGGCTTGGGTAACTCTCTAATCCGTGCTGCTACCATTCTAGCGAGGGTGGGTGTCATTTCGGGACGAATCACCACATGACGATCCCCCTTGTCGATAAAATCATAGAGCTGTTTCTCAACTATTTCTTGACCACTTTTGGCTCGATAGAGATCTATGGATTCCAAAATGGGGGCATCGTATTCTTTATATCCATACCCCATCACAACTTTTTTCATGGTGGAAAACATCCAGTTTCGAAATTCCATATCTTCCGGGTAGAAGTCTCTGGTTCCTTTGTAGTTGGATGTGGGTAGTTTTTTTTCGCCCAAACAATGTTCCTTTCTCTTAATATTGAATATTTTCATAGGATTTCAACGGGGATATTCTTGCAACTTAAGATTTCTTCCCGGATTCTAGTTATTTTATCCTCTTTTTTGGAAATAGAAGTATCTTACCTAACACATTATTCCCTTGCCCCAATCATTGGATTAAAGCTGATTTCATGAGCATTTGTAGAGGATAATGAACCTTTTTTTTATAAATTTCAATCTAGTATGAGATACATTGATTGTATTGCATTTTAAATTAATTTTTATAAAAAAATAATTTGGCTTTATAAAAATCTTCCATTGAGAGTAAAGTCCAATTGAAATTAAAAAACCATTTTTACCAGAAAAAGAGTCAGAAGGAAATAGATAGGGAATGATTTTTTACCCGAAACAAACTGAAGAGCTAATACAACCTATCCTATACTTACAGGAAAAACTTAAAAATATCCAAACGGGAATTGTACTGATCAGTGGTGAAATGGGTGCGGGCAAAACTACTTTTATCAGAAATTTTGTTCATACCTTTAACCCTGAACTGACTGTAAACTCTCCGACTTATAACTTAATCCATGAATATAAAGTTTCTGAAAATATTATATTTTATCATTTTGATCTTTATAGAATCAAAACTTCTGAAGATGTGGGAAACCTAGGATTTGATGAGATTTGGGGTAGACAGGGAATTTCTTTAATTGAATGGGGTGATATTGCCATGGAATACTATCCGTATATAAATTTTAGAGTATCTATAGAAACAATTGATGAAAAAGAAAGAAAAATAAAAATTATAAATGGATAATTTAAAATGAATGTACTATATATAGATACTGTAACCGAGTGGATGGTAGTAGGAATATTTTTGATTGAAAATTCGAATGTCACACAAATGAATCTAAAAAAAGAAAAAGTTCCAAGAGAAGGTGGAATTAAACTTTCAAGGTATGTCAGAGAAATTTTGAGTAGTACAAAAATCATAAAACCTGATGCAATCGTTGTAGTGGCGGGACCCGGTTCATTTACGGGAATACGCATTGGTGTATCTTTTACTAGGGCACTGAGTCAGGGATATAAGATTCCCTGTATGGGAATCAATAGCATTGAGCTATACAGTCACTACTATTTTACAAAGTTTACTTCTAAAAGTTCTGTCTTTTTAGATGGAAGGATGAAAAAAGTCTATGGTGGAGCTTACTCTGAAAGGGGATTTGAAAATTGTGTGGATCTTTCATTTGAAGAAGCTAAGAATATTGTTGGTATAGAAAATTCTAAAGTGATAACTGATTTTACCACAAATGAATTTTTACATATAGATGATGATTTTCCAGAACCTATCCATTTTTTAAAAAAAATTAGTAACACAATACTGTCATTAAACTATAATGAAAATAATTATACATATTTACTGCCCAACTATATGAGGGGAACGTATGTAGATGGGAAAAAGGAATGAAAAAAGATAATTTTGCAAAACTATACGAATATTTAGCTATAAATTCGGGATCTGAAGTAAATCTCAAAGATTTAATAGATAAATTTACAATAAAAAAAATTGAGAAAAAAAAGAAAAAAGAACCATACAATGATAAGATAGACTCCTTTTTAGAGTTCTTAAAACTTCTTGAAAATGAGGGATTATTAAAAATATCAAAAAAATTGGTCATAATCTCACGACCCTTTCATCTGATTGGAAAAATATCTCTCTCCAAGAGAGGTGATGGATTTGTAAAACTAACATCTGGAAATGAAGTTTTTATCCCTTCAGAATTAACAGGAGGAGCAATTTCTGGAGACAAAGTTGAAATTCTACCACTTCGAAGTGGAAAAAAAGATAGGTTAGAAGGTGAAGTCAGAGAAATTGTACTACGAGGTCGTAACCTCTATAGAATGAGAATAGATGAAGCAGATGGAAACTATTTTTATGGAAAGTTAATGGATATGCAAGGAGAAATTAAAGAGGGTGCGCTCAGGAAAAAATCTCTTCTTGCAGATGTAATTAAATCTATCAAACCAGAAGATGTTATTATCATAAAATTAAAAGAAAAAGCTTATTATGATAATAATATATATGAAGTTAGTTTTGTTAAATTTGAAACGGGCACCACTAGGGATTTAGACCTAAATCGTATTTTAATGAAGTACAACTTTATCCAATCATATCCAGATCAAATCAGCACAGATACATTTGCAGAAGAAGTAAATGAATCTACAGCTTCTGACTGGAAAGAGCGTGTAGATATCAGGGATTTATATACAGTTACAATTGATGGTGCTAATTCTAAAGATTTTGATGATGCCATTAGCCTATCCGAAGTAGACAATGTAATAAAGTTATATGTGCACATTGCAGATGTATCCTCTTACGTAAAACAGGGCTCTCCTTTAGATGAAGAAGCTTACCATAGAGCTACTTCAGTGTATCTAACCGACACTGTAGTACCTATGCTTCCGCCTATACTATCCGAAGATCTATGTAGCCTGGTAGCTGATAAAAATAGACTTGCTTTTACTGTAGAAATGGTCGTGGATTATTCAGGACAGATACATTCCGCAAAATTCTATAAAAGTATAATTAAAGTTAATAAACGTCTTACATATGAAATAGCACAGACAGAAATAGATGAAAATAACCCCGATAATTTTTTAGTTAAACTCATGAAGTTAGCAAATGCACTTAAAAAAGATAGGATTTCTAAAGGTAGAGTTGAACTCAATTTAAAGGAAGTATATATCCAAACAAAAGAGGATGGGACGGTTATTGATTTTAAGTGGAGGGAAAGATTAGATAGTCATATTTTAATTGAAGAACTAATGCTTTCAGCCAATGTCAAAGTAGCAGAATTTTTACGAAAAAAAAATGCTCCTGCTCTCTTTAGAATTCATGAAACTATGGATGAGGAAAAGCTGGAAACTCTAAATTCATTCCTGGCTCTTTATGGTGTTAATCATGTAATACAGTCTACTGATTATGAAGAGTTAAAAACTGCACTCTTTAAAATTAAAGGTAACCCCGCTGAAAAGATCTTTAATTATTTTCTACTCAGAAGTTTTATGCAAGCATATTACAGTGGAGAAAAATTAGGCCATTGGGGATTGGGATTTAAAGACTATTGTCATTTTACATCACCTATCAGACGCTACCCCGACTTAGTAGTCCATAGAGTATTGGATTCTCTTTTGAGGGGTGATAGTGAGCTACCCTATTCCTCTCAAGATATCACAGAAATGGGAGTGCATACATCCGAAGAAGAAAGAAAAGCAGCAGATGCTGAAAGAGATATCCAAAAGCTCAAGGGTTGTAGATACATAGAAAAATTAGGTATTACTGAATTTGTTGGGATTATTTCAGGAATCAAACCACAGATGATATTTGTGGAGTTAGAGGGATATTTTGGTGAGGGTGCAATTTCATATACCCATTTTACAGAAGACTATGAACTAAAATTGCCCAATGATTTTTCATTTATTTCTAAGAAATACTCCAAAACTTTTTTCCTTGGACAAAAAATTGACCTTGAACTAGAAAAAATAGACTTTGAAGAAATGAAAATCTTCTTAAAACCTAAAGAGAACCATTAAATCATCTAATTTTTAAGAAAAAAAAATCGACATTTTACTCTTGCATGTCGATTTTGTAATTAACACGCAAAGGAGGTGGTCGATTGAATTGTATTAAAATTTTGACTCGTGAGGTGGCTGAGCAATAACTCGGTCTAGCAAAAACTTGCTCAGGCAGGGTATTGCAATCCCATCAGACCATCGGCTTTCCACGGTTCTTGAACTGGTCACTCAAGGCAAATTCTGCAGTCACCTGGAAAGTTTACTTTACCTCTAAACATTTTTCATCTAAATCTTTTCTACTTTTAAACTTTATTTTTTTTAGCAAATAATTTAATGTATCACTTTTTTCACTTTGGTTGATAAAACATCCAAAATATATACTATTTTTATCCTTAAAAAAAAATGCCCCTTTTTTTTGTTCTTTAATTGACACATTAAAATCAATCTCTAGTCCATTATTTCTATTTATATATTTTCCTTTTTGTATTTCAAAGGATGGTGAATAAAAATAAACATCTCCTGAAGTACTTTCAAATTTCTTTTTTAAAGTTATAAATATTTTGTTAGGGAGAGTAAAATCTATAGTTTCCAATAAAAGAATTTCATTTGA
>CAMCZP010000047.1 GCA_945887855.1 Leptospira interrogans serovar Manilae | reverse complement strand
TCTTTTTTCAATCTATCGATGAAGAACATTTTTATCTTTCCTTTATTTTTTGCCTCAATTTCACCTCTATAAGTAAAATCAAAATAGGGTTTTATAAGTTCATAAGTGGCTTCACTGATATTTACCTTTCCCGCCTCCCCTGAAGATTCCATTCTACTGGCAGTATTTACTGTATCACCCCAAACATCGTATGCAAATTTTTTCTCCCCTACCACCCCCGCCATCACTGAACCTGAATGGATCCCAATTCGCAGTTCCCAATATGGAAAACCAAGGGAAGTTTTTATAGTTTTCACTTGGTCCATTAGGTATTTGATTTCCAATCCCGCCAGTGCCGAATTTAAAGCATGTGTTTTATTTTTTGTATTGAGACCCGAAGCACACATATAGCTATCACCTATTGTTTTTAATTTTTCCAATTGGTATCTCTCTGCAATATAGTCAAATTGCGAAAAGCAAGAATCAAGCTCTTTGATTAGTTCTTGGGGGGTCATATTTTGTGCTATTTGGGTGAATCCTTTAAAATCAGTAAAGAGAATGGTTGCCTGTTCATAAAAAACAGGTGTTACGATGCCTTTTTCTTTCAGTTCATTTGCAACGGGTTCTGGAAGGATATTGAGGAGGAGCTTATCTGACTTTGCTTTTTCGGACTGTACATCTTTTAAGAGCCTTTCAATTTCTTTCTGTGAAGATATATCTATAAAAGTACCAATGAGACCTCCAGGGGTATCGTCATTTTTTTTAAAGCCTTTGATCCAATACAATGTATCATGGATCTTACCATCTGCAAATGGAATGGGCATTTCTTTTTGGAGTTCGGATGAGTTTTGAATTACATCCTCATCTTCTTTTTGGTAGTTGATTCTGTCTTCTGTGGGAAGATATTCTAGGTCTAAAACTCTTTTCCCAATTAAATCAGCTCGTTTTATTTTAAAAATATCTTCATATGCTTTGTTAAAGCCAATAAAACGTGTGTCCGCCCCTTTGTAAAAAATAGGATAGGGAATGATATCAATCAGAACAGAGGTGAACTTCAACTGGTCTTGCATTTCTTTTTGGGTCGTTTCAATGAATTCTTCGTCTAGAAGCTTGATATTTTCTTGTTCTTGGATGAATTGAAAAAGATTAGAAAATGAGCGAAAAAGATAGAAACTGAGGCTCCAAATCACAAGTTGAGAAACCACTAAAATTGGTATCGTTATAAATTTATTGGGTTCATTCTGTAGTTCAAAAGGTAATAAGATATACAAACTGACACAGGATGCTGAGGACATGAGAGCAATAGCAATACAGGTTATTTTAAGAATAGTTTGTTGCATTTCTATCTAGCAACTCCAGAAAAAATGTAACTGTCGATACTAAAAAATAATAAAAATAAAAATTCTACTTTCCTTGTCGGAAAATTAAAAAAATTTGGTCATAAAAATTTTTTTTTCTTGACATTTGAGTATTTTCAATTTCAAAGTCAATATCTAAAAATTAGTTTATTTTAAGGGAGGCACTAGACCAGAATAAATGAATGCACTTGGGAAACATGTTATCGCAGAGCTTTATAATTGTGATCCTGAAATCATCAACAACCAAGAAATCGTTGAAGATATCATGCTCGAAGCAGTTGAACTTTCCGGGGCGACTATAGTCAAACCAGTATTTCACAAATTTAGCCCGCATGGAGTAAGCGGAATGGTAGTTGTATCTGAGTCTCACTTTGCTATCCACACCTGGCCTGAATATGGTTATTGTGCGGTAGATATTTTTACCTGCGGAGATACAATTGATAATCAAAAAGCATTTGATCATCTAAAAACACGTTTAAAATCGCAAAACATTTCTGTCGTAGAAATGAAACGCGGTCTCTTAGATTTAGGCGTAGAAGTGCGCCATAAACCACTGGGAGTCTAGTTCTTTTGGAACGAGAAGAACGTGAGGAGCCGGAAGGCGTCCAATTCCCCCAAGCACATCTAGAAAAAAGAATCCAGTTTCTCTCTGTATCTCACAGAGACACCTTCTTAGGGATCGACCGACTTGATCTCGCTGGAACTTCTGAACAAACTTTTGTTCATCAGTCATTGAGAGTTTCCTCATGCCGATTTTGGAGCCACCTCCATCCAAAAAAACCAAAAATTTATCTCTCTAAGAAGGAGCAATTTATATGAATTCAACACTGGAATCTAACAAACTGGTTTCTCGCTTTTCCTATCTGAATAAAAAATTAAATATTCAGACCCTTTCTGGAAAATCTTTTGTCTATGCAACACAACCTATCTCAAAAGGAGAAACGGTTGCTGTATGGGGTGGTAGGGTTGTACACAGAGATGAGATCAATTCTCTTCTCAACGAAACACCGTATCTCCAAATATCAGAAGATTTATTTTTAGTAAGTCCTGTCTATGATGATGGGCCTGATGCAATCAGCCTCATACGCCACAGCTCTAATCCAAACTGTGGATTCCAAGGACAGATCACTCTAGTAGCTATGAAACAAATAGCAATTGGAGAAGAAATTTCTTATGATCCGTTTATGAATGCCTTTACTCCCAATGGTGGATTTTTAGACAAATCTATCCGGGAGAAGTATTACGGTTATTTTTCAGATTTTTTACAACGTAAGATTGATTCTACACCATCTCTTCGTGTGTATCCCGCTTTTGTTGAGGGAGCATGGGGACTATTGACTAGCATTGATCTGGAATCTTGTGACCCTGCAACTATTAGAGATGCAGATGCAATCAAGAGATATGTAGTGGAACTCTGTGAGCTCATAGAAATGAAACGATTTGGTGAATGCCATGTAGTACATTTTGGTGAAGATGAGAGAGTTGCGGGTTACTCCATGTTACAGCTCATTGAAACATCCTGTATTTCTGCACATTTTGCCAATGAGACAAATACTTCTTATATAGATATTTTTTCTTGTAAGGCGTACTCTCCTGAAGTTGCATCGGAGTTCACCAAGAATTTTTTCAAAGGTGGAACCATGCGTCTCACTGTTACCAACCGTTTTTAGTAGGCAACTATGGAACTCTGGCTGGATGAACAATTAGAACTTTCCAACGGGCGTGCGATGAAGATGAGAGTCCTTCGCACTCTCGATTCAATCAAAACACCTTTTCAACAAATTGATGTTTTTGAAACTCAAGCTTTCGGGAAGGTGTTTACTCTCGATGGGGTGATCATGATGACGGAAAGCGATGAGTTTTCCTACCATGAAATGATCACCCACGTTCCTATGCTCACCCATCCCAATCCAGAGTATGTTTTGGTAGTGGGGGGTGGTGATGGTGGAACTGTTCGGGAAGTATTGAAGCATAAATCAGTCAAAGAAGTTCATCTCTGCGAAATAGATAAGGGTGTGGTGGATATGGCTCGTAAGCACTTCCCGGATGTGGCAGAAGCTATGAGCGATAAACGTGTGGTACATGCCTATGAAGATGGAGCCAAATATGTTGAGGATCACAAAAAGAAATTTGATGTAATCATCATAGATTCATCGGATCCTATTGGACCTGCAGCGGTTTTATTCAGTGAAGGATTTTATAAATCTATGAGTGGAGCTTTGCGAGATACAGGAATGGTCTCTACCCAGGCGGAAAGTTTTTTCTACCATGGGTCTATCATTTCAGAGCTATTCTCTTTTATTCCAAAGTACTACTCTGAGTACGGGTACTACTGGACAGCTATTCCTACATATCCTTCCGGTATCATTGGATTTACCTGTCTTTCTAACAAAATTGATCCCTATAGTTTTCCAATTGATACAAATCGTATTCCAAAAGGTTTAAAATACTACTCAGCAGAAATGCACAAAGCAGCATTTGTACTACCTGAATTTGCAAAAAGTTATATAAAACGAAAAGGATAGTTTTTATACTCTTTGAAATTTGCTGAAAAATTTTTTAAGCGCAGGGAGAGAATTCTCTCTCCCCTTTGCATTGGGCTTGATCCTGAAATGGAAAAACTTCCCATTGTAGCCCGCAACCAAATCAATCCGCTATCTTATTTTTGTAAGGAAATTGTAGATGCAACTTCTGAGTATGCCTGTGCATATAAGCCAAACATAGCTTTTTTTGAGAGGTATGGTTCCAAGGGAATTGCTCAGTTTGAAGATGTTATAGATCATATAAAAACAAAGTACCCATCTATTCCAATTGTTGCTGATGTGAAGAGGGGGGATCTTGCGAATACTTCTAAAGAGTACGCAAAGTACTACTTTCAAACCCTTGGAGTAGATAGTATCACTGTGTCCCCCTATATGGGAATGGATAGTTTGCTGCCTTATTTAGATATGGGTGGGCATATCTTTGTGCTCTGTCTTACATCAAATGAGGGATCTGCTGATTTTCAAAGATTGACTCTTGAGTTTTCTACACCGTTCTATGAACATCTGGCTGTCTTTTTTGATGGGGAGTGTTCAAAGTATCCAGGACAGATGGGGATTGTAGTAGGTGCAACTCATCCATTTGACCTAGAAAAGGTTCGTAAATTGACATCCTCCCTCCATATACTCATTCCTGGTTTTGGGGCTCAGGGAGGCAAACTAGAAGAGATTTTGCCTATTTGTGGAAACCTTTCACTTGTCAATTCTTCGCGTTCCATCCTATTTGCATCCTCAGGTGATGATTTTGCAACCAAAGCTAAATTAGCTTGTAGTACCATCCATTCTGAAATCTATAGAATTTTAGGTATTAACTAATTTCAGATATTGCATTCCTGCAAAAAGTCAGTTTTTGCAATTTTATTCACAACAATCCTGGGCTTTTTTCCGCCTGCCGGCGGAAAAAGATAGTTATTGCAGTTGCGTCAGATATATATCCAATTATTAGCTCACTTCGTGTTAAAGACAAGTTACTATTAAATTCGAAGAATTTGGAATTTATGATTTTTTAAATGTATCTAAAATAGTTCTCGTAGCTTCCCGTATGGAGATCTCACCCATTGCTACTTTTTCTTGGATGAGTAGTATTTCTGGGTTTGAAGAAGTAATACGTTCGATTTCTTCACGAAAACTATTTTCAGTAGAGTCTAAAAGCCATTTTCTTCTTTGGATAGTTCTATTGTTTTGGATATGCTCTGCTGTTTGAACTCGAAACGTTTCAATGGTATCCCAAACTTTATCAATATTTTTATTATGTAGTGCAGAAACGGTAAGAACATCTGATATCCAATAATCTCTTCTGGATTTTAAAAAATGTATGGCTGTTTTGTATTCATTTCTAGCAAGTTCGGCGGCAACAATATTATTGTTATCAGCTTTATTGATTAGAATGAGGTCAGCCATTTCCATAATCCCTTTCTTGATACCCTGTAGTTCATCTCCGGCACCTGCGATGAGTATGAGAAGAAAAAAATCAGTCATCTCAGAAACTGAAATTTCTGACTGTCCTACACCTACAGTTTCTATTAGTATCACATCGTACCCTGCTGATTCTAAAATTTGGATTGACTCTCTAGTTTTGAGAGTGACACCTCCCAAATTACCTCCCGAAGGCGAAGGGCGAATAAATGCAGAAGGATGAGTTGCGAGATTGGGCATTCGGGTTTTATCACCTAGAATGCTTCCGCCAGTAATAGGGCTTGTTGGATCTACAGCTAGTACTGCTACTTTGAACCCTTTGCTAATTACGTAAAGGCCGAATGTTTCTATAAATGTAGATTTACCGGCACCTGGAACACCTGTGATACCAATACGAATAGAACTAGTTTTAGTATTGGAGAGATAAGAAAGTAGCTCTTCTCCTAAAATACGATCATTGGGTGCTTTGCTCTCTAAAAGAGTGATAGATTTTGCTAAAGATCGTCTTTCACCTCTCTCAACTCCTGCTGCTAACTCCTTTGGTGTCATAGTCTCTCTTTAGTATTTTTTCTCTGAAAAGGCAAGATAAAAAATGAAAAAAAGCCCTTAAAATAAATTCCTAATAATTTCGGGATTTAGAAAAGGATTTACTTTTTTCAAGCACTGCTAAAGCGAAAACAACGCTTTACAAAACTCTGTACTTTAGCAGAGTTATTCTTATGTTAAAGAAGCTGAATCCCAAAGATGTTTCTGTAGAATTTAGAGATAAAGATTTTCTGATTAAAGGTGGAAAGAGGTTTTCTACTGAGTACTTTATTTTTCAGGAAGAATCTCTCAAGGTAATTCGTCAGGCATTGGATAATCCTGATTTTTATCCCCACTTTATCATTACCGGTCAGGAAGGTTCTGGTAAAAGAAGTGGAATACTATCTCTCTTGAAAAAAGAATATTCAAAAAAAAATACTGATTTAAAATATTTCTACTCCCGTCAGTCAAACTCTATTCTACAAAATCCTATTAATTCAGAAGGCTTTACTCCACTTTTTGATATTGAACGTAATACAACTCCTATCATCTATGATCCCACTCCCAATACAATGAGCCTAGTAGGTATTCCTGCAGAGCGAAAGTATCATCCTGGAAATCTAGTAAAAGCTTATGGTGGTTATTTAATACTGCCATTGTTTAAATTGGTAAATGAGCCAAATGTCTTTGATGTTTTGAAGTCATGCTTATTGAATGGGGCTATTGATTTCATCAATTTACCTGAAGTAAATTTTTTCCAATATATGGATAGAACCCTTCCTCAGTTTCCAATAAATGTTCGTGTGATACTAATTGGAGAAGAGTACTTAGTTGAGCAGTTATTAAAAAAAGATATGAGCTTGGGTGACGTATTTAAGCTTAAAATTGATTTAGAATATGAAGCGGATTTAAATGAAAAAAATATAAAACGGTTTTCTGTACTACTTGACTCACTTGCAAAAGAGGGGTACCCCACCATAGATACTGGAGGTAAAAAACGTCTCTTTGAAGAAGCACTCATCCAAAATGAGAGTAAAACTAAGTTTTCGTTAAATGTCACAGAAACTAAATCAATTTATGAGGAAGCTATGGTCTTGTTTAAAAACAAAAAAAATAAGACTAAAATTGGAGAAAAAGAAATCCAAGAGGCACTTGACACCATGGACAAAAGGTTCTCTCTTCCTCGTAAAAAATACTATGAAGATTTAAAAAGTGGTATTTATAATATCACACTCACAGGATCCCGATTAGGCCGAATCAATGGATTGTCAATTTTTACACCATATGGAACATTTCAGGAGTACGGACAGGTAAATGTAATATCTTCAAGAGCCCTCATGGGAACGGGAACATTTATCAATATAGAGCGGGAAGTAAATTTATCAGGGGATGTACATGATAAAGGTGTTTTTATTTTGCAGTCTTATCTAAAGGGACTCTTTTCTAATTTTCCTTCATTGGGAGTGGATATATCTATTTTATTTGAGCAAAATCATACCCTTGTGGATGGTGATTCGGCAACAATAGCCGAACTATTGGCTTCTCTCTCCGCACTCAGTGGAATTCCGATTCCTTGTAATATTGCTATTACGGGATCTATGTCACAGTATGGAGAGGTGATGAGTGTGGGGGCAATCACACAAAAAGTAGAAGCTTGGTGTGAGATTACAAAACTATTGGGAGATAAAAAAACAATTTATAAGGTATTCATCCCCCATCCCAATACTAAGGATTTGATACTTTCTAGAAATGTTCGCAGTGCTATGTCAGGAAAGAATTTTTATGTATACTCTTTTTCTCATGTGAGTGAAGTGATACCACAAATTATGGGATTAGAGTTAGGAACAATCGAAAAAGATGGTCATTTTACCAAAGGCAGTCTTCTGCGTATCATAGAAGATAAGCTGGAACCTAAGAAAGATTCAGAATCGTAAAAAGAGGAGATTGAGTGTATGTCAAAGAGGGGTCTTGTACTATCGGGTGGTGGGGGTAGGGGTGCTTACCAAGCCGGTGTTTATAAATATTTAACAGAAAATAATTTTTTTCCTGAAGTTATCAGTGGTACATCTGTGGGAGCTATCAATGCTGTTGCTCTGGGATGTGGACTTCGGCCTGAACAATTGATTTCACTCTGGAAAACAATCAGCATTGGAACAGTGATGAGGTATCGTTTTTTTAGAGCAATGATGGATTTTTTTCTGAATCGACTAAGCCCTATAGCAGATCCCACACCATTAGAGAGATTTTTAAATGACAATCTAAATTTTGATGTACTACGAAGTAATCATACGCAAGTCTATATAACTGCAACAAATATACTGAATGGTGAACTAGAGATTTTTAGTAACCAAGAGATTACTGTTAAACACATTCTGGCATCAGCAGCCATTCCAATGGTTTTTCCCTGGCAGAAGGTAGGCACTCAGTTCTATTGGGACGGGGGGTTGATGGCAAACACACCTATCTTACCACTTCTGGAAAAAGATATTCGTGATATTGTTGTGGTTTTACTTTCACCAATCGGTCATGTTGATTCAGATATTCCCAAAAATAGGAGCGAAGTCTTTGAGAGAGTCTTTGAATTGATCCAAATTGGTTCTTTTCAAAATTTTAAATATAGCATTGAATCAGGAAGAAGTCTATCAAATGTATCAATTTCCGAGATGGTCAAATCACAATTTAAAGGACTGATAGAAGACTGGTTAGGTGGTGGAGAATTCCGGCTTAGAATTGTAAGCCCTAAAGTTTCATTAGGTATGAAAAGTATTTTAAACTTCTCACCATCCCAAGCGGATCATTTGATAAAAACGGGCTATGAAGATGCAAGAGAACAATTGGGGAACCTAGAGGATTGATCACCCTATTTAAAGAAAAACAAACAAGGAGTAGGATAAACCCCTTGTATATGCAATTGGTATTTTAGCTTTGGAATGATTTGATCATATCTATAATACTTACTTCTGTTTCATGGTCTGTATCTACAAAATTAATAGATACATGGTAATAATTATCTGCGCCAGATTCTTCACAACGAATTACCTTTCCTTTTACATGTACAGTACCTGAAAAACCATGTACACGCAATACCATATTTAACAAACTTCCTGGATCTAATTTTCCTCTATGGCTAAACTGTAATCCTCCCTGACTTACATTAATTCCTGTTCCTTCACCTGTAGGAGATGGTGTTACTTCCATAGAAAAATTTGCATTGATCCGGGGATATCTTCGTCTATCCATTTGAGCGGTTGCCTGAGTAGTCATAATTTATATTTCCTTTTTTTAAATTGGGTTGTTATGTAAAATGTCAAAAGATTCTGATTCTAAACCTGCTGCTATATTAAATCTAAAATCGAAAGTTGGTTTGTTTTTAAAAAAATATCAACTAAATTTTTTTATTTTTAAGTTTTTTTATACAGTTTAATAAAAACTGAGAGCTATTTTTATTATAAATTTACTTAGAAAAAGAGGGAGTGAAAGTAATTTTTAATGTTTTATGGTAGCTAAGTAATACATATACAATATATTTATAATATAAGAAAAAATTATTATCATAATTAGTTATTTGATGCAAATTATGAACTAATTTTCTGATTTCTTGTAACTATTCACCCCATATCAGTTTGAAAGGTAAGTAATTAAAATAACTACAGAGCTTAACAACACCTTGGAGAATTCCCCTCGATATGGGACTTGAGGATGTCCCTACTCGGGGACCGGTTCTGCGAACGTTCGGGTTTCTCTTCTTTTTTGGTTACTTTTTTCTTCTCTTTTCATAAAGAGAAGAAAAAAGTAACAAAGAGATCCAAAGATTAAAGAAAAATTTTAATTAAAAAGAAATTTAGTATTTTAGATTAATTCCAAACTCGCTGAGTAGTTAAGATTTCTTTAGGTTCTCGCAAATTGAAAAGTGGATGTAATTACTCACATTATAAAAAAGATTGTACATTTTAATTACCAAAAAAACATCTTTGCTATGGCAGGAAAAAAATCAATTGAATCGTCTTACTTCTAAAAATGGCTTTTTCGTAGACCCTATGGAAGGTAAAGTCTACCTTCTTCGTGGGGTCAATCTTTCGGGCAGTACTAAGGTTCCCTTCTCTCCAAATGGTAATACTGCTCTCGACCAAACGCTCTCTTTTCAGAATCATGAAAAGGTCTCATTTGTGGGTAGACCCTTCCCGGAAGAGGAGGCTGCATCGCATTTTGATCGGTTACAGAAATGGGGATTTAATTTTTTACGCTTTCTGGTTACCTGGGAAGCTATTGAACATGGTGGCCCCGAAATCTATGACCATGACTACATTGAATATGTGGGTAGGATGGTGGAGCTTGCAGAAAAGAGAGGGATTTATGTTTTTATAGATCCACACCAAGATGTATGGTCTCGATTTTCTGGGGGCGATGGTGCTCCTGGATGGACACTGGAATCTGTGGGAATGGAAGTTCCTAAGATTCCACAGGGAGATTTTGCTATCTTGCACCATACAAGGGGCAAAAAATATGTCCAGATGAGCTGGCCTTTGAACTATGCAAAGTATGTCACAGCTACCATGTTTACATTGTTTTTTGGTGGAAAGGTTTTTGCTCCACTTCGAACCGTAGACGGAGCCAATCTCCAAGATTACCTACAATCTAAGTACATTGCTGCAATCTGTAAGCTGGCACTTCGCTTGAAAAATTGTAAAAATGTAGTTGGTTTTGATACGCTCAATGAACCCTCACCCGGCTACATTGGAAAAAAAACACTTCTTACTTTTGATTGGCCTTTCTTTGGAGTGATTGAAACAAGCACTCACTTCCAGGAGATGGTGATGACGGAAGGGCATCCTACGAGGGTTAATAGATCTTTCATGCTTGGATTTAACAAAATTCCTTTTGGGAGTGTGGTTTTGAATCAGAGGGGGATCAATCTATGGAAAAAGGGATCCTACTGTGTGTGGCGTGAACATGGTGTATGGAACTATGATCTCAATGGTGCCCCCATGCTTTTGAAAAATAACTATTTTGAAAGTATCAATGGTAAGAGTATTTCTTTTTATAAAGATTTTATTACACCATTTGTAATGAAATACAAACAAGAAATCCAAAAGATAGAAAAATCATTTTTTATATTTATGGAAAGTGATCCATCTAAATTGGAGCTAGAATGGGAAGAGCCTCTTGAGGAGGGAGTTGGGGGAGTAGTAAATGCCACCCATTGGTACGATGGAGCCCTTTTATTCATGAAACGTCAATTCAATTGGATAGGAGTTCATTCCTTTTCTCAAAAACCTATCTTTGGTAAAAAAGCAGTGGATGCTATGTACTACGATTGTATTGCATTGATTAAAAATATGTCTATAGAAAAAATGCAAAATGCCCCAACAGTCATAGGTGAAACAGGAATCCCCATGGATATGACGAAAAGGTATGCATACAAAACAGGTGATTATTCTAAGCATGAGACAGCATTGGATAAGATCCTTGTAGCTATTGAAAAAACTTTAGTCAATGTAACAATTTGGAACTACACCACTGACAACACTCACAGGTATGGTGACAATTGGAATGGGGAAGATCTTTCTATTTACTCAATTGATACACCAGCCCTGTATGATGGAGATGGAGGAAGGGGAACGCGTGCGTTTTCAAGACCATACCCTATGTGGACAAAAGGAGAACCTGTATCACTTTCATTTGATTATAAGCGATCACTCTTCAAATACTCATTTAAAAACAATCCGGGGGAGGTTGGGGAATGTGCAATCTTTCTTCCTCCGATTCATTATGGGAAGGGTTTTGGGATTACAACCAATGCAGGGACATACACTCTCAGCGAAGATGCCTCTACTCTTTACTTCAAAGGAGTGGAGGGTGTGGAAATCTATGGGATTACAATTGTAAAAAAATAGAAATCCTATTGTTTGTGGTTGCTTTCATCTCGGAAGGAGAGTGTAAAAAATTCTTTATAAATACGGGGCTAGTTTTAATTTTTGAATATTGGTATGGAATTTTCAAAAATTTGAATGTTTCTAGATATGCCAAAAATAGAGGACAATCTTCATGAAAAACTTATTGGTTTTGGCAGCATTTGCGGCCTTATTATTTACGGTAAATTGCAAAGACAATTCTGTTAGTGACGCAGAATGTACACCTGTGGTTCAAACAATGTTTGAAAATTTTTCTAAACTTGCTCCGGAAGGGGATATTGAAAAAGCAAAAATGGTTTTGATTCCTATGCTACAAAAGGAATGCCAATCAGGAAAGTATGAGCTAACGTGTCTCTCCGGTGCTAAGAGCATCCAAGAGCTTCAACTTTGTAAGAAAAACTAAATCTTTTTGCTTTCGATCTATCCAAATTGGGTAGATCGAAAGCAATTGCTCATTATTTCTTAAATTCCTCTTCCCAGCTATAAAATCCTTTTTTTGGATGCATACATCCATGAAGACGATATGGTTTGTCTTCTAGAAATATGATTTTTTGGGCATACTTTTCTCCCTGTCGCATACAAGATAAGCATATATCCCATCGAATTGCCCATTCGCATTCTTCTTTTCTATAGATAGGAAAGACTCTTAAGAGAGGTAATGAATCCTCCGCAGGATAGATTTCCCATAGAAATAGATTTACAAATAGCAAACAAATAATTTTCATTGAAAGAGTCTTTTTTATATTCATGATAGCTAATTTAAAATCCATTCGGATACGGGTAATTTTTTTTGTTCTCTTATTTATCACTTCGGTATCTATCTTAGATACTCTAGTTTTTTATAAGCTAGCCTACTCATTTCCCAATGAGATGGAATGGGATACATCCCATTGGTACAATTTTCAACACAGCCGGGTAAATCTTAAACCTTTCGATAAAGACAAAATAGGTGTACTGGTGGTGGGTAGTTCAGTTGCCCTGTACTCCGCGTTGCCTTCTGTTATAGAAGAAGGTCTGAATGAAAAAGGATTCCAATCTTCGGTTCGTTTTTATTCCCATGTTGCCATGTCACCTTCTGATTTTTATAGGTACACAGAAGATATAGTACAGAAAAATCCAAAAGTTGTTTTGTACCTTTTAAATCCGGCAGACTTTCAATTTGATTATTTCCCATTGAATGGCAAGGAATCTTTTGAGTTTAATCAGTTTAATTGGATAAGGGGAAATTCAGATAGACACCCAGTCCGATCGTTTTACCCTCTTGATTTTGCACTACAGTATCACAAAGAGTTAACTAGAGAATCTTTTTTTCTGCTACTAACTAAGTCGATGCTCTATGTAAATAGAGAAAGGTCATTTATAATGGATCCTTTTTCTGCATATTACGAGAAACATTTTCGATATGGTAGAAGTTATCACAACTATACAGGGATTATGCCAAAAGAAGGGATATGGAGAAAGGGTTGGACGTTACCAAAATTTTCAATCCAATGTGAAAAGCCTGTAACTGGTACAAATAGAAGAGAGTTTATATTCATCCACCATCCAAATACCAAAGTTCAATTGAGTTCTAGATCAAAAGAACTTCTCAATATCACGTTTCCAAATTCAGGATGGAAAGAAATCAATATTCCAATTGAAGAAGGCCGAGAGTCAATTGAGATAACAATGGAAGTTGATAAAACAGTGTCTTCTAAAATCATTGATCCAAAAAGTTATGCTAAGGAAGAATTTTATGGTATACGTTTGTCACAAAATTTTTGCAGAAATGAGTATCAAAAAGATAACGCATTTAAAAGGCTTGAAACATTAGAGGATATATCATTAGTAAATATGAGTATAGAAGAGTACGAAAAAGATTACACTAATCGTCTAATGGCAAATTTAAAACAAAGACCAGAACTAACTAGACAAACGTATATTAGAGATGTGAAAGTGAAAATTTCTAAAACAGAGTTTACTCCTTGGATAGAATTTGAAAATTTAAGAAAGAGTTTCTTGAAATTGAAGAGTAATAATATAAAAATAATATTGGTTACTAGTCCTGAAAATCCTATGGAAACAGGCAATTATATTCCCTCTAAATGGTACTACGGATATGATAGATATTTAAAGCAAATATCATCTGAAACCGATGCCACATACATAGATCATATTTTATTTTTAAATGATCCAAGATATTTTATGGATGTGAACCATCTCACATTTCGGGGAGCCCAATTGATGTCAAAAGAGTATATCAATCTTATCAAGGATAATATCCATGAGTAATTATATAATTATTTATCTTAAAAAAATAGATAAAGTTAAGATAATTATCCCCGCAATTCTTTTCTTATATTTAGTGGTTACCCTTCTCATTTGGAAAAAACATGAATGGGAACCTTCTTCTATGGTTCATTTTGGAAATGAATTTATTGAGTTAAATTTAGAATATATGCCACCCCGTGCTGTTGTGGAGAAAGGTTATGAGGGGGATCTGGGTGCAGGATACGATGGACAAATTTTTTATTTCTATTCCAGAGCTCTCAGTTCGTTTTCTTTAAAATGGCCAATTGGTTTTGATGATAGCTATAGAGCTCCACGTATCGGATATCCACTTTTAATTTCCATATTTGGAATTTATAGTCCAAATGGTTCTATTTTGGGGATGTATATATGGAATATTATGCTTTTTATTTTATCCGCACTGGCACTTAGAAAAATTTTAGGAGACTATTCATATTTAGTTTGGATATATATTGCATCTCCTTTTTCATTGGGTAGTTATTCTGTTTTAGTAAGCGACTCTGTCTTAGTATCTCTTGTTATACTTTCTTATTATTTTTATTTAAAAGAGAGCTATTTACCATTTTTTTTATTGGCTTCGTTATCTATTCTGACTAAAGAACCAGCATTTTTTCTATACTTTCCATTAGGACTTATGGAGTTAAAGGATAAAAATTGGAAAAAATCCACAGTAATTCTTTCTACATTGGTTATACCAATTCTATGGCATGTATATCTTAGGATTACTTTTCCCGATTGGAAACCTACCAGAATTTTAAGTTTTATATTGCCATTTGAGGGTATAATATCCTATTTAAAATTTCTCTTATCTTCCACATCGTCGGGTGACTGGAAGGAGATGGCAAGGGCATTTTCTAGATTTCCATTGGTGATAGTACTTGTGGTTGGTATATATTCCGCAATTGCAGGAAACTGGAAAAATGGAACTGTGTATAGAATTGGTTTACTTTTAAATTTTTTACTGGTGATTTTAGCCGGATACTATCACTTTTGGTCAGTGTATGAAAATGTATCACGTATGTTTACTTTGTCAATTCCCCTTATGATTTTGTTGGCAAAAGAAGATGGGGTAACTAGCAGAATTTATTATTTTATAATGGTAAAGATAATTTTATTGTTATTTCTAGTAAAAATTGGTTTTATTCAAAAAGCACAGGAGTACTTCATCTGGACATTTTAAAGACAGTGGTTGTTGCGGGGGCTGGTTCTGGAATTGGCAAGTCTATCTTAGAAGTTTTATCAAAAAAAATTTTTCGTTCTATTGGTCTGTCTCGTAGGGGAGAGGCTATTGAAGGAGAATTGGTATCTGGAACAAACTACCATTGTGATTTACGCAATGAGGAAGCAATCCAAGATGTATTTAAAAAAATAGGTTACATTGATACTTTGTATATCACTTTGGGAGATGGTGTATTTCAGCCTATACATTCTCTGAGTCTTTCCGAGTGGAATGCCCATTTGGAATTAAATTTAACAGCCCCCTTCTTATTGTTGAAAAATGCATATAAGTATTTATTGAATTCAAAAACACCTATGGTTGTAATTTTATCTTCAACTGCAGGAAGGCAGGGATTTCCGCATTCATCTGCTTATTGTACTACTAAACATGGGGTTGCCGGATTAGCAAAAGCTATTAGAGAGGAATGGAAGCCTACAATTCGTGTGGTCACTGTATACCCTGGAGCAATATATACATCTATATGGGATGGCAGAGAGGGTTTTAATCCAGAAGATATGATTCCTGAGAGAGATTTTGCGGAGCAGATGTCATTGCTTTTGGATACTCCTGAAGCAATCAATATAGATGAAATGTACATTCTTCCAAGAAAAGGAGTACTTTAATTTGGTAGCCCAAAGATTATTTATAATTGACTTCTTATTCCAAGTTTTTAATTAATAGAGTAATTGATTAATAATTCAGGAGGTTAAATATGCATGCAACTTTTTTTTATCCAACTAATACTCATGTTAGTTTAAGATTTGGATTGTCTTACAAATATATTTTATTTTTACTATTCTTTTTTCTGTTACAAACTGGAATCTTTGCAGATTTTTATCCTAATGAAGAATCTGGAATTAAAATCAATTTACCTCCTTTTTGGAAAACGAAAGTATCTGGAAAAATAGTACAATCTACTTCAAAAGATAATTTAGTTCTTCTTCGTATGTCGGCTACTAATGCCAAAACACTTCCTCTCAAACTTAAGAGTGCTCTTCAAAATATAAATGATACTATAGACGGTATTGAATACACTACATCCCCCGAGGGAACCACTAGAACATTGAATGATTTAAAGGTTACCTATATAGAAGGAAGAGGTATCAATAAAAAAACAAAAGTCCCTTCACAATGGTCAGTAGCAGTTGCTACAAATAAGCAAACGGTATTGATATCTATCATAGCAACCAACGAGGGCAATGACAAACATGCAGGGGTGATTGGTAAAATTGTCCAGTCTTTATCTAAGCTGGAATGATTCAAAATAAGTAAGATTATGAATGCTTTCAGTGAGAACTTTGTTTTGTAGAGTCTCTGGAAATCTATTTCTAAAAAAACATACACATCACTTCTTAAAACCTAGGAAAATATTTCTATTTACAGGAAATGCATTTTATATGATCTTCTTATGGTGAACAAATATTTAAGCAAGTATAGGAACTTTCTGCATTTTTTCCTTTTGGTCTTCCTTGGGTTTCTATGCTTATTGCTCACAAAATTTCATTCCTTTGCTAACCCTGTTCCATCCGAAGAGTACAATGGAGTTTTTTATTTCCAATTTCTTTTAGTTTTTTGTGGCTACTGCATATCGTTACGATTGGGTAGAATTCTTCTGATCTCGGGAGTCTTTTTGCTATCTAGACTTTCTTCTTTTGCATACACGGGTTCGAGTCTTTTGGTAGTAGGTGGCCTTTTTACTGGGGGGATCTTTGGATTAGCCTGTAAGATCTATATAGACTATTCTCGTACTTCTCCGTTTGTTCGTTCCATTCATGATCGATTTACATTTACAAGGGGTTTGGAAAAAAGGGGTATTTCATTTGTCTATTTTCCTATTCTTATATTTCTAAGTACTTTGCTTCTTGGTAGTTTTATTCAGTTTTTTCATCTTCCCTTTCTAACAGGTACAGATGTACAGGATTACTTTTATTTTCCAGAGCAATCTTCTAGATCACTTTATTCCATCAGTGCAAATATCATTCTTCCTATGATCTATGCTCTACTTTATTTTTATGCGGAGGAGAGGTCATTTTCCAATTATAACCAAGGAGCTTTTAGGGATTTTGGTGAGGGTATCCTCTATACATTTGCAATTCAATCCATTGTGATCTTTATCCAAACTTTTATTTCTATCCATTTCTTTGCACAGGGAACAAACAATGCTCCCAATTTAGGACGTATTACAGGTTTATTTAGAGATGCGGGGAGTGCTACATGGATGTATCCTCTCTTATTGATATACTCTCTTCACTATGCAGTAAAAGAACTAAGCATAAACCATCCACGACATATTGTTTTGCTGTCCTTGGCACTTTTGGGTTTAGGAGGGATTTTAGGATACAAACAGGGTAGGGCATACAATATTATTTTATTTTCATCATTTGTTTTATTTCACTTAAATAATATCCAGAGGTACAAAAACAACCTAGGATTATTAAAAACTATAGGCTATTTTTCTTTGCTTCTCTTTGCATCACTAGGTGCATTTTATTTCTTTGCCAGATTTTCCAATCAGGGAAGGTTATGGAACTTATTATTAACATTATCCACTCCCGAAGGGATAATAACAAAAATTAGCAATTTAGATCCACCCCGAACTTTTTTAAACCAAATGGCATTTCAGATTTTCCAAGATTTTCCTGTTTTAGGTGGGGGAGTTGGATCTGTTACTGTCTCCTTATTAAAAAATCCTATATTTATTCTTCCCAATCCTAATAGAATTGTAGATGGACCAGGTTCTTTTTATACAGGTATTTTAGGAGATACAGGAATTCTGGGCACCCTCATTGTTCTTTTTTGGGCTGGGCTTCAAATTTATTGGAGGGGTCATTTATCCTATATTTTGTACTTAGTAGTACCATTGGTATTTGGGTACCATGTATCGCATCCAGATGGTGCTGTATTTATTTTGTTATTGGTTTTGCCTATGCATAGGCTAAAAATTTTACCAGAAGGCAGAGCGAAGTATTTAAGTCTAGCTCTCACCGGTATCTCCCTCTTCTTTTTAATCAAGCCAGGATTGGTACTATACAATGAAAAAAAGCCTCCACTTTTCAGAGAAGATAGTAATCATTTTTATCAAATTTCCTATTATTCAAAAGGTAAAAAAATTATTTCTAATCAAATCTCCACGGATCCAAACAACAAGTCTGAAGGGGAAATAGTATATCATTCTTTTAAAGGTAAATTAATCTGGAAAATCGGTACTACGGGAAAACGTAAAACATGTATGTTTATAGGAGAAGAGACCTCATTGGAAACAATTCGAATGAGGTGGAACTATTTAGATGAAAGCTTTGCATATAAGGGACATCAGGATATTTCTGTAACAAAATATGATACAATTCCTGTGGTAGTTATCCCGGAAATAGCATCTTATGTTTTAGTGGAGGAATTAGACCAAGCTGATTTCCCTGTCAATAGGGGCACTGTATACAATGTAAAAGCAGATTGTTTCTCTGAAAAAAATGAATTTATAGGAGAAATATCAGGATTATAAGGGCTTATAACCTACATGCATTGCAACATTTCCAAAAGCATAATTTTTGTAGTATGAGTTTTCAAATCCAGCTTCTCCCAAAAGACCCAATAAACTCTCCTGATCGGGATAGTGAAGGGAAGAGATTGGAAGATAGTCAAACATCTTATTTTTTCCGCCCCATATTACATACCCCATCAAGGGAACAATTTTAAAAAAATAGAAATCAGCAAAAAATCGTATTACAGGATATGATACTTTACCAACATCTAAATTGATAAATATCCCACCCGGTTTGAGTACCCTTTTGATTTCAGAGAGAGCAAGTGGTAAATCAAAAACATTCCTAAGCCCAAATCCAACTGTAACAGCATCCATCGAAGAATCACTGAAGTTTTTGAGTGCCGTAGCATCCCCCTGCTGAACACTACATTCCTTAAACTCCGTAAGTCTATGGCGAGCTATGTCTAACATTTTATCGGAGAAATCTACTGCATATACCTTTTCCGAAGAAGGAATTTTATTCAATCGAAGAGAAATATCACCAGTACCACAACAGAGATCCATACACGTAATACGTTTACCTTTGTTTGAGGATTCTACCAGGGAAGCCACTGTATTTTTCCAATACCTATGGAGGAAGAATGTGTTTAGGTCATTAAAAAGGTCATACTTCCCTGAGATAATATCAAAATTCTTGCGAACAAATTCTGCTTTTTCCTCTTTTCCGGGCATTTGAAAATCATTCATGAACGTATCCTAGGAAGGTAGCCTATTCGGTAAATCCCATAAAATTGTCTATCTCCACTTTTTCGTCCAAGGATAATGCAGGTATGGAGCCAGGATATTTCTCAGACATAGAATATGCTTTTTCAAAATAAATCTTGGCTTCTTTTTTATTACGATCCCTCCATTGGAGAAGACCATAGATAAAGTGCAAGGAAACACCTATGGATTTATTTTCACTGAATTCCATTCCTCTCTTGATGATTTCCTTTGCCATGGAGAAATTCTTTATCGTAGTATACTCTTCATCAAACAAAAATAAACCTATCCAGTAAAATTTATCTGAATCTGTATCTAAAAACAAAGTGGTACATTTATCAAAATTAGAATTATTTATATATGCGTTGTATATTCTTTCAAAAAGGATTCCCTGACCTTTTCTGCTGAGTTCTTCAGAGATGAACCCAATTTCATTTAGGTCTAAAATAATAGCCCTACATCCCTCACGTAAAGAGTCTTCTCTATTTGCAACCGTTATCCCTTTGTAGTAGTCCCTTACGAGGATATGCCCTTTATCTAAAAAACCTCTACCGCGGGAGTCTCTAATTGTGTAGTCTGCTTTTCTTTCTATAAGTAATTTTACTATATCTAAAAAACCTTTTTGACTTGCAATGTGAAGCGCCGTGATACCAGTTTTAGTTTCTTGCTCATTAGGATTTGCACCCCGATCGAGAAGAAGTTTTGCAATGCTATGATTTCCGTGGTACGCTGCTACTAAAAGGGGAGTGAACCCAAACTCAATATCTTTTTTATTCGGATTGGCTCCATATTGCAAAAGTATTTCCACTATCCCGTAGTGCCCATTTCTAGAGGCAATGTGCAAAGGCGTAAAGCCCGACTTGGGATCTTTGCAGTGAATGTCTGCCCCTTCTTTGAGTAAAATTTCTACTAGGCGATAGTTGTTTCGGGCGGATGCTCTTAGGAGATCCTCTTCCAGTCCCAAAAGTGAATCTGAGGATAGGGATGGCACAATGCAAAGCACAAACCAAAGGAAAACCATTACCATAAGGTCAATTAAATATTTATTATGTCTCATCGCAACCAGAAAAGAAAATGTATTCTAAAAAAAATTGACTAAGTTTACTATTTTTTTATAATTTATAGGAGAGTGGGGATTAGAATGATTTTATAAGCTTACTGAACCCCAGGCAGATAATAGTGCATACTGCCTGAGGTAAATTGCGGGTAATTTTACTTTTTACTTCTCTGACTCAGTTACCGCAGCGGACCAAATGATTACACCAAAGGCGATTTTATTTAGCACGTCAGCAAAATTGTAGATGATATTGAGTGCTTTGAATGCAGATGCTTGGTCTGCTCCAGTCAAATATCCAAAAAAGTATCCTGCAGGATAGATTGCCCAACCCACTACCACAATAATACGCATTGTTTTAAATGCAGATTGAACGGATGGGGGAGCAGAAGCAGCATTCATCTTACCAGCTTCACCAGCAAAAATTTCATAAATGATAAAAGCCCAACCAACCATACCAATGATAAATGCGGGCCAAACAGCCATATAGCCTGCTTCACCTAGATATCCACCAATCAACATCACCAAAGTTCCAATCAATAGACGCCAAAAGATAGAGACTGAGGGCTTAGCAATAGCGGCAAGAATCAAGTAAAACTCAGTCATAAGGAGTGGAACTGTGATTAACCAATCAATGTAACGATAAACTGTTGGGGTAGAGCCTGTTTGGATCCATACTTCTCTCATATAGAAATAGTGGGTGGATGCTGTTAGTGTTACCAAGCCTGAAACCACCAAGGATGTTTTCCATTTTCCAGTGACTCTTTGAGTTTCCAGGAAAAAGAAGGCAGTGGCAGCGACGAGTGCCATTGAAATTACCCAAAAAGATATTCCAACAAAATCATCTGACTTCAGGACAACAGACTCAGAGGCAAATAGAGACTGAGCGGGAACTAAAGATGAGATCATTGCAACTAGGATAAACTTTAAATGTTTAGTTATCATAATATTCTCCATTGATATCAATAATAAATCGTAATATATAGGCGACATTTAAAGGTATCAAGCAAATTATTTTTATTTTTAACTAATTATAAAAAATAAATAGGGCTACGACCAATACATATCTTTAAAATCTTTTGACGATTTGTAAGAATTTGTTATGCAAAATGTTTTTAATAAAAAAATATTTGATAAAGTAAAAATAAGGGATATTTATTTTGTATAGAGTCATAGTAGATATAATTTATTTATGACGTTCCTGCAAAAAGTCAGTTTTTGCAAATTTATACGCAACAATCCTAGGCTTTTTTCCGCCTACCGGCGGAAAAAGATAGTAATTGCAGTTGCGTCATTTATATTGTAGTCTGTATGTCTAAGGTTAAGAAAAGTCATACTACACAATCATAAAATACCTTGTAGTAATCTATTACAGAAACTTCTATAATTCCCATTCTATTCTACCAGGGACTAGATTATTGGAATCCCCTTCAAAGCTTGAACGAGAACCACTACCACAAGTAGTAAATAAAAAAATCCTGTAGTACTAAGTATTCTTTTTTTATTTGAAATTGTAAAATTCATTCCAGTCAATAAAAAAGCTAGGATTGGTAAAATTTGTAGTGCATGAAGCCCCAAGAAATGGGCAATGCGAAGATCTCCTCCCGTTTTCGCCCAACCAGTTAGGGGATATGTTTGGCTGGGATCTTTTTCTTCAACGGTGTGGGAGCCCACTACCAAACCAATTTGGGATTTATTTTTTATGATCTCTTGGAGCTGTGTTTTACTCGGTTGGGGCATGGTGAATGCAAAGGGCATTGTAAGAAAAGTGATGATTGCACCCACTTGGATTCCCTTAAAGACTAAATCATTTCCATTTTCAGTGGATTTAAATAATTTCCAAGCATAGACTCCAAATCCCAGCCAAACACAGACTATGGTGATTGCCATGATTTGAAACAAAATAAAATCTTCGAATGTTTGGTTGTTAAAATGGCTCATTTTGCCGCGATATGCCTGAAAAAATATGATGAGTAGCTCTATCATCAGTCCGTATGACACTATTTTATTAGTCAGATAGATAAACTTTT
>CAMCZP010000046.1 GCA_945887855.1 Leptospira interrogans serovar Manilae | reverse complement strand
TATGATAAAGTATAGAGATACACTTTGCAGAAAGATTCGGTCCCTGAGCACTCGCATCTTTTTGCGAGTAGTCGAAGGGGGAAAATGGGTCAGAGAATTTTTGACCACTAAGACATCGAGTCTTTTGGGTAAATGGAAGATTTCCACTTCCGTTTCCACACGGAAGCCTTCTTTTTCAAAGAAAGATTTGGAAGAACGTTTGAAAAATTCATCGAAGGTAATTCGAATTCTTTGCTCATCCCCCATATTGTAGACAGTTAATTCTCCATGAAGTTGATTTTTGAATTTAAATAAATTTACTAACTTAAAAATTCACCAAATCCTAAATATTTTAAAATCCCAAATAATATAAATTCAGCCATCTTTATTGATTCTTTTGCATTTTCACTTGTAAAACTTGCCAGAGCATCATAATCACTCAATTGTCTATCCTCAAAAAGACTTTGAATATTTTCAGTAAATTCTTTTGATAAAATCCCTGTCTTAACGAATTCTTTATTAAAATTTCCTATAATTTGACTATGCGATGAAAAACTTAAATCCTTCGATAAGAGTAACGCAGAGATTGCAAGAAATGCACAATAGTACGACCTTGAAATAGAGTCTTCAAATTGTCCATTTTCACTATCAATATATGCAGTCTTTAATTTACTTTGAGATTTCAATAGAAGTGCATGAACTTCTTCTCTATTCTTCAAAGTAGTACACCTTCTCTTTCTATATTTTTTCCTATTGGTAAATGAATTCTCCTTTTCCACTCTGGTTCCTCAAAAACCAAACAAGCGGCTACTATATCAAATTCATCTATAAACTTAAGTTCAATCTCTCTGATTTTTCTCTGATTCTCTTGATTTTTATTTTTAAGCAGAATCAAAAAATCATAATCAGATTTTTCTGTTGAATCCTCCCTAGCTTGAGATCCAAATAAAACTAATTTGAGTAGATTGTCTGATAATTCAACTTTGATCCTTTCACTAAAAAAAGAAATTGCTTCCTTTTTTCTATTATTCATATTTCCTCCTATATGTGATATAAGCAATTGTTCAGTCATTTTTTATAATTCTCCATGAAGTGGATTCCCCACTCCTGTTAAAAAGAACCCGTTTTTTTAACATATTATCTCTTTAAAAACACTTAATTCCGATTCAATATATTCTATACCTTAATCATCAACAAACGCGAATAACCTAAATACACAACGCGGTCACTGAGCTAAATCCTATGTTACTAAAAAAACTTGACAGAAAATCTACATAGAGTTCGAACCACTTTCCGTGACTTAAATATATAGTCCTGCATGTTTTCTATCAAATCAATCTTTTTTGTAATCTCAATCAAATTAAGAATTTCTGTAATTTTCTTCCAATCCTCCAAAAATTCTTCCCAGGGTTTCATATAAAATCTATGATTCATTGTTATTTTTCTTGACGAATTTAAAAATTTACCTATTTTATTAAGTATGCAAATTTCCATAGAAAAACAAAGTCCCCGTTATGAAAATCTTCGTGTATCTCGTGAGGAATATTTAGATTTGGAAGATGATGGATTTCGCTACGACATGATTGATGGAGTACTCTATATGTCACCAAGCCCGAATTTTGAACATGCCAATTATGCTGGAAATTTTTATTTAATAGTTGGAAATTATTTGAAAAAACAAAAAATTGGGAAAGTTGTAATGGAAATGGATGTTCTCCTGCCCGATGGAGGAGATGTAGTTCGACCTGATATTTCTGTACTACTATCTGAAAATTTAAATAAAGTAAAAATGCATATTCATGGTTCACCTGATATAGTTGTTGAAGTACTCTCTCCATCCACACGAAATTTAGATTTAGGTATTAAGTCAGATCGATATTTAAACTGTGGAGTAAAAGAATATTGGATCATTGATCCTAAAGATAAGACAATATCAGTATGGAGAAATGAAAATTTAACATGGAAAAAAGAAACTCATCTTGTTTTATACAGTAACATTCTCCACGGTTTGGAAGTTTTAAGCACAGAAATTTTTGAATAAGTAATACTTAATATTTCTAAATACGAATAGTAAAAAATCAAATCCCTAGCAGATACCGACATTCTAAAACAAAATACCAACCAAGAAGTCTTCCAATCCCTCCTAGACTATTTAGATCCCAAATGTATCATGATTTTCGGTATCACTAACCTAAAAACTTTTTCAAAGCTATATTCTATTGATCTTAATAATCCAACTAAATTCACAAATAAAAAAGCATCCTGCAATCTGTGGAAGATTTCCTATAAGAATTGGATTGGAGGTATTGGCGCTTCATCTTCCTGTAACGGATCAGAAAACTAATGAAACTTTCCCAAAAAAAACTTTTCGAAAAATAATATATTGATCGGCTCAATACAATGATTTCATATTGTAATTATGGAATCTATTTTATCTATATTTATCATTTGTTGTACGAGCTTTATTGGTCCTAGTATGGGTGTTTATGAAAATGAATTAAATTATTGTCCTCCCACTCCGAATTGTGTCTCTTCTCAGAGTTGGAAGTACAATGTATTACATAAATCATCCCCTTATGTTTATAAAGAGTCAAGAGAAGAGGCTTATAAAAAACTTTATGATTATTTTATGAAATTAGAGAATGTAAATATACGAAAAGAAACCAATGCCGACTATATTCGAGTATTCTATTTTACAAAAGTCTTTCGATTTCCAGACAAAGTTGAATTTTACTTTGAAAAGGATACAAATAAAATTCAGGTAAGATCCGCATCGGTCTTTGGTATCTGGGATATCTTTCACAATCGAGCTAGAATCGAATGGATACGAAGAGATATGGGTTGGGAGTAAAGTTTTAAAAGTCTCAGTTACTAAAAATATCTAATCACTCATCCAATGTAAAATTGATAGGAACCCTGTGTGCCATTTTTGTAGGTTTCCCAGAAACATAGCCCGGTGTAAAACGAGTCATATTTATAATTTTTATAGCCGCTTCATCAAACCCGTACCCTGCTTTTCCACTGACTATTTTTGAGCTAATCAATTTACCAGAATCATCTATTTGCACAAGTACTACAACTACCTTTTATAAATTCTTCCCAAGGATCTCGAATGATTTTCAAGAGCAACAACCCTGCTTTCAATTCAGGATTATCGAAATCTCTAATTGGATCAATCTTTCTCAGATCAAAAATTAGAATTTCCTCTTTTGCTCCATTTGATATAGGATTCTTAAGATTTCTAACTTCCTCCAATTCACTTACAGGATCCCAATTATCCAGTCCTTGGTAAAATAGGATGGATATGATATAAGACATTTTACCAAACTCTTTTTTCTGCCATTTGTGAATGGCATTTTTGTACTTCATTATTTAGATCTCAAAATCATTTGCCCTTCTGGATTTATGTTCCAGAAGGAAGTACAGTTTTTTGTTTGAATTCCGAATTGGTATTTCATATAAAATGTCATACAGTAATTTCTTTTTTCTGTAAATGATTTCTTGGATGAAAATCAAATTCTCAAGAACCAAGAATTCAGATTTTTCTTTTAGCAGAAATTGAAAGAATTCTATAGCACAGTCTATTCTCCCAAAGAGCAATCTCCAGAATACATCATGGTAGTCGGGCATGTTTGCCTCCTACCTAGATAGGTATAAAAAAGTGACCAAGTGATCGAAATTTTTGGAAAAAAATTGGAGATTAGCAAAAAATCAATAAGAATTTGGCAGAGGACATAATGATACAAAAATTACTTAGTACATTAGAGTATGTAGGTTTTTTTGGTTTCGAACGTTAGTGGTATTATGGTTTTTTTGGAGATATCATAAAAAGGAATCTTGACAAACAAAAATAACAAATTATATTGTAAATATCCGAATGGAGGAAGTAGGGTGAAAGTCCCTCGCTGTCCCGCAACTGTAAAGCCAGATACTCCTCTTATATTGTTTTCTCGTGGAAAGGAAAACTATAACAAAGAAGTACGTGTATACTTTTTTCAATTTAGAGGTTTGTAACTCCTTCAGGAAATGATTTTTTCTTGAGGTAATACATTGGAAATAAACAGATTAGTAATTATATTATTTTTACTATTTATTCAATTAGTAAATTGTGGTAAACTATCCTCCACTGGAGATATGCAGATGGCTGCTAGCATTGTGATTATGAACTCATACTCTCAGCCATTGACTCAATCAAAAAGTATCATAGAAGACACAGCTGATACGGTTACTGATGCCCCCAATCATACGGGAGTTGGCTTTCGGGATAGTAGATTAGCAGTGAATGGTATACGGGGAGCCGGTAGTAGTTCTGGATCAGGGGATGTATTTTCTCTAACAAATACGGGTAATTCCGCATCTATTACATTGGAATGGAAAAATAAAAGGGTGTTGAATGGCTCGGGTATTGACTTCATAGTGTTCGAAAATTCATTTAATTATAATGGAGAGAATGCCTCTCGATATATGGAAGCTATAATTGTAGAAGTAAGCCAAGATAATATAAACTATTGTGGATTTTCTCCAGACTATACGTTTTCAAATGAATCTACATATAGTAAAAATCCGCAGTACTGGCAGAGGTTTGCTGGTATTACACCAGTTTTATATAATATGGATACCAACCCTCTCTATGGAGAAGATCTTTATACATCTCAAAAAGTAGGAGGTGATGCATTTGACATAGATAATCTAAATTCTTCTAATGATTATGGAATTGGGTGTAGTACTGTTTTACGAGATAAAATTAAATCTGAGGGATTTATTTACATACGGCTGACATCCGCTACAGCGAGAGTTAATCCTGATACAGTTCAAAACTATTTACAAGATTCGGGAGCTTTTGGTGGGGGTGCTGATGTAGATGGGGTTATAGCCAAGTATAGAGCATCACGATAATATGACGCAATTTCAACTTCAAGAGAAAATAAATCTAAAAACAAAGCCTTTGAAATCCTTAGGCCAATTAGAAGAAATTGCTTCTCAAATTGGCGTAATACAAAATACACTGAGCCCCCATCTAAGTAAGCCAACTATTCTTGTTTTTGCCGCAGACCATGGTATTGCAAGTGAGGGTGTGAGTGCATATCCTTCTTCGGTGACATACCAAATGGTTAATAATTTTATTCAAAACGGAGCTGCAATCAATGTATTTTGCAAAGAAAATGCTATTGATTTAAAAATCATCGATTCCGGTGTGAATCATGAATTTGAAAAATATCCAAATCTTACCAATGCTAAGGTAGGGATGGGAACTAGATCATTTTTACATGATCTAGCAATGACAGAAACAGAGCTAGCTACCTGTTTTGAGTATGGGAAACAAATCGTCACTGCAGAATATGAAAGCGGATGTAATATAATTGGGTTTGGTGAAATGGGAATTGGTAATACGTCCTCTGCTTCTATGATTATGAGTTATCTGTACGATTTACCACTGGATAAATGTACGGGCAGGGGAACTGGATTAGATGATACAAAGTATCAAAGAAAATTAGAAATTTTAAAAAAAGCAAAAGTAAATCATGGGACTATCTCTGACCCCATGATTGTACTTCAGACATTTGGGGGATTTGAAATTGCCCAGATTGTATCTTCCATTCTAGAGGCGTACAAAAGAAAAATGTCTATCATGATTGATGGATTTATTACGGGAGCTGCTTTTTTAATTGCACATAGAATTGAGCCGAGGTGTATAGAAAATTCAATTTTTTGTCATCTCTCGAATGAGGCAGGACATGCACTCATGCTAGAAAAACTGGGTGTGCAGCCTATTTTAAACTTAAAACTACGACTAGGAGAAGGAACCGGATGTGCACTTGCCTATCCAATTATCAAAAATGCAATAGCGTTTCTAAATAATATGGCTAGTTTTGAGAGTGCGGGGGTATCTACTAGTGATACGTAGAGAGATTCATTATTTTTTAGCCGCGGTCATGTTTTTCACAAGAATTCCATGCCCTTCTTGGGTCGATCATAATGAAGAAATACTTAATAAATCGAGAAAGTATTTTCCCCTGATGGGATGGATTGTGGGGGGAGTTACTGGATTAACTTATTATATCTTTGCCATTATTTTTCCAGTATCTATTAGTATACTTATATCTATGATCGTAGGAGTTTTACTCACTGGAGCATTCCATGAAGATGGATTTACTGATGTTTGTGATTCCTTTGGAGGGGGATGGGGAAAAGAAAATATTTTAAAAATCATGAAGGATAGTAGAATTGGTGCATATGGTGTAATAGGAATTTGCCTATTAGTTTTTTTAAAGTACAGTGTCTTGGTAGAACTTTCAAACTTTGGAAATAATTTGGTGCTAATTTCCCTTATAAATGGGCATGTCTCCAGTAGATTTATAGCATCCACTTTTGTTCAAAGTCACGAGTATGTGCAGGATCTAGATATCAGCAAATCCAGACCTATCGCAAACTCCAAACTTAGCATCTATGAAATGAGTTACAGCTTTTTATTCACCATTCTCCCCTATTTTCTTTTCCCTTCAGTCTTATTCTTAAGTATTTTTGTACCTGCATTTCTCTCAAAAGTATACTTGGGATATTATTTTCATAAACATATTGGTGGATACACTGGGGATTGTTTGGGAGCCACCCAGCAAGTTTCTGAAGTAGTACTCTACATTTCTATTTTAGGAATATGGAAGTATATTTAATTCGACATACATCTGTAGATATTGATTCAAATGTATGCTATGGACAATCCGATGTCTCTCTTAGTAGTACTTTTGAGGAGGAAGCCCAAAAAATTAGACAGGAATTAAATATTGATTTTGAAAAGGTATATTCAAGCCCACTCTCCAGATGTACTCTGCTTTCTAATAAATTCTCAACTTCTGTAGAAACCGATACCCGACTCTTAGAAATTAATTTTGGAGAATGGGAAGGCATAAAATGGGATGTAATACACAAAAAAGAATTAGAACTTTGGATGAAAGAATTTATATTTCAAAGACCTCCTAATGGAGAAAATCTACAAAATATGTATCTCAGAGTATCTAATTTTCTAGAAGAATTAAGAACTAAAAACTTTAAAAGTACACTTATCATCACCCATTCGGGTGTAATTAGATGCATGTTGGCTGATATTCTACAAATCTCACTTCAAAATATTTTTAAATTTGAAATAAGGTATGGAAGGTACATTCATCTAAATCTTTCAAAAGATAGGATTATGGATAGAATTTTAGCATAATCCTATACTTCATTCATCCAAGGTAAAATTAATAGGAACCCTATGTGCCATCTTGGTGGGCTTTCCAGAAACATAGCCCGGTGTAAAACGAGTCATATTTATAATTTTTATAGCCGCTTCATCAAACCCGTACCCTGCTTTTCCACTGACTATTTTTGAGCTAATCAATTTACCAGAATCATCTATTTGCACAAGTACTACAACTACCTTGTCAGTGATATTTGCCGCTTTCGCTGCTGCTGGAAAAAATTGACGTAAATCAAAGTCTATGATAGGAGTGGGAACTTTGTCTCCATTGAAGGAATAAAGGTATCCATCTTTGTCTGTGCCATTTCCAGAGACTGCATTTTCATTTATATCTTCGTCTGCTGGATCATCTCCCGTTTTCTTTTTTCCCTCAACCCACTCTGATTTTTCTACAGGTGCGGGGCTAGATGTCCCCCCAATCAACTCGGGTGGAATATCTTCCATTATGTCTACTTCTTGGTTTATGTTGGACGAATCTACAATATCAGACTCATCCTGGAATTGAGAGATATAGTATGCAGCATAGATCCCTCCATGCAACGCGATAGAAAGCGTGAGTGTTATAGGGAAAAGATACCGTATATAAAATTTACCTTTATTTTTTTCGTAGATACCTGACATATACTTACCTATTTCTTAACTGAAAGTGCTACTCTGGAAACCCCAGATTTACGTATTACGCCCATAAGTTTCATGATTGTACCGTATGCCAGCTTTTCATCTGCTGAAAGGGTGAGCCTCATATTGGGTCTAAATTTAATATCCCGCTCTAAAGTAGAAATGAGTTTTTCTTCAGTAATTGTTTGCCCTTCTAACAATATTTTACCATCCCTCGTAAGGGCTACCTGCACACTTTGTGATACATTTGGATCTGCTGCCTGTACTTTTGGAAGGTTTATATTGATTGATTCTTTTTTTAAGAAGTTAGCTGTCACCATAAATATCACCAATAATACAAGTATAACATCCACCATTGGAGTAATGTTGATCCCATCGATCACTTCGTCTTCATTAGATCCCGCTGCCATTGCCATGATTATACCCTCTAAACCTTTTTCGTACTTATACTGGCTAAAAACTCACGGGATACGATTTCCAAATTTTGGCTGATGACTTTTAGTTTTTTTGAAAAAAAGTTATTTGTCATCACCACTGGAATCGCTACAAATAATCCCGCTGCTGTGGCTAAAAGTGCTGTTGAAATACTTTTCATCACAACTTCCGCACCCGAATTACCAAGTGTCCCCAGTCCATTGAAGGCTTTGATTACACCTAAAACTGTTCCCAACAAACCTAGAAAGGGAGCATTGTTTCCAAGTGTAGATAGAATGGGGAGACGTTTTTCTAATTCAATCTTTTCAGATACAACCCTACCCGCCATCAATTCGGATAAACTGTCATGACCCTTGTCGTAGTGTTCTGCTGAAAAACTAGCAAATCGAGCGTAAATATTTTTAGGAGATTTTCCCTCTAGATCTCTGAGGGATCCTACTTCATGAGTTCTCAATTTGGAAATAATTTCTTTTAAGATAGATTCCGATTTGCTTACACTTCTTGAGAATACAAACGCTCTTTCAAACCCTACAGCTACAGCCATAACGCTTGCAATAGCCATAAGTATAAAAATTATCTGTTCCCCTATATCAACGAGTTGTTCCATAGTAATGTCCCTTTTCTATTCAGACTTATCTATCTGAGAATATTCCTTTATTTTTTTTTGATGTACTTATTATTTCCATTATTTTTTAGGTCCCACTTTTGGATCACCTATGGGTGGATCTATCTCTTTGACACTGATTACATCCCCCTCTACCTTTACTACCGAAACCGTTCCCAATGGAAAAAAGTAATGAGTCTCATGCCATATTTTCACATTTACTAAGGTATCACCACCGGGTACTTTTTGAACTGCCTGGCTCATTGCATACTCTATGTTAAGGGGGTTTGTAAGGGGGAAAAGCCCCAAGTAAAAAAAGGTAGAAGACTCTCCCTCAGAAGAACCAAGTATATTCAACTTATCCTTACGAATAAGAGTGGCTTCTGAAATTAGACCAGTATTACGAACACGCCCGCCCTTATCAGTGATACCTCCCATACAATTCATAAACAGGAAGAGGATAAAAAGAATAAACAAACACCCGTTAGAACTAATTCTACTCATTTGGGCTTCTCTCATTTTTTAGGTGCGATACCTGTTTTAGCAGAACCATCATCTTCAAATTTTATAGCTTCTGCACTGATACCCAAACGATTCCAAGTGATAAAAAATATAATAATTCTATCCTGCCAGTACTTGATGTTGATGAGGGCATCTGCATCTTTTTGGTTGATAGATCTTTCAACTAATTTATCGATGGGAGGTTTTCCCAAAGGGATTGCTATGATAGCCATATCAAATGTAGCCCAGGATATGGAATCTTGCACTGGGGCGATAACTTTGTACTTTCTATTCACAATGGGGATATTGCTAGTAGCTATCCCAGCACTCGAAGATGCACAATTGACAAGTGTAAATAGCAGTATGGGTAGAAATAGAAAGCTTAAAATCTTAGATTTACCATTCATTTGTTATTCCTCTGTATAAATAATTTCATTTTAACTAAAGGTATCCTTCTCTTTTTGTTCCGTTTCCTATTGATTCTCATTTTCATAATCCTGCATTCTAGTGCCATAATTTATTTTTTTAATTGTTAGTAGTTTTGGCACATTTGATTGCACATAAATTTTGACCCACACCCAAACTCCCCGTAACCAAGTCCGCTGTTTTACCTGTAGTGCAGAGATTATTGTTAATGTAATAAGACCAATTGTCTGCCTGACATGTGTAGAGGCAGTCTTTGTATGCTGAACTGGCTTTTTTGAGAGCCTCCGAAGAAACTGCAGAGTTGCAATACGAGGAAAAGGAAAGTGTAGACGAACTTTGAGAATATATAAAAGAAGTATACTTCTCATTGTCTGAACTAAGCGTTGCTTTAAAAATTGTCCCACTAAAATTACCTAAGGTTTGATTGAGTGTTGTCTCTAAGGTATTTAAAATAGTAGTCTTATCACTGGCATTAGGAATACACTCTGAGGATTTTGTCATCATTGCAGTACACTTTCCTACAGGATTTGGCTCCGGAGTTAAAAGTACATTCAATAGTAAGCCGTCATTGAAATCATCCTGGTAGTCTTTTTTATTTATATGATTGCAACTTGCAAGATACAATAATAATAAGAGTGAATTTACAAAAACTATGATTTGCTTTAAGGTAGATATGTAGTACATTAAAATCTTACCTCCAATCCTATATTGAAAAATGGAGCTTTGGTTCCCCCATTTCGCAAGAGATAAAAATCTCCCTGTGGATTTGGGTTTGTGCCTGAATATGGCCTTGTAGAATCAAAGTTTTCAGTTAGGATATTTTCTCTCATATAAAGGTTTAAAACCTCAAAATAGAGGTTCATATAGCCCCATTCATAATTTAGAAACTTATCAAATCGGAAATCTAGCCTGTGGTAGGGTTTTGCACGTCTGGAATTTTGGTAATCTCCCGAATAGGGATTGTCAGAGTATTTGGGATTAAAAATTGTGATACCATTTGCTGTATTTGTGAATTGCCCCCCATCATCACCAATCACGGGAGTGTATGGAAAAGCAGATCTATAGAACCATCTACCACCAATTTGGTACTCTTCATTGATTCTCCATCCATATACCATGCTCAAGAGTTGAGTGGTATCAAACTCATAGATCAATTCTTTGGAATTGTTGTACTGCGACCTTACCCTTGCCTCCGTGGCAGTTATAAGCTTACTGGAATCATCCCCCAATGGTACAAAGATATTGTTGTTTCGATAACTCTGCGACCAAGTATAGGAGATCCACCCAAACCAATCCCTAGACCCGGGACGATTGGATTTTTTAATATAAAGCTCATATCCGTGTGACCAACCATCCCCTTTGTTAGAATAGTTTAAGGCACGATTGGTGACAATTGGCTTAGAAAGAAGCTGGGTTTTATCAGGATTGGATCCATAGGGCTCTGTGATATAGGGGTCGCTCACAATCAAATTTGTAAATTCCTGTTTGAACACTTCTCCCTTGATAGAATACTCTTCCGTAATCTGTTGGTCAATCCCAGCTCCGTACTTTGTTGCTTTTTCAAACTTTATATCCGGATTCCCAGATTCTTGGGAAGGCTGCTGGGAAAAAAATGGAAAGCGAAAATAATCCCCCGCTCCCGAGAAAAGTGTCATACCCTTTCCTATATTGTCAAAGCGATAAGAAACCAATCCCCTAGGTCCAAAGACACCCTGCTTGGAAGATCCGATATAATCGTATCTCGCACCTGGTTCAATTTTAAAATTTCCAAATTTAAAATGCCAGCTGGAGTAAGCATTTCCATATCCAAATTGAGTTCTTTGTGTGATTTCCCGTTTTTCAAAATCAGGATTGACTGTATTATATGGATTGGGAGAGAGATTGTTGGGATCTTTGAGAGCAACCGTATAACCACTCACATTGTAGCTAAATGCCCTTACTTCTGTTCCAAAGTCAATTTTGAGAAACTCCGTGGCATCCCAATTCAAGTCCTGTCGTACACCAGTATAAGGTGCTCTAGCGACAAAATCTGCTTCTATGCTCCCAAATTTAACATTGGTTTTATTGAATGGATCATAATTTATTAACGTAATACGATTGTTGAACTTTGATCCGGGTGTCCAAATGTACCTAAGCCCCATAGTTCGAAAGCCCTGCCCTGCAGATACACTTGCCCCTGCAATAGCCTCCAGTGGTTCTTTGGTGGGGTCATTGCCTTTCTTAGTGGAAGCATTTAAAACAAAGTTATCATTTGCGGTAAGGGATGTAAAAGAGATTGCATGTTGAGGAGTAAAATTATATACAAATTTGACATTTGAGCTATTGTATTGCGGAAGACGTATTCCATCTGGTATCAAACCTGTAGCACCAATTGTTTTATCCAGGTATCCCACTTTTCCACCAGCAGCCATATACCCTTTTCCATTGAAGAGGGGTGTTTGGTACATCGCCTGACCCAAGAGCAAAGAAATACTAGAAGAACCAGTAGCTTTTTTGACACTATCTGTAGATTCTATCTCAATCACACCACCCGTAGCATTTGCATAGTTTGCGGGATATGCTCCTGTATAAACATCTATGGTTTTAATCAAATCATTGTGAATTACTGAGTTAATTGCATCAAAGTGATAGGCATACAAGATGGGTAAGTCATCGTAAAGAATAGTATTTGTATTGGGATTATTTCCACGTATTACAATTCCCCCAGGCTGTCCCCCTCCAAAAAAGGGTGGTGCAAAGATACCAGGTAACGTTTGGATTGCGTTCAATGCTTCGCCTAAGGTTCCTGGCATACGTTTGATTTCATCGTACCGCACTTTGTAGCGGGAAAGTATGGTCTTTTCTTTTTGACCATCCACTTGTATTGCACCTTTGGGAGCCTGTACCTTGTCGGTGAAGAGAGTAAGTGACTCTCCATCTGCGGACACAGTTTTTTTAATTTCCTGCATTCCAGTGGCTCTAAGAATACGGAATGTATACTCCCCGAAAGTTGGAACCTCCGCTTCAAAGAAACCCTCTTCATCTGTGGTATACCCTTTTTTGGTTTCAAATATAAATACAGTTACTGCGGCTTCCCCTTTGTTTTTGGTACGGGAAAATATCCTTCCTTTAAATGATACAGCAAAGAGATCAAGAGTTGTAAAAAAACAGAAAACTAATAAGGATTGAATTAAATATTTTTTCATCGTATTACCTAAAATTTAATCCTTCGATTGGAAAGTTCTTTAAAACTTACATACCAAGGTATATTCGGTACTGCATCGGGACTATAAATTCCAAGGCAAATAATTGGATAGTCTGCAAAAGGACAATCTAACCGTGTAATGGCGATTGTGCAGAGGTCTAAATTTCTTTGGATTTGGTCTGTAAAAACTAAAAGAGGTGGAGTTGGAATGGATGTACCGCATTTCTTAGCTTTGAAATCAGCAGCAAAATAAATTTGGGATTGAGCATCTTCTTTTGAAATTTTGTCATCCACAGGTAAACAATTTATCAAAAAACCCAAGAAAATAACTAGAAAGTACAATACTTTTTTAAATAAAAACATATTTATAATCCCTATATAAATATTTAGTTGTACTACAAAAGTACATCTCTATAATTCCTTTTTTCGTGAAGATTTTAAATAATTTTTCCAATTTTGCATCACAAGAATAAAATTCTCTTCTTCTAAATCTAGATATTTTAGTAAATCCGTGATTTTCTCATCTTTTAAATTTTTATTTTTCAAATGTTCCCTTCCCTCTAATAAAATGGAGCGAAAAGGATCGTATTGCGATAGTTTGATTTTTAAGATATTCTCTATGGCATTTTCAGAGTATTTATAAAACTCCTTTCGATCTCCGGGGTACCGTACTTCTTCAATGAACTTAAAAGGACGAAGAACAGCTAGATTTGTGGACACACTGCTACGGCTGACGCCCAAAATCCTAGACATCTCCTCGGGAGAAACAGGCTCTTCTAGAACCAATAGGAGGCCTACAATACGGCCACTGATCCTAGGAATGCCCGCAAACTCATAAAATAGACCAACTTTGTCTATAAATTCTAAGATTTCGGGATCGATTGTCGTAAGTTGCTTATCCATCTTTTTACAAGATTGAACTTTCTGAGTTTTCAGTCAAGACTGAAATTTGAAAAATTTAGAATAAGTAAAAAAAAGTAAGAACTAATCCCCTGTTTTTCCAAACGGATCTATGCCTTCCCGGACAGCTGGAACTTCCTTGGTCTGTAGAAGATCACTTGGAGCAGGTTTTAAGAGTGGCAAGAGGTCTTTTTCCGAACTATCCTTTGAGAGCCAAAGAGGAAATTTTGCTTTGTCTAAGAAAACTGGCATTCGATCGTGTACTACAGAAAGGGTTTCATTGGCAGATGTTGTAAGTACGGTACAAGATTCCAAATACCCATTGGGACTTTCCCACTCGTCATACAAACCTGCAAAATATAAATGCTTACCATTGGAAGGGAAGAATAAATGAGGAAATTTTTTCTTCCCTTCTGTTCTCCATTCGTAAAAACCATTTGCTGGAATCAAACATCGTTTCCTTTTGAAAGGTATCCGGAAGGTGGGCTTTTCAGTGACGGTTTCCGATCGTGCATTGAATGTTTTAAAGGTAGAGGAGTGATCTTTTGCCCACGAAGGAATCAGTCCCCATTGCATAGGAACCAATTGCATGGAGTCTTTTATACGTATTACGTTAACAACCATACCAGGGCTGATATTCGTTCGGGGTGGTAGGTTAGATAGAATTTCAAGGTCAGGAAAATCTGTTCTAAGCTCCTGTGGCTCAGAGACAAAAACATAACGTCCGCACATGAGAAAAGAATTGCAAAAAGTAATAGGATGTCAATGAGAATACTCTTTAGATTTAAGTAAATATACCCTTAAATTCTATAAAAAATTAATTGAATTTAACGCCCAAAAACAAAAGGTATAAATTATTCACAAATGAATTGGATAGCCTTTACTCTCTATACTTTGATAACTATTTTCTTTTTAAGAGATTGGTTATGGAATTTTTCAAACACTATTTTAGGCAGTGATAAAGGCGATGGAAGCCTTTTGATTTGGATAGCATACTGGCCTTATTTAAAACTAAAAAGTTTACTGTATGGAGAAAGCTTAGAAGCTTACCTAAATAGTAATATTTTTTATGGATTTGATGGGGGTTACTCTTTTAGTGATATGATGCCATCCCTACTCCCAATGGTTGCAATTTTGGACTCCATTTTTCATAGCCCTATCTTAACTATAAATTTCATCCAATTGTCTTTTATTATCTTATTGCCTTTTGGGAACTACCTATTGTGCAGAGAATTTGGATACAATCCTTATGTATCATTTGTATCAGGGTTGGTATGTAGCTTTACCGAGTTTCATATCCAACAGTATTTGCACTTCCAGCTTCAATTTGTATTTTTAATACCCATAGGATTGGTTTATTCTATCAGATATTTTAAAAAGCCCGGTTCGTTTGAACTTTCAATTGTGAGTTTTATTTTGGCATTTTTAGCAGGATCTTCTATTCATATATTTATTTATTTTATATTTATATTATTTTTGCTCCTATTACTATCTATACTATATATGTATAAATTTAAATTGTATGATGATGCAAAAATTTTAATTAATAAATCTATTTCTATTAAAAATATTTTTATAATTATTTTTACTTTTATTCTAATTTCAACTCTAATCTACCCATACTATCATAATATAGAACTCTATCATTTTAAACGTTTAAAAGTAGAGACTTTAGTATTTTCCTACCCACCGAGTGATCTGAATTCTTTTGGTTTCAATCCACTTTTGTATATTTTTTTAGCTTTTTCCTTTCTTGTTGCTTTTAGATTTCATACTCTGCCTGACTCTGAAAGATTCAAAATAAAAGCAATATATTTTGTGTGTTTTTTGATATATCTATTATCTTTGGGTGCTAAAAAGTACTATCCCTACACAGTATTATTTAATTATTTTCCTGGTTTTTCTGGCATTAGAGATTCCAGTAGAATTATTTTTTTATTTTGGGTTCTCTATGGATTAGTGATAGCTTTTGTCCTAAATTTTATTAATAATTATTTTACAAATCAAAAGATTTTTTATCTCTTTCTCTGTTTTATACTTTTGGTAGATATACTACTATTAAACAATAGGGCTCCAGTTCTAAGTAGATTTCAGATTCCAGAAGAAATGATTGCAATACATAGAGACTACAGCCAAGGTAAATACAAAGAACCACTTCTCCTTGTATCCGACCGTTTTTTTATAACATCTTACGTAGATATAGATGCATATTCGCAGTTTTTAAGTATAAATCATAAAAAAAATTTACTGGGAGGCTACAGCGGTCAATACACTCATTCCCTTTTTATGCTAAGAAGTGCTGTATCTAAATATCTCTCAGGGGATCCCATTTGGAAAAAAGAGGAAATAGAAAGTGTGATATCAAGTTCCCCCTCTGGCTCCATAGCTCTGTACGACGTTCCAAATGAGTGGAAGATAAAGCTCTCTGAAATAAATTTTACAGAAAAAAATAGTCAAAAGCCTTGCCCTAAGTATTTAAGAGGAAGCTGGAGAAACCTACCCCAAATCTCACCAAACTATGGGTTAATACTTGGATATACGCCCAATTTAGATTTTTGCATAAATACTTATAATAATATCTTAGATATTAAATTAAATTTGAGATGGATAAGAGAAAATACAATGGAATATGAAGATATTATTTTTGTAAGTACTCCTTTTTATCATCATCACTCTGCTCCTGAAATTTTGTACAACACAGAAGGGTTTAGAAAAAAAGGAGAGTATACTCTAGAACTCTACCAAGAAAACGAGCTTTTGTATAACGGGAAAGTTGTAGTGAAATAATTATTATAACTAGATCACCTTACACATTTAGTTTGAAAGGTGAGCTAAATGATTAGAGACTGTAAGCAAGCGCTTGGACTGGCATCCCAAAACTCCTACTTATATTCATTCAATTATTTCTTTTTGAACCAGGGAATAAATGCACTTGTAGTGCGTTGGTACTCACGAAATACATCTCCCCTTTTTTTTAGTGCCAACTCTTCAGACATGGGAATACCGGTGAATTTAGTTAAGAATACATACATTAGAATAGCAGGTATAATCCCCAAATACCCATAGGGGGAAGCTAGAGATACAAAAAAGTATGACACCCAAATCAGCCACTCAAAAAAATAATTGGGATGACGGCTGTAGTTCCAAAGCCCCACTTCGCAGTTTTTTCCCTTGTTTGCAGGGTCTTTTTTAAATCGATGGAGTTGGTTGTCGGCAAGCCCTTCTCCTAGCACAGCAATTACAAATATACCCAATCCCACATACTCCAGAGTTTGAAAACCTTCTTCTGAATTCAAACAGATGAGTAGATAGGGAATTGAGAGTACTACATCTAAAAGCCCCTGAAACTGAAAGATATTTGTAAAGAATTTGCGATCTACAGAATCTCCATAGTCTTTTCGAAAGGCTTTGTACCTTTCATCTTCCCCATGCCCTCCGATGATTCGTGTGAAAAGTAGGTACCCGCCCAAACGAATCCCCCAAAATCCCACCATTCCCAGTATGAGAAGTTTTCTTTCAAACCAGCCATTTCCCAAAAAAAAGTAAACCGCGCAGATGAGAACAAGTGATACAGTCCATCCCACATCCACAATGGCATAGTTTTGAATTTCTTTGCCAATATACCAAAGAATACTCATGAATATAAAAACTGAGAGCCAACCATAGCCTACTATCTGCAATACATCACTCACTGTTTGCCTCCTTAAATTGTTTGAGAGGAATTTTACGAATGATGGGTTTTAAAATTGTATAGAGAATAAAAATTGTAATAGGTCCCGTCAAAAACCATGCAAAAATTCCATGTAAATTTGCTACCCAGAGCGTTTTTATGGCTCCGATCATATCATCTGCAAGCATAGTAAAAATTTTTTCCATGCTCAGAGGAAAGGGTTCTGTCCCCAAAATAGTTTCTCCCAAGCGTATAAATGGAATGAATAGAATAAGCTGAAGAGGATAGATTAGGTAGTTAGAAATTTGGATTGCCACAAAATTGAGCCTAAAAAGGAATGTAGCGGCTGTGCAAAGAATCACCGTACTACCCAAAATAGGAAATACACCCAAAACAGCTCCACATGCTACACTAAGAGCAATTTTTTCCGGTGTAACCCCCTGTAATAATAGGTTGATTATGGGATCTAGAACTTTGCTCTTAAAAAATGCTTTCATGGAGAGTTAGATTCTGTTTTACGCAGAAGAAGAGTTTCCATTCCCTCTCCCTCTTTGAGTTTAAAAATCTTTATGAGCATATAAAGTGACATAGCCATAGTTCCCAAACCAGCAATCATAATAAACATAAATATTCTTACAATCCATGATTCTTCTTTGTAATGCACCCACAGATAAAAAAAGAAAAATGCAAAATAAGCGTCGTACAGTGTCATAACTGCCCAGGGATCCTGAATGAGTGTAGGAAGATGGGTCATAAGATTTAATTGCAATGATGCTTGCGTGGTAGCATAGATCATAAAACCTAATATGGAGATAAAAATGATTTTTAAAACTGACATATACCCTTCTATTTAACTTTCATAAACTTAGATTGTTTGGTCTTGTGTATACTAGCTGAACTACGCTAATATTTTTCATTTTAAAAGCGGCTTCACAATAGGAAAGGTAGTATCTCCATGTTCTAATGAATTTTTCACCAAATCCAAGTGCTCTCACCTGTGCTATGTTTTTATCAAACATTTCTAACCAGGAATGTAGCGTTTTTACATAGCTACTCCCCATGTCGTGCATGTGGTACAAATGCATTTCACCCGTGCGATTGATGGCGGTATTGATTCTACCTATAGAAGGCAAAAGAGACCCGGGAAAGATATGTTTTTGGATAAAATCTATTCCTGTTTTAAACTCTTCATAGCGGGAATCTGGGCTAGTGATCACCTGAAGGGCTAAAAGTCCATCGGGCTTTAAAACGCTCTGGCATTTTTCAAAGTAGGTATCTAAATATTTATCCCCCACTGCTTCCAGCATTTCTATTGATACAATTCTGTCGTACTTTCCTTCTAATTTACGATAGTCTAGCATTTTGATTTCTATCAGATGGTCTACACCTTCCCGCTTAAAAAGCTCTTTGGCATAGGCAAATTGCTCATCCGAAATGGTGATAGTAGTAATACGGCATCCATATTTTTTAGCTACATGTAAGCTAAATCCGCCCCATCCACTCCCGATCTCCAAGAGATGATGTTCCTTTTTTAGATACAGATGTTTGCAAAGAGCTTCATACTTTGCAACTTGGGCTTCTTCTAGGGAGATCTCATCTTTTTGAAAGTATGCAGAGGAGTATGTCATGGTTTTATCTAAAAATAGCTTATAAAATTCATTCCCTAAATCATAATGCTCTACAATATTACGCTTACTGCCCTCAACTGTATTGGATCTGTATAAGTGATACATTCTATTAAAAAAGTTCATGAGTTTGATATGTGGCTTAAATTCTTTTGAGCCAGATGTAGAGGGACCCGAATCCACATTCAATAAAAACCAAGAAAGCACGTTTGTGATATTATCTGTATCCCAATCCCCATCCATATAGGCTTCAGAAAAACCCACATCTCCAAAGAGAACTGCTTTTTTATAAAATTCATTGGGTCTATTGATCTGCACTAGTGCATTGTGATACCCTTCGTGGGGAGAATTGGGATCCCCTAAAACATAGTTATTATTACCTAGCTCTAAAAATCTCATGGATCCATTTTTCATGGATTTTGTAGCAAACTTAAATAAGTTTTTGTAAATTTTACTTGCCGAAGCTAGCTTAACTTCTTCTTTAATCTCTTCTCTCTGTTGTGTTTCAATGGTTTCTGCCAACGTAAACTCCTCTTTGTAAATCCATATTGTCTAATTTTCTATAGAATGGTACTTTTTTTAAAAATAAGATCATTGCCTGCCAGTGTATCAAAAAGATCACCCGTAAGGTAACCAGTGGGTATTTGAAAAAATATTTCAATAGATTGGCAGATTCCATTGTTTTTGCATCCCCAATATAAGAGGAAAGAAAAACTTTTTTTCCATCCTTCCAGTCATCTATTCCTATTTTCATTTTATCTGAAGGGGGGTCCAGAGTAAATTCAAATGAAGTTTCTAAGTCTTGAAATGGTGATACATAAAAATATTTGTTATATATTTTATTGTAGTACTGACCTTCTTTAAGGTCTTCTGAGCCTAAATAAAAAGGTTTCATTTCTCCAAAAGTGTTATGAACTTCCACAACCACGCAAGCCACCTGATCATTTGAGTCATAAAAATAATAAAAACACACAGGATTAAAAACATATCCCAAAACACGTAAGTTTGTGATAAGTAGTACCCTTGAGATAGGCGTATTGCATCCATTCTCGCGAACATAGGAGATCATATTTTCTTTGTGGGTGGGATGCCCGTAGTCCAAATGATCTTTTTTATAGAAACTAAAGAGATTCCACTTTTCCAAACTAAAAAAGGTTAAATTTTTATCCATAGTTTCTAGCTCATCTAAATCAAGAGCAAAGGTATAGATATTGTAGTGAAATGAATTTTTCTGAGGAACAAGTCTATGGTGCATCACACGGCTTTCAAAGATTTTGGATTTTAATTCCATATAGGTTCCTTTGAAAGAATTTGTGATAGATCTACTGCCGACATGAATGCATCTTCATGAAACCCATAGCGAAAGTAGCTTCCACAGTAGTAGATATCTCCCTGTTTATTGAGCTCGGGAAGTTTTTTTTGGGCAGCTACGCTTTCGGTGGTAAAAAGGGGATGATCATATTCAATCCTGCGGAGAACTCTCTCTTCTCTCACAAGCCCTGGATCATTGATAGATATAAAATAATTCACTGATTCAGATACACCCTGTAGTGCATTCATCCAATAGATAATATTGGAATCCGTCCAACCACCTGTATCATTTTTTTCCACACGATAATTCCATGCTGACCAGGCACTTCGAACAGTGGGCATCACATGTGAATCCGTGTGAAGTGTGGCAATATTTTTTTCGTATTTGAAATGTTTCAGTGTATCTCCCTCTAGATTAGAAGGGATTTCAAGTAAGGAAAGGGCAGTGTCCGCATGACAGGCAAAGATTACTTTATCAAAAATCTCTTCTGATCCTCCCTTGTAAATGAGCTTTACCACTCCCTTCTCTCTTCTCACTTTTTCAATTCCAGAATTCAAACGAATTTTATCTTTGTAAGGTTTTGTGATGATATCAGCATACGTGCGGGATCCGTTGACCACTGTTTTCCACTGGTGCTGTGTGGAAAGCCCCAAAAAACCATGATTATGAAAGAACCGAATGAGAGTAGATGCGGGAAATTCCATCATTTTATTGATAGGGGTAGACCACACCGCAGAACTCATCGGTATCAAATAATGAGTGAGTAAATCTTTGTGGTACGAGAATTCATCCACAAATTGCTGGAGTGTGTATGACGAATATTTTGGATCGTCTAGAATTTTGGGTGCTTCGTTGTTAAAACGATTAATATTATAGAGTAATCTTAAGAAGGAATAACTAAATATATTTTTTTTTTGGCTAAAAAGCCCGGGTATGCCAGATCCACAAAACTCCAATCCTGTCGGTTTGTATTGCACACTGAATGACATATTGGAGTTTTTAACCGGAACATTGAGTTCACGAAATAGTCTGGTGAGATAAGGATAGTTTACTTCGTTGTAAACAATAAACCCTGTGTCAATAGGAACGGATTTTCCCTGCTCTGTGACATTTACCGTATTGGTATGACCCCCTACATAGTCAGCCTTATCAAAAAGATAGATGTCAAATTGTTTATGCAGGAAATGGGCAGTCCCCATCCCTGCAATTCCCGTTCCAATGATCGCAAGTTTTTCTCTCAAATTACCTCTCCCGACAAATTCCGTACTTGGCGAGTTTGTACCCACGCCCTCCGAAATAGATTCTTTTCACTTTTGTTTTTTTAAGCAAGGTTGTCTTTAATTTTTCTACTTTAGTTAGGGGCTGTGCCAATGCCATAGAAATACTAACTACTCTATATTCAGTTTTAGTCAATTCTTTGACAAGATGCTCTATTGGAATAGATCCAACATACTTTACGGGAACTTTTTTGCTTCTGAGAATAGCATAGTGCAATAGAGCTCCAATTTCATGGGGATCACCCGGAAATATTGAAACCAACCACACAGGCCTTTTTGTAACTTCAAATTTGGAAATTTTGGAGTGGATATACCCTACCAGCCATTTGGTGAGAGAATTTTCCTCTGCTACTGTAATCAGTCCGTCTTGCCATGCACGACCGGCTAAAATGACCAGATGCTCGGCATGGTGGCGTATGAACTCTTTAAATCCCATAGAATCATGCTTCTCTTCCAAGTATTTTTCTACTGCAGAGAGATTTCCATCCATTACCCACTGTAAAAGTTGACGCTCCGCATCGTTGTACCCTTGGTCATTTCGAATCTTTAAAATATTGTCTCTGCCGAGTGCTGCAATATTGGAAATCCGTTCTCCTGACTCCAAAAGCTTAACAATCTTAGATAGAACCGTATAGTCCTCATTGGAATAGTACCAGTATCCATTGTTAGCCATTTGAGGCTGGAAAATACTATATCGTTCCTGCCATTTTCTAATGGTAAAACCCTTGACACCTGTCATTTTACTTAAATCTTTGATTAAGTATCTCATATCTCTTCTCCGTCCCTTATATAAGAATCATTCTAAAATAGGTTCCTATAAATGTCAAATCTTAATTTTCATCCTTTGACATTTTTTTACAAGGTTGGATACGGGGAGTTTTGTA